>JAZQPI010000064.1:0-61866 GCA_045628545.1 Kiritimatiellia bacterium
GTGACCAAAGGAGTTGCCCACCAATTTTGCCTCCCTAAGCCCGCTTGGCCTCCGACTTAACGGCCCAAAGCGAAGCGCAAAAGGCGACTCGGTCGACCGCTGAGAAAGTGACGCACAATGACTTTTCTAGCGTCGGCGAGACGCCGACGGAAGTCGGATCGTAGCCATGTCGGTCTGTGGGCCAAGGAGGGGGCCACCAAATTTGTCTTCCTAAGACCGCTTGGCCTCCGACTTCGCTCGGCTGTTACGCTTGGAACGGCCATTGTGCGTCACTTTCTCAGCGGTCGACCGAGTCGCCTTTTGCGCTTCGCTTAGAGCCGTTACCCGCCAGTCGGCGAGACGCCGACGGTACGGTTTCTTGCCCACCATTTAACCTTCAACTTCACCCCACGCGCAAAGGGGAGGTTTGAGAGGCGGAGTTGAAAAGTTGAAAGAACCACTCTCCAACTCCAACTCGTCACTCCAACCGAACCAAATCGAACAATCTGAACAATCGAACAATCTTTCGTGCTCTCGCGCGCCAGTCGACTCCGCGAGAGTAAAATCGATCTGGCGTCCGTCAATATTGAGTGAGACGGACTTTTATTGATGTTCAAAGTGGCAAACTCGGGAAGACGAAAATTCTGCGAGGCAAAGAGAAAGTGTGAAGCAAGGCGTCGGCCTTCAAAATATGCTATAATATCGTCCGAAAAAACGAACGCCGGCTCCGAGATGAACTTTCTGAAAAAGATTTTCACGCCAAATGCGCACGTCCGCAGGATCATGTCCTGCGTCGGCGCGGCATTCGTGCTGCTGACGATCTTTATCTCCAGCGCTGTTCTCGTCGCCGAAGCCGACCACGACTGTTCCGGCCACGGCTGCCAGGCGTGCCTTGAGATGCAGGCCTGCGTCGCGAACCTGCAACTGGTCGGCTCGTCAGCGGCTCCAGCCACGAGCCCGCTTCCAGAATCCAACATTTTGACAGTCGACACGGTTCCGCGCGCCCACCGCGCACCTGCGACAACGCTCCAATCGCTTGACGTGAGATTTGACGAATAGGAATTAGCGGCGGCCGAAAGTCGTAGTCGCGGCGAACGCCAACGACTTTGAACAACCTCTAATTCCACCATCGAACTTCCACGTCAACAAAAATGAAATCACGTTTTTTCGCTGCGGCGTTTGCCGCGGCAGCTCTTACCGCATCGGCGAATGACATCGCCATCACGACTCGTCCAGCCCACAACGGAGCGAACCCGGAGGTCGGGACACGCGCCGACGACCTTCTCGAAGCGGAGCCGCGCGTCGAACTGCCGACCGTCGAAGCCAGCGTCAGCTACCGCACCGCCAAGATCGAATACGGTCTGGTCGAGAACGACGAGAGCGTCTTCGGCTACGAAGTCGAAATCGGCTGGTACGGATTCTTCGGCGGCTTCGAGGCCTGCCACGACATGACCGGCGTCAACAGCCGGCGCGGCCGCTACAACGAGATTGAGAGCTTCCTCGGCTACGGCTTCAAGTGGGGCGACTTTTCCGCCAAGGCCGCCTACGTCTACAAGTCGATCTTCGTCGAAGACGAGCCGGACACGCAGGAGGTCGAAGTCGAGCTCGAGTACGAGACGCCGTGGGTGACGCCGTTTCTCGCGCTCGAATGCGACACCTGCGAAAAGCCCGGCGCGCTTTACGGCGTGGCCGGTCTTGCGCGGAACTGGGAAATCTGCGACCGCCTGACGCTCGTCACCCGCGGCGGCGTCGGCTTCGGCAACCCCTACCACAACGACTGGTGCTTCGAGCGCGACCGCTGGGCGTTCCGGGAAATGCACCTCGGCGCGGAACTCGAGATCGAAATCTGCCCGCACGTCAAGCTCGTGCCCGGCATCGACTTCTACGATTACTTCACCGAGGCCCAGCGCAAGACCTACGACAAGTTCAAAGGCTTCATCGCCGTCGCAGGCTGCCGCCTCTGCGTCGAGTTCTAAGCGTCACGCAAACATATCCTCATTCGAGCAGACCCACGGAGAGAATGTCAAGGCAGAATTCAAGGCCGCTGCTTGAAAAATCTTACCCGGGGTTGAGACAAGTGCGAAGGGGCGACAGCTTACTCGTCTCAACTCTGGTCTTCGTCGGCGGGCTGTTCGCTGAAGGAGAAGAACGAAACCTTGACGCCGGTCGGACGCAAGGTGTCGAGCACGACCTTGCGCCACGCCGGAGTGATCTCGCACGCCACCACCACCGCGTCGGCATTGACCCGGTTGATGACTGACGGAGCCTCGCCCAGCGTCCCCAGCACCCGAATTCCGCCGATGTAGCAGCCGCGCAAAAGCAGGTCGTCATCAAGAAGCCCGACGATGATGCGCGTGTTGTTCGTGGTCTGTCGCACGAGTTCGCGACGGAAGGACCGGTAGCGCAGCCCCGAGCCGTAGACCAGAATGCGCGAGACGTCCTTGCGGCCCTTCAGCACCGCGCAGTCGATTGCGTAGAAAGTGTCGCGTACAATCGCGCGGACAACCCGCGAGCCGACGAGGAAAAGATACGAGAGCAGCGCGAAAAGCGGCAGGGTCACGCGGATGTGAGGCACGGAAACCGTCGGCGCGTAGTAGACTCCCAACGTCCCGACAATCGACCCGAGGACGCACGCCATGAGCAGATGGAGGTAGTTCGAAAGCATCGCCCGCGACCAGATCGTGCGGTAGACGCGGAAGCAGACGAGGCAGACGAAGGTCGAAAGCACCGACACCGGCAGCGCCAGCATCAGGGCGGGCCGGCTGATCTCCTTCTGCGTCACCCACAGCACCAGCAGATACGCGAACGCCAGCGACAGCACGTCGCATGCCACGTAGAACGGCACGTACACGCGGGCAATGCGGCGGCGCGCCGAAGTCCGGCGGTCGTGCGCGAGGCGGTTCAGGAGCCGCCCCGCGTCGAAAATCTCGATGCGCGACGCATCCCTGAAGATCACCACGGTGGCCACGGTGACGGCGATCAGCCAGAGCCCCGCCCGACGCGACTCGAAATTCATGCCGACAAGTCCGACGGCGACCGCGAACAGCGCCATCGCGTAGAGCACCCACGCGGCTTTGCGCTGCGACAGGCCGACGGACCGGAGGATGCGGTGGTGAAGATGGTCGCTGTCGGCGTTCATGACCTTGCCGTCCGGAGCGGGGTCGCCGGCGTTCAGCAGCCTGCGGACGCTCCGGCGCAGAATCGCCAGGAACGTGTCGAAGATCGGCACGCCCATCGCCAGCAGCGGCACGCCGACCGAGACGAGGAAGGAGTTCTCCGCATGCGACGCCAGCGGCAGGACGGACAGCGTGTAGCCGATGTACATCGAGCCGGAGTCGCCGAGGAAGACCGACGCGGGATTGTAGTTGTAGCGGAGAAAGCCCATCAGGCCGCCGGCCAGGGCGAAGTAGAAGAACGTCAGGTTCGGATGCCCGGCGAAAATGAGCGCGCCCGCCATGCCCAGCGAGGCGATCAGCGCCAGGCCCGACGCAAGGCCGTCCAGTCCGTCGATGAGGTTGAAGGCGTTGACCGCGCCGATGATCCAGAACACCGTCAGCACGCCGTCCACCCACATCGGCAGGTTCGGCCAGAGGTCGCTGAAGCCAAGTCCCGCCCACCACCAGGTCAGCGCGGCGACGACGATCTGCCCGAGCAGCTTCACCCGCGGCTGAAGCGACCAGCGGTCGTCAGCCAGGCCGATGGCCGTGATGGCGGCGGCGAGGACGGCGATCCGCCAGTAGTGCGTCTGGTTGACGGACATCAGGGAGTGTTCGGGGCAGAGCAGCGCGTAGCCGACGAAGAACAGTTCGACGCCCAGGAAAAGCGCCACCCCGCCGCCGCGCGGAATCGGCACCTTGTTGATGCGCCGCGGATCGGGCTTGTCCACCATCCCCAGCTTGCGATTGATCTCGCGCACGATCGGCGTCAAGATCAGCGTCAGGACGAGCGGCCCGGCGAAGACGATCAGATACTCGATGAAGTGCTCCGTCATTGTTCCACCTCCCCCAGTTGCAGTTTGTCGAGAAACGCCCGAAGAGCCTCCTCGTCGGGGCGTGAAAAGCGGACCGTCACCATCACCCAGCGGTCCACGCGGTTGAGGACGCTGCGGTCCCAGACGTCGCGGAAGATGCGCGCCAGATGCGAGGAGGTGCGGAAGCCCTCCTGGTTGAAAAAGGTGTAGGCGAAGAGCGTCTGGATGCCGTGGCTGTCGAGATCCGTGAAGTGCCAGCCGAATCCGCCCGCGTCGACCGTGCGCGGATTGGACATCAGCATGCCCTGCGAAGGCAGGCACAACTCCGGACGGTGGATGGACGACTTCGACTTGCCGCCGATGACCGCCGAGACGACGAACCAGTCCCCTGACGCGTCGTAATAGCGGCGGCGGAGAACGCGCGTGTCCGCCGGCAGAACGGCCAGTTCGGCCTCCGACTCCGGCAGCTCCTCGCTCGCATAGCCGGGCAGCTCCCCGAGCGCGACCGGCGGCGGAGCGCAGAGCGTCGGCTCCGGGGTCTTGGCCTGGTAGACCATGGCCGCCGCGACCAGCAGCGCCGCGACGACTGGAATCAGCGTTTCGCGCATCGTTCAGCCCCCCTTGAAATGATTTCGCTCGTCATCAGCATCAGGGCGATGGCGATGATGAAGACGACATAGCCGGAGTAGTCGTGGTAAAAGCCGATGGCGAAGTCGGCCGAGCAGTACGTACCGACCAGGGCTATCGAAAGGATCCGCGCCACGTTGCCGATGATGGCGATCGGCACCGCCAGCGCGAACAGCAGCAGCCGCCGCGGCCACGTCGGCTGCGCGAAATAGCCGTAGCCGGCCGCCAGCGCCATCATCGCGAACAGCGACCGGAGACCGCTGCACGGCGCGGCGACGTCGATTGAGAACGATCCGTCCGCGGCGGCCAGCATCGTCCCCTGCCGGACGACGTCCGCGCCGAGTCCGTTCAGGATGACGTGCGACACGCTCACCGCGAGAAGTCTGAGCGGGACGGTCACCACGCCCAGAAAGGACGCCAGCGGCATGCAGAACAGCAGGAACGCCGCGGGAAACGCCACCCGGCAGGCTGCCCGCACTCCCCAGAACGTCCAGGTCAGCGCCACCAGCAGACCGGCGAAGCCGACGATCTCCAGCCGCAGCTGATGGCCGCGGATGCCCAGAAAGCCCGCCGCGAAAAACGGCAGGGCGAAGAACAGCCCCCAAAGCGAAGGCGCGCCGAGCGACGCGACGAGCTGCCGCCGTTCGCGCCAGAGGACGTACAGCGAAAAGAGCGGCACGTACCAGGCGTAGGCGATGTCTTCCTCGGGAGCGGAGAAAGCCGTCGGCGCGTGGTCGAGGAACATCAGCTGATAGCCCCAGACGAGCGCGAGGAGCGAAACGGCGAAAAGGCCCAAAGTCAGCGGTCGGCGGAATGTCTTCATGGTCAGCGCTCCCAGGGTTTGGGTTCGGGCGGTGCGAGATACACCTTGTCGTTGCAGTCGAAGTCCGTGCGGGCCATGGGGACGACCTTGGCCAGCTGGGAGAGGAACGAGATCGTGCATGCCACGCGCACGTTCGTGTCGACGGTGACGACCTGGCCGGACGGATACACGAAGCGCAGAAAGAGCGGGAAATGTCCGGGATGCGCGTCGGCCGCGGCCTTGAGCCGCGTCAGCTCATCGCGCAGTCCGGGCGCGGCGAAATCGAACCGCACGGTCAGGCCTTTCGACAGATGCGGCAGCGCGGCCTCGAGCGGATACGCCTCGCGGACGGTGAAGTTGTAGTCTCCCACGTCCGGCGAACGCTTCTCCACCTTGTCGTCCTTGCCGTAATTGACGCGGCGCGAAATCTCGCCGCAGAGGACGACCAGCTGGTCGACCGCGCCGGCGAGCGCCTCCGAATGGGACCACGCCTTCGCGAAGCAGAAGGCGTCCAGCGTCCCCGAGCCGTCGTCGACCTGCAGGATCGCCCACGGCTGGCCGGGCGTGCCGTCCGGACGCGGCTTGCCCATCTTGACGGTGCAGCCAGTCAGCTGGGCGCAAATGCGCACGTCGAGATGCCGCAGCGCCACCGGGTTCTTGAGGTTCGGATTGGACTTCTTCTTCCACTTGTCCTCGGGCTGGGCCTTCACCAGCGCGTCGAGCGTCGCCGTGTCCACGAGCTGCGAGAGCCGGAACGTGCCGACGTCGGCAATGACCTTGGCGCAGGCCTGGAGCGGATGCCCCGACACGTAGACGCCGAGGAACTCGCGCTCGTTCTTGAGGTCCTCCGCCGGCGAGAACGACGGCGTGTCCGCGAGCTCCGCGTCGCTCACGACCTCCTTGCCGCCTTCCGCCATCAAGTCGAAGAAGGTCGCCTGGCTGCTCTGGCGCTCCTTGGCCTTCTGCTGGGAGAGCTTGAGCGCGAATTCGATGTTGTTGTAGAGCTTGGCGCGGTTCGTCTCGAAGGCGGAGAACGCCCCGGTCCGCGTCAGGTTTTCAAGCACGCGCTTGTTGCACGCCGAAGTTCCCGCCAGCCGCAGGCAGAAGTCGAGGAACCCGACGTATGGACCGTTCTTCCGGCGCTCCTCCACGATCAGGTCGCCGGCCGCGCCGACGCCCTTGATGCCCGAAAGCCCGTAGCGGATGCCCTTCGCGTCCGGCGTTGGCACGAAGCGCGAGCCGGACTCGTTCACGTCCGGCAGCCGCAGTTCGAGCCCCATCTCCTGCGCCTCCGCGACGAAGCCGGGGAGCTTGTCGAAGTTGCCGATTTCGGACGAGATCTGGGCGCACATGAACTCCGCCGGATAATGCGCCTTCATGAAACCGGTCTGATAGGCGACCCAGGCGTAGCATACGGCGTGCGACTTGTTGAACGCATAGCTGGCGAACGCCCGCCAGTCGTTCCAGATCTTGTCGACCAGAACGCGCGCCTCCTGCTCGTCCGCCCATTTGCCGACGCGGAATTCGGGATTCTTGAGGCAGCCGTCCTCGAACTTGGCCTTGAGCTCCTCCATGACGGCGAGCTGCTTCTTGCCCATCGCCTTGCGGAGCTTGTCCGACATGCCGCGCGTGAAGCCGCCCAGAAGACGGCTCAAAAGCATCACCTGTTCCTGGTAGACGCACACGCCGTAGGTGTCCTTCAGGTACTTTTCCATCAGCGGATGGTCGTACTTGATCTCCTCTTCGCCGCTTTTGCGGCGGACGAATGTCGGAATGTACTCCATCGGGCCGGGCCGGTAGAGCGCGTTCATGGCGACAAGGTCGGTGAGCCGGGACGGCTTGAGAGCTATCAGCCACTTCTTCATGCCGTCGGATTCGAACTGGAAGAGCCCCGTCGTTTCGCCGCGGCCGAAAAGCTCGTAGGTCTCGCGGTCGTCGTCGGGGATAAGGTCTGGATTAAGGCAGCCGTCAGCGCCGCGCAACTCCGGCGGCACTCGCGGATTGTTCGGGCCGAGAATCGAGACGCACTCCTTTTCGACCGTCAGGGTCTTGAGCCCGAGGAAGTCCATCTTGAGCAGGCCTACCGGCTCGACGAAGTGTCCGTCGTACTGCGTCGTCAGCAGGCTCTCCCCTTCCGTCGGCATGACCGGCAGGGTCTCGATGAGCGGATCGCGCGAAATGATGACGCCGCAGGCGTGCACGCCCGGCTGACGCATGCCGCCCTCCAGCCGCCGCGCGCGCTCCATGAGCAGATGGACGGTCGGATCGGCGGAGTTGAACGCCTCGACGAGTCCGGACGAGTAGTCGCCGTTCGGCTGGCCGTTCTTGTCCTTCTCGCTCGTCGCCTTCTTGAAGGTGATCTTCGGCGTTTCGGGGACGAGCCCGGCGAGCTTGTTGGTCTCGGCGAGCGGATAGCCCATCACGCGGCCGACGTCCTTGATGACGGACTTGGCCGCCATCTGTCCGAAGGTGACGATGTGCGCAACATGGTCCTGACCGTACTTGCGCGTCACGAACTCCAGCACCTTGCCGCGCCCGGCGTCGTCGAAGTCGACGTCGATATCGGGCATGGAGATGCGGTCGGGATTGAGGAAGCGTTCGAACAGGAGGTCGTACTTCAGCGGATCGACGTTCGTGATGCCGAGCGCGTAGGCGACGGCTGCGCCCGCGGCAGAGCCGCGCCCGGGCCCCACCCACACGCCCATCTTGCGGGCGTTGTCGATGTAGTCGTTGACGATCAGGAAGTAGCCGGGGAAACCCATCGTCTTGATGACCCCGAGCTCGAAGTCGACGCGCTCGCGCGTCTCCTTCGGGAGCGGATCGCCCCACCGGCGTTTCGCGCCCGCGTACACGAGGTGCTGAAGATAGTCCGCCTCGAACTTGATGCGCAGCACCTTCTCGTAGCCGCCCAGGCGCTCGAAGTTCTTCGGCTTCTCCTCGGTGTTGAATTCGTCGCGCAGCTGCTGCTCGGTGAAGCGCTTCGCGTAGTCCTCCTCGGTGCCGAACGACTCCGGGATCGGGAACTTCGGCATGATCGGATCGGAGTTGAGCTCGTATGCCTCGACCCGGTCCGCCACCTCCTGCGTCGCGGCGACCGTCTCGGGACGGTCGGGGAAAAGCGCGAGCATCTCCTCTTCGGTCTTGAAATACTCCTGACCCGTGTAGATCATCCGGTCCGGATCGGACATCTTCGTGCCGGTGGAGAGCGCGAGCAGCACATCGTGCGAATCATCGTCCTCCTTGTCGAGAAAGTGAACGTCGTTCGTCGCGATGACGCGGATTCCGAGCCGCTTGCCGAGGTCCGCCACCGCGTCCGCCACCTTCTTCTGGCGCACGTACAGCTCCTGCATCTCGAGCACCGTCTCGTCCGACACGAGTTCGGTGACGTTGCCTTCGTCGTCCGTGATCCGCCGCGGCGTCTTCTCGGTCTTGTGCAGCATGATCTCCAGCGAATAGTCGTCGCCGAAAAGCCGCTGATACCACCGCGCGACCTCCTCCGCCTTCGCCGGGTTGTTCCCGCCCTTCACGCTGTCGTCGAGATAATAGGCGACCTCGCCGGCGATGCAGGCCGACGAACAGAGCAGCCCCTCGTGATACCGCTCCAGCAGCGCATGGTCGATGCGGGCGTAATGGTAGAAGCCGTTGATGCGCGCCTCGGACATCAGCCGGACGAGGTTGTGGTAGCCGACGAGGTTCTTCGCGTGCAAACAGAGGTGGAAGCGGCGCTCCTTGAGTCCGGGATGCTCGTGGAAGTAGTCGTGCCGTTCGCGATAGTCGTGATCGACCACATACGCCTCGACACCGAGGATCGGCTTGACGCCCTGCTTGCGGCATTCGTCGTAAAAGGCCTTGAGCGCGAAAAGGTTGCCGTGATCGGTGACCGCGAGCGAGGTCATGCCGAGCTGCTTCGCGCGGCTTACGAGCGGACCGATCTGGCACTGGCCGTCCAGCAGCGAATAGGTGGTGTGGAGATGGAGGTGGGTGAACATGCCGCCCGTCACCTCCTGACCGACTCCAGCCGCGCCCGCGCCTTCGGAGAAAGGGTCTTGTAGCCGAACCGCCGCGCCGTCTCGCGATATAGCGTGTCGCGTTCGCACCGGCCGAGGTCGCGTTCGACCGCGTCCATTTCCGCCCGGATCCGGTCGTTCGACACGGTGTCGAGGTCGGTCCGCGGCGTTTCCTCGGCAACGGCCGCGCGTCGCCGCGGGAACGTCACCTTCGTCTCGACTTTCGGCTCGGGCAGAAGTCCGCCCGGCGTGCGCGCGATCTCGTCCAGTTCGCGCAAGAGCCGCGCTTCGGCGCGCGGACGGTCAAGCGCCCAGTCCGCCGCCCAGACGCGCAGCGTGTTCCAGCCGAGCGAACGGAGCACGGACGCTCGCAGCGCGTCGCGGTCGCGGACCGTCAGCGCCGCCGCATAGGCGTCGCCGTCGCATTCGATCGCCGCCATAAACGACCCTTTCGCCTTCGGATCGCCGACGCCGACGTCGATGCGGTAGCCGGAACAGCCGACGTTCCGCTGCACCGCATAGCCGCGGTCGGAAAGGAACGACGCCACCTCGTCCGCGAAAGCGTCCCGCGTCCGTTCCGCCGACTCCGCCGCCGACGGCGCGCCGCCGCGTTCGGCGTATTCGAGGAACGCCTTGAGATGGGCCGCGCCGACCGCCGAGGTCCGCGAGAGATCGATTTCCGCGCTGTGGCAGGACGAGAAGACGACGACCTGCTCCTTCGCGCGCGTCACCGCGACGTTGAGCCGCCGTTCGCCGCCCGCGCGGTTGAGCGGACCGAAGTTCATGAGGAACTTGCCGTCCGCGCCCTTCGCGTAGCCGATGCTGAAGAGGATCGCGTCACGCTCGTCGCCCTGCACGTTCTCAAGGTTCTTGACGAAGAACGGCTCCTCGCCGTCCGCGGCAAAATAGTCCTCGAAGCGCGGATCGGCGGCCCGGCGTTCCTCGAAGAGGTCTTCGATGAGGTCGCGCTGGGCGGTGGAGAAAGTGACAATGCCTACGCTCCGGCGCTTCCAGTCCGGATCCGCCAGCCGCGCGAAGACGTAGTCTACCAGCGCCTTCGCCTCGACCGGATTCGTCCGCGCCGTGCGCGCGCCATAAACGCCGTCCGCCACGAAGACATGCCGAACGCCGAGCTGCGGCGGCGATTTCGCCGCTGGGAACGTGAGCAGGCGGTCGTCATAGTAGTTATGGTTCGAAAACGCGATCAGCGACTCGTGGCGGCTGCGGTAATGCCAGTTCAGATGGGACGAAGGCAGCCCCGCGGCGAGGCACTCGTCGAGGATGCTTTCAAGATCCGTCTCGTCGTCGTCCTCTTCCGACGCCTCCGTCTCGCCCTTGCGGAAGAAGTCCGTCGGCGGCATCTGGCGCGGATCGCCGACGACCACGCACTGCTTCGCGCGGGCAATCACGCCAACCGCGTCCCACACCGGAATCTGCGACGCCTCGTCGAACACCACCAGATCAAACGACGCCTCCGCGGGCAGATACTGCGAAACGGAAAGTGGACTCATGAGGAAACAGGGCTTGAGCGCGCCGATCACGCCGCGCGTCTCCGCCAGCAGACGGCGCACGGGCCGCTGACGGGACTTCTTGGCGCACTCCCGCCGCAGAATCCCCAGCTCGCAGCCTTCGGGGCAGTCCCCGAGACGGCCGCCGGGCAGCTTCGCCGCCAGCCGTGCGCAAACCGCATACTGCGTCAGCGCGGCGTATTCGGCGTCGATCCGACGGAACGCGACGAGGTGCTCCTCGCGCCGCAGGCCGGCGAAATCGGCGAGCGTCGGCTCGTCGGCCAGAATCTCATCCAGCGTCTTCGCCGCCAGGGAGCGATTGAAAGCAGACTCCAGGTCCGCGGCGGAAAACGCGCCCGCCTCCAGCGTGTCGGCGAGTTCGGGACCGATCGCCTCCGTCAGCTCGTCGCGAGTCGCGCGATAGCGCATCACGTCGCGGGACTCGCCGAGATGCGCCTTCGCCGCCTGAAGTTCGGCGGGGAAGGCGCGGCCGAACGCCCGCCATCCCCAGCCAGTGAACAGGCCGGCGAGGCCGCGAATCGGACGCGACTTCGCCAACAGCGAGTCAATGCGGGCGGCCGCATCGCGTTCCGCCGCCGGCGTCCAGTCGAAGCGCTTGAGCACGGCGAGCGAACGCACCGCCTCGGCCGAGGTCGAGCACCAGTCCGCTCCGAGCCGGCGCACGAGTTCTCCGAGCCGCGAGACCTCCTCCTCCGTCCGGTCCGAACAGCGGCCCTTGACCGCGACCGGCGCGGGGCCGCCCGCGATGCGGCTCGCGAAGCAGTCGTAGGCTGACAGGCCGTTCGGACGACGGCGGTGCAGCGCCGCCACGGGTCCGTCCAGCGCCTCGCGGTACTTGTCGATTTCGACGACCGTCCGCTCCCATTCGTTGGGGACGCCGCGGTCGACGAAGTCGAGGACTTCGCGGATCTGGGCCATCACCTCGGCCTTGCCCGCCGCGGCGGAATGCAGCTCCAGGCAGAACGGCTTGAGCCCGATCTTCGACAGCCGGCGGTGAACGACGTCAAGCGCCGCCTTCTTCTCCGCGACGAACAGCACCTTGCGTCCAAGCGCCAGGTTGTGCGCGATGAGGTTGGTGATCGTCTGGGACTTGCCCGTGCCGGGCGGACCGTGCAGGACGAAGGACTTGCCGAGCGCCGAATAGAGGACCGCCGTCAGCTGCGACGAGTCCGCCGAAAGCGGACAGAAAAGCCGCAAGTAGTCGATGTGGGAGCCGACTTCCTCCGGCGGAAAGACCTCGACGCCGTCGTCGAAGCTGCCGCCGCCGCGCATGAGGTGCGAGACGAACGGATGCGCCGAAAGCTGTTCGGCGCGGGCGGAAAGGTCCTTCCACATGACGAACTTGCCGAACGAGAAATAGCCGAGCGCGGCACCGTCCTCGACCGCCCAGCCGTCAAGACCGCGGACGGCCTCGCGAAACGCCTGCAGCACGCAGTCGACCGCCACACCGTTAGCGTCCTCGGGGAGCGGATCCACCCCCGCGACCGAAATGCCGAACTCCGCGCGCAAAAGCTCCAGCAGCGTCGCGTTGAGCTCCGTCTCGCCGTCAAACCGCGTCAGCGCGAAGCCGGCGTTCGCGCCGCCCTTGCGCGAAAGCCCGACGGGCACGAGCAGCAGCGGAGCGCGGCAGTCCTTGGCGTCCGCGCCCTTCGGACGCCACTTCAGCTGGCCGACGGCGAGATAGAGCGCGTTCATGCCCGTCTCTTCAAGCTGGGTGCGGGCGAGGCGCGAAAGCTCCTTCAGCCGGCGCGCGGTCTCCGCTTCGGTCAGCGAGGTGCGCAGCGAACCGGTCGTGCGGGCCTTCGCCTCGGCGCTTTCGACGGCCACGGACTCGCCGGCGGCCAGCCGGTCTTCGAGTTCGCCAAGCGCGATCGGTTCGAGCGGCAGCAGCTGCCGCGAGTCGCGCATGTTCAGAAGGCGGTTGCGCAAAGAGAGGTCGAGCAGCTTCTGCGTCCACCGCGTCACTCTGTCCCTCGACTTCGTCTCCATGTTCCGTCCTCCCGTTTTCACCGTCGCCGTCCGACGGCTCAGTCCTTCCCCAGCATACTGCCGATCCGGCTGACTGCAAGACGGATCTTGTCCATCGACGTCGCGTAGCTCATCCGCACGAAGCCCGCGCCGCAGCGTCCGAACGCCGAGCCCGGCACGCAGGCGACGCCGTGCTCCTTCAGCAGCTTGAGCGCAAACGTCTCGTCGTCCAGACCGGTCGAACGGACGTCGACGAAAAGGTAGAACGCACCCTGCGGCATCAGCGTCCGGAGTCCGAGCGCGTTCAGCGCGGGCACGAGGAAGTCGCGTCGGCGGCGGTATTCCGCGCGCATGTGCGCGACGTCGCGGTCGCCGTGGTCCATCGCCTCCACGCCAGCCGCCTGCGACAGCGTCGGCGCGGACATGATGCCGTACTGGTGAATCTTCATCATCGCGTCGATCACGTCCGTCGGACCGCAGGCGTAGCCCAGGCGGTAGCCAGTCATCGCCCAGGACTTCGAAAAGCCGTTCAGGAGGATCACGCGGTCGCGGTACTCGGGGAAAGAAGTGAAGGAGATGAGCTGTTCGTCGTCCGGCACCGTATAGTTCAGCTCCGAATACACCTCGTCCGCCAAAAGCAGCAGGTCGTGCCGCTTCACGAACTCGAGAATCGCCAGCATGTCGCCGCGGTCGAGCGTCGCGCCCGTGGGATTGCACGGAAAGTTCAGCAGCAGCGCCTTCGTGCGCGGCGTCACCTTCCGCTCCAGGGCCTCGACCGTCAGCCGGAAGGCGTCCTCGACGCGCGTCTCGACCGCGACGGGGACCGCGTGCGCGAGCCGCACGGTCGGCGCGTAGCTCACGAAACACGGCTCGTGGTAAAGGACCTCGTCGCCCGGCGAACAGATCGCGCGGATCGCGAGGTCGATCGCCTCCGAGACGCCGACGGTGACCAGAACCTCGTGCTGCCAGTCGAACGAGGCCGCGAAACGGCGCTCGAGATAGCGGACGATCGCCTGGCGGAGGGCCGGCGTGCCGAGATTCGAGGTGTAGTGAGTCCCGCCGTCCTCCAGACAGGTCACGGCCGCGCTCGATATGTGCCAGGGCGTGTCGAAGTCCGGCTCGCCGACGCCGAGGGAGACGATGTCCTTCGACTGCGCGACGATGTCGAAGAACTTGCGGATGCCGCTTTTCGGCAGTTCGGCGACGTGTCTGGCGACCCGTTCGCTCACGCCCGCACCAGCTCCTCGGCCAGCTGCTCGATCTGCGCCTCGGACGCGGCGTTCAGCGCACCGCGCACCGTCACGACCGGCTCGACGAACGAAAGGCCCTTGCAGGGTTCGAGCAGTCCGCGCATGACGCGCGCCGCCAGCGGCGCCCAGGTCCCGTTCTCGACCAGGGCGACCCGGCGGTTCTGATAGGCGCGTTCGACCAGATGGCTGATGAACGTGCGCATGAAGGGAAAGATCTCGCCGTTGTAGGTCGTCGTCGCCAGCACGACAGTGCCGTAGCGAAAAGCGTCCTCGACCGTCTCGAACATCTCGTCGCGCGCGAGGTCCGCGACGACGACCTTCGGACAGCCCTTCGCCTTGAGCGCCGCCGCCAGTTTCTCGACCGCGGCGCGGGTGTGTCCGTAAACCGAAGTGTAGGCGATCAGCACGCCCGGGGACTCCACCGCGTAGGACGACCAGGTCTGATACTGTCCGACGGCGTGGGCGATCTCCTCCGGCGTCGCCAGGACGGGTCCGTGGAGCGGACAGATCGTGCGGATGTCGAGCGTCGCGGCCTTCTTCAGAAGGGCCTGGACCTGCGGACCGAACTTGCCGACGATGCCGATGTAGTAGCGGCGGGCTTCGCAGTCCCAGCCCTCCGGATCGACCACGTCGTTCGCGCCGAACTTGCCGAAGCCGTCGGCGGAGAAGAGGACGCCGTCGGTCTTGTCGTAGGTGACGATCACTTCGGGCCAGTGGACCATCGGCGCGGCGACGAACGCGAACGCGTGCCGCCCGGTCTTCAGTTCGTCCCCTTCCTTGACGACGAGCCGCCGCGTCTCGAACGCGGTGCCGAAGTAGTTCTGCATCATCACGAACGCCGGCGCGGAAGAGACGATCGTCGCCGCGGGGAATTCGGCCGCGAAACGGGCGACGTTCGCCGAATGGTCCGGCTCCATGTGCTGCACGACGAGGTAGTCAGGCTGACGGCCGTCCAGCTCGCGGCGGAGGTTGGCGAGCCACTCGTCGCCGAAGGCCGCGTCGACGGTGTCGAACACGGTCAGCTTCTCGTCGCGCACGAGATAGGAATTGTAGGACATGCCGCGCGGCACGGGATACTGTCCCTCGAAAAGATCCACCTTGTGGTCATTGACCCCGACATAAAGGATATCGTCCGTAATCTTCATTGTCTGTCCGTCCTATCTATTCCATTGTATGTGAGACCGCCGCACGACAGCCGTCGAACGCGCCCGCTTACGGCTTGCCGAAGTGGCGGTTGTAATAGGCGTTAAACGCATAATACATGATGTTCACGCCCAGGCGGTAAGCCTGCTCCGCGACCTCGGCCGACGCGCCGGAATGACCGTCCTTCCAGGCGTCGTTGATGTCGCCGGGATGGTAGAAGACGGCCAGCCGGTCGCCGACGCGCACGCCCTTCGCCCGCGTGCCGTCGTGGTGCCAGAACGGCGGCGCACCGTCCGGGAAGCGGAACGGCTGCTGGAAGATCGGATCGTCGTTCGGAATGTCGATCAGCGGCTTGTCGGGGAAGATGCGCTTGACGAGCTGACGGACCGCGCCGCCGAAATTGCCGCCGCCGTTGTCGATGAAGAGCATGCCGCCTTCGTCGACGAGATAGGTGCGCAGCGCCTTGATTTCGGCGCCCGACACGTTAAGCCCCCGCGAACCCGTGAGGAAGACGAACGGCGGCGCGTAGTGCTTCGGGAACATCCCGAGCCGCGCGATCGGACGCGACTCCGTGTCCTTCGCGATCGGGAAGCCCGTCAGCTTGTTGAACCGGAGCAGCAGATTGTAGTCGGAACCCTTGCCCATGTCCTGATCCCAGTCGCCGCCAGCGTATTCCAGCCGGATGAAGCGGACCTTCGCGTCCTTCATGCCCTTCGGCCAGCCGCCGGTGTTGCCGCCGCCCGCGCCCAGCTTCTTCTTCGACGTGTTCTGGTCGGCGACATACTCGTCCTGCGTGTCCTCCAGCATCTCGTCGAGGGTCTTCATGTCGTCGATCTTCGCCCGCTCGAAGATGTAGGGGCTCCAGGCGTTGAGGACGTACTTCTTTTTCTTCTTTTCCTTCTTGACCTTCTTGATCTTCACCACCTGCGTCTCCGGCGCGCCCGAACCCTGGACGAGACCGTACGGATCCTCCCACCCGCAGCCCTTGAAGATAAACGGCGCGACCAGCACGAACACGACGACGCCGATCGCCCAGTACCACGACGTGCGGTAACGCGGATCGCGTCCGCCCGTGCGGAAGCCGCTCAGGATCGTGTCGGCCGTCTCGCCGCCGCCGATCGAATAGAAGCGCCGCACGCTCGAAAGCGAAAGCGCGAGCAGCATCACGAGGCCGAACACGGCGACGACGGCGGTCACCCCGAGCGCGGCGGTCCAGATCGCGTTACGCGAAAGCTTGTCGAAAACCTTGTAGTCGGCCGCGCACAGCGCGCCCGGCGCGGCGAACGCGAAGCGCACCGCCCCCAGCACCGCGAGCGCCCAGGCCGCGTAGGCGGCCTCCATGAGGCGGTAGACGAGACGGATCCGGAGCCAGGCCGCCACGGCCGCCAGAAGGCAGAACGCCGCGACCCCCTTCGCGAGCAGCGCGTACTTGAAGCCGCCCGCCCATTCGCCGCTCTTCTCCAAAAGGCGCATCTGCGCGTCGTCGAAAGCCGCCCACCCCGTGAAGCCCTTCGGAATAAAGCTGCCGAACGCAAACGCGACAAGGGCCATCAGCAGGAACCCGACCGTCAGCCGCAGCCGCAGCGGCACCTTGCCGGACTTGTCCCACAGCCACCCCAGCGAACCGCCGACATAACGGGCGATCGCGTCGTGAAGCCAGGAGAAAACCCTGAAGAGGATATCAGAGATCCAACTCATCGAGGTCGAAATTCTTCGCGGGCTTTTCAATCTGATTGTCGAGCGGAGTCTCCGGACGCTTCGGCTGGGCCGTTTCGGCCGGCGGCTTCGGCGCGTCCGGGGCCTTCGCCTCGGGCTTCGCCGCCTTCGGCGCGGCAGCCGCAGCCGCCTTCGCCTCTTCGGCCTTCGCCGCCGCGGCGGCCTCCGCGGCCTTTGCGGCCTCGGCCTTCGCCGCCTCCTTCTCCAGGACCTTGATCTGGTTCGGCGCGTGTACGCCCCACTTGGCCCACGAGGCGAAAAGCCCGAAGGACGTCAGGCCGATCAAGAGGACGTGCCCGATCGTCGAGATCATGATGTCGGAGCCCATCGAGGGCTTCGTGATCGGCTTGAGCAGGGCGTCCGGGTCAATGTTTTCCATATCCATGGCTGTCACTCCCTATCGCCGACCATGACCACCTTGACTCCAGCGGAGCCCAGGGCCTCCATGGCCGGCATGAACTTTGCGCGTTTAACATGCTTGTCGACGAGCAGGTGGACGGGCCTGTCGCGGTGATCCCCGACCGCCTGCAGCACCGCACTCTCGAGCTCCCCTTCCGAAACCTCCACGCCCTGGACGTAGAGCTTGCCGGCCGCGTCGACGACGACGGAGACCTGCGCGTCTTCGACCGTCTCGACGTCCGGACCCGACGGCTTGTCGGCTTCGACGTTCGCCGTCTTCATGAAGTTGGAGGAGAGAATGAAGAAAATAATCAGCAGGAAGGCGATGTCGCCCATCGACGACGTCGGCAGCATCATGTCCATCCGCTTGCGTTTGCGAATCGGCATCCGTCAGCCCCCCTCTCCTTCGACGAGCGCGACAACGCCGCCGACTTCGGCGACGAGCGTGACGACCTTGAAGTAACGGTCCCACTCGACGTCCTCTCCAACCTCGACCACGACCATGCGCTCCTTCGGCGGCTTGGCCGCGAGACCCAGCTTGAGCAGCTCGCCCTTCAGCTCGGGGAAGGAGACTTCGTCGCCTTCGCCCTTGCCGCCGAGCGCGAACGTGACGCGGTCGGGAAAGACGTTGATCTGCGGCGTCTTGTCCTCTTCGCTCTTCGTCTGCGTGTCCGGCGGCGCCGCGCTCGGCACCTCGACGAGACGGCCGGTAGGCTTCGCGAGCGTCGTCGTGAGGATGAAGAAGATGATCAGCAGAAACGAGATGTCCGACATGGACCCCGTCTCGATGTCCGCGCTCAGCCGCTGTTTGGTTTTACGCCCCATCGCGTCCCTTACGCCTCGGCGAGGGTCTCCATCACGTCCGTCAGGCACTGGTCAACCGTCGCCGTGAGGTCGTCGACCTTGCGGGAGAAGAGGTTATAGGCAACCGCGCACGGCATGGCGACCAGCAGGCCCGCCGCCGTCGTGATCAGCGCTTCGCCGATGCCGCCGGCCACCGCCCCCGGATCGAGCCCGGCGGAGCTCGCCATGACGTCGAACGAGGTGATCATGCCCGTCACCGTGCCGGTCATGCCCAGGAGCGGCGCGATCGCCGTCACCAGCACGAGAATGTTGAGGCGCATTTCGAGCGGACGCAGGGCCTTCGGCGCGTATTCCTCCATGGACTTGACCGCGCCCGTCGCCGCCTGCTCGTTGTCCCGCCCGCGCTGGACGAGCTTGACGAAGCGGTTGAGGCCCGTGAGCATGGTCGCGGCGACCGGGCCCTTCGCCCCTGCCGCCAGCTCCATCGCGCCCGCGACGTCGCCTTCTTCGAGCTTGCCGCGCACGGCCTTGCGCATCGCGTCATGGCCGGACCCGGCGGCGCGAAACGCGCGCACGCGGTCGATGATGACCGCAAAGCCCAGAATCGAACACAACACCAGCGGGATCATCATCCAGCCACCGTCCATCAGAATACCAAGCATTGAATCTCCTTTCTATCCTAAAATCATTTGGACCTATTATATCAAAATCCTCAAACGAATACAAACTGGAATTGAAGCCGCATCCAGACTTCCGATTATGGTATAATAATGGTAATGGAAAAGATTGCGGTTTTGATGGGCGGCACCTCGAACGAGCGCGAAGTGTCCCTCGTCAGCGGCAGGAATGTCGCGGAAGCTCTGAGTTCGCTCGGCAAATACGAGGTCGTCCCGGTCGATCTGACCGACGACTCGCTGGACGCGCTGCCCGACGGCGTGTCCCGCGCCTATATTGCGCTGCACGGCGGCTGGGGCGAGAACGGCGGGGTCCAGGCCGCGCTCAACGCGCGGCACATCCCCTACACGGGGCCGGGCGTGACGGCCTCGCAGATCGCGATGGACAAGGTCAAGACCAAGACGGTGCTTGAACTCAAGGGCGTGCCGACCGCGGCCTGGGGCCTCGCCAGCCGCGACACGCCGCAATCCCCCCTGCCGCTCCCCGTCGTCGTCAAGCCGCCGGCGGACGGCTCCTCCGTCGGCATCTCCAAGGTTTCCGCGGCCGACCAGTGGACGAAGGCGCGCGACGCCGCGTTCGCCGCCATGAGCCGGGGCGAGCAGATCCTCGTCGAGGAATACGTCCCCGGCCGCGAATTCACGGTCGGCGTCATCGACGGCAAGCCCCTGCCGGTCATCGAGATCGTCGCCAAGGGCGGCTGGTACGGCTATGAAGAGAAGTACAACTCGGACGAGACGCGCTACCCGTTCCTCGAAGAAGGCGAGCTGAAGGACCGCCTCAGCCGGCTGGCGGTCGACGCATATCGGGCCGTAGGCTGCCGCGGCGTCACCCGCATCGACTTCCGCGTATCCCCGCTCGGCCGCTGCTATGTGCTGGAGCTGAACACCTCGCCCGGCTTCACCTCCCACTCCCTCGTCCCGAAGGCAGGCATGCAGACGGGGCTCACCTTCGCCGAGGTCTGCGACCGCATCCTCGCCTCCGCCGCCTGCGACTGACATGAAGACTCCACGCAACACCCGCAACTCCGGTCGGCGCACGGTCGCCGCCCTGCTCGCCGTCGCCCTGCTCGCCGCCATTGCCGTCGGGCTGACGGTCGCCTTCAACAAGCTGCACGACGTCTGGCTGGAACAGTGCGTCATCAACGACATCGCCAGGCAGGTGACCGTCACCTCCGGGAAGATGGTCAAGGCGGACGCGATCAAGGAGGCGTTCGGCCTCCACGAAGGCGTCAACCTCGCCCGGGTCGACTTCGCCGCCCGCCGGGAGGAGGCGCTGAAGAAGTATCCGACGATCCGCTCCATCGACATCTCGCGGCATCTCCCCGACCGCGTCGCTCTCACGGTCATCGAGCGCGAGCCGACGACCCGCGTCAACCTCGTCGGCAAGCATCAGGACAGCGGACTGGTGGCCGATTCCGAAGGCGTCGTCTTCCCCTGCCGGCGGGGAACCGCCATGCTGCCGATCATCCGCGAAAGCAAGGCGGCCAGCACGGCGGTCGGGCAGCGGCTCGCCGGCAGGTCCTTCGCCGCGCTCAAGCTGGTCGAGCTCTGCAGGAACCCCGAATTCTCCGAGCTCGGGCTCCTGGAGGTCGACGTCTCCAAGCCGGACTACCTGATCGCGATTCTCGGCAGCTATTCCCAGGCGAAGATCGCCTGGGAGGGGATGAACGACCCCGAAGACCCGCATCTTAAGGAACTCGAAGCCCAGCTGCGCCACCTGTCCAACGCCATCCGCGCGACCTCGGCGACCAGCGCGAAAGTCTGGGACGTCACCTTGCCCAACCGGGTGTTCTCCGACAACAAAGGAATCAACTGACATGAGCGAAATCTACGCCGCGCTTGAAATCGGCACCTCCCGCACCGCCCTGGCCGTCGGCGAGACCGTGAACGGGCGGCTGCGGGTGACCCGCCACGCCGAAATCCCCTCGACAGGGGTGCGCAAGAGCCTGATCATCGACGTGAACCAGGCAACTCAGTCCGTTCGCAGCGTACTGAAGGCCATCGAGAACCAGCAGGACAAATCAAACGACAAAATCTCCATCGGTCTCGCCTACCTTGTGATGTCCGGCCAGGGCGTGGACACCTGCACCTACCAGAGCCAGACGCAGATCGAGGGTGCGAAGGTCAGCCAGGAGGACATGCACGAGGTTGAGGAAGGCGTCCGCACACTGGTCTTGCCGAAAGACCGCGAAATCCTGGACATCGTCGACCAGGACTACGCCGTCGACTCTGTCGGTGGCATCCTCAACCCGCGGGAGATGACCGGCAGCGTCCTCAAGCTCAACGCCATCTACATCCACACCGACAGCAACTGCGTCAGCAACGCGCGCACCGCGACCGAGCAGTCTCATCTCGAAATCAAGGAGCCGCTCTTCGCCACCACCTGCGCGGCGGAAGCCGTGCTGGAGGAGCACGAGCGCCGCAACGGCGTGCTGGTGCTGGACCTCGGCGCCGGTTCGACCGGCTACGCTGCCTACACCAACGGACACCTCGCCACGGCCGGCGTCATCGGCGTCGGAGGCGACCACGTGTCGAACGACATCGCACAGGCCTTTCAAACTCCGCTTGCGCAAGCCGAAGTGCTGAAAATGACCGAGGCATCAGCCGTCCTGAACGCCGAAAAATCGGCAACCCCGCGCATCCAGCTGCCAGGCAGCAGTACGCTGATGACGTCTCGGACGATCTCCCGCCTCGCGCTCGACACCGTCGTCAACGTCCGCCTGCGCGAACTCCTGTCCATCATCCGCGAACAGCTCGACGGCGCCGACCTCATGTCCCGTCTGCACTCCGTGGTCATCACCGGCGGCGGTGCCGCACTCAGGAACATCAGCCAGCTGATCGAACGCGAACTCGGCATGTCCGTCAGAACCGGCAGTCCAATCCACGTCGACGGCCTTTCGGAGGTCCCCGACCCGGCTCGCTTCGCCGCTCTCGCGGGAGCCCTGCTCTACGCCAGCCACGACGGAGAGGAGAAATCCCTGCTCAAGAACATTCTCGGAGGACTTTTCAGATGAATCCGGACTCCACCATCCTGCTCGTCGGCATCGGCGGCGCCGGTGTCGCCATCGCGCGCCGCGTCAGCCGCGCCTACGGCGACGGTCTGCGACTGCTGCTCGCCGACACGGACGCCGCGTCCGGCCTCCCCGACGAACCCTTCGTCCTCATCGGCGGCAACCGGCTCTCCGGACATGGCTCCGGGGGCGACGTCGTCGCCGCGCGCATGGCCGCAGAAGACTCCCTCGGCGCATTCGACGAAGCGCTCTCCGGAGTGCGGCTCGCAGTTCTCGTGGCCGGTCTCGGCGGTGGCACGGGCGGAGGAGCGACGCTAGAGGCGGTCAAGCATCTGTCGGACCGCGGAATTCCGTCCATCGTCTTCGCCACCACGCCCTTCGCGTTCGAAGGCAGCGACCGTCAGCGCAACGCCCGCGGCGTCATGGCGATGATCGCCGACGCGGCCAACGCGACGTTCTTCCAGCCTCTCGACCGTCTTGTCGAAGGGACGGACAACATGACGGACGCCATGACCGAGGCCGTTGACGCACTGGCCGCAGGCATCACCCTTTTCTGGCGCACCGTCCACAGCCCCGGCTACATCCGCATGGACGCGGAACGCCTCCGACACGTCATTTCCACCGCCGGCAAGGGCCGCTTCGCCTCCTTCAGCCTCCAGGGGCCGAACCGCGCCAAGGAGGCCCTCCGGCTCATCACCGAATCGCCGCGCCTGCTGACCGGCTCGGGTCCCGTGCTGTCCATCCTCTGCGGCATCCTCGCCGGCGACGACCTGCGGCTTTCCGAAGTAGGAACAATCGCGGACGGAGTCCGTCAGGCATTCGGCAACACCTGCCACTTCGATCTGGCGACCGTGAACGACGAAGGCACCTTCGGCGGCAGGCTCTCCGTGGTCGTGATGCTCTTTGAATCCAATGCGCACGAGGACACTCCAGCCGAGGGCGATCCAGGCGGAAAGCCCAAACACGCAGCATCCGTTCTCGGCGCAGGCACCACGAACCGCCGCGGACGTTTCAACAACGCCGAGCACACGATCTGGAACGGCGAAGACCTCGACATCCCGACCTTCATCCGCAAACGCATCACTCTGGAATTCTGACGCATGGGAGCCCGTGACGGACATATCCGCGTCCTGCCGATCGCCGTGGCGAACAAAATCGCCGCGGGCGAGGTCGTCGAACGTCCGGCCAGCGTCGTCAAGGAGCTCGTCGAAAACGCCATCGACGCCGGCGCCGGAAAGATCGCCATCACCGTAACCCAGGGCGGACGCAAGCTCGTCGCCGTCCAAGACGACGGCTGCGGCATGACCCGCGACGACGCGGTCCTCTCGCTCGAACGGCAGGCGACTTCGAAAATCCTCGACGTCGGCGACATCGAGTCGATCGACACCCTCGGCTTCCGCGGCGAGGCCATCCCCTCCATCGCCTCCGTCTCGCGCTTCACGATCACGACGCGCCGCCGGGAGACGGACGAAGGCACGGCGGTCCAGGTCAACGCCGGGACGCTTGTCGAGGTCCGCACGGCTGGCTGCCCGGCCGGGACGCTTGTCGAGGTCCGCGACCTTTTCTGCAACGTCCCCGCGCGGCGGAAGTTCCTGCGCGCCTACGCGACGGAAGAGGGTCACGTCAAATCGGTCTTCACGACCCACGCCCTCGCCCATCCGAACATCGGCTTCACCTTGACCGTCGACGGACGCGAAATCCACCGGCTCGCCCCCTCGCCTTCGCTGACCGACCGCGTCAGGGACCTTTTCGGGCCCGAATTCCTCGAACAGATGCTCCCCGTCGACGGCGGCGACGGAGCCGTCCGCGTCACCGGACTCATTGAGCGGCCCAATCTGGGCTTTCCCACGCGGCGCGACCAGTACGTGTTCGTCAACGGCCGCCCCGCCAGTTCACCGTCCATCGCCTACGCTCTGCGCGAGGCGTATCCGCGGCACCAGGGCGACGTCCGTCCAGCCGCCATCCTGTTCCTCGAACTGCCGGCGGGGCAGGTCGACGTCAATGTCCATCCGACCAAGCGCGAAGTGCGCTTCAGGGACAACGCCACCGTCAAATCTGCGATTATCAACGCCGTCGGACAGTCCGTCGGCCTGCGATCCGAACCCGTCTTCGTACCGCCGCCGGCCGCCCCCGAAACGCCGCACGCCGCCGCGCAACCTGCCGCCGTACAACCTGCCGCCGCGCAACCTGCCGCCGTGCAACCTGCCGTCGCGCCGCCGCCGGACGTCGTGCCGCCGACAGCGAACGCGCTGCCCGAGCCGGCGCCGGTCGACATGGAACTGCCGCTCGCCGCCACCGGCAACCGGGCCGCGCCCTGGAACTGGTTCCGCTTTCTGGCCACGACCGCCGCCGGCGACCTGCTGCTGGAGACCGACGCCGGCATCGTCTTCGTCAATCCGAACGCCGCCCGCGAGCGCATCGCCTTCGAGCGGCTGCTCCAGCGGGACGGCCTTCCGCCGGCTTCCCAGCAGCTGCTGCTGCCGGAAACGGTACGACTTTCGCCGCCCGACTTCGCGCGGCTCCGCGCCGCGCTGAAGGAGATCGCCAACATGGGGTTCGACCTCGAGGAATTCGGCTGCGACACGTTCAAGGTCGACGCCGTTCCGCAGCTCATCGGCGAGCTTTCTCCGGCGCTTGTGCTCACCACGATCGCCCGCGACATCGCCGAAGGTTCGGGCAAACGCGGCGGCGAACGCTGGCGGGAAGAGCTGATCGCGAAGTCCGTCGCCAAATCCTTCGCGGGACAGTCAGTCACGCTTGACGGACCCCAGGCGACGAAACTCGTCGAAGAGCTCTCCGCCTGCCGGATGCCCTACATCTGTCCGCGCGGCAAACCCGTGATGTTCTTCATGTCGAACCGCGAGCTGGACCGCAAATTCGCCCGCGTCTGACCGCCGTCAGGCGCGCTCGCGCACGGCCAGCGCCACGCGGTTGCCCGGCAGGTACTTAAGCCGCCCTTTGATCCGCAAGGTCATGCACAGGGAGTTGACCTTGAGCGGCGGCAGCCCGGTCAGCCGCAAAAGCCGCTCCATCGAAACGCCCTCCTCGTCGAGGTTGCGCAAGATCAGCGACTCCTCCAGCGTGACCTCCGGCAGGGCCGGCGACGATACCGGCGACGGTATCGGCGAAGCCGCAGACGGAGCCGCCGGCGCGGCGGACGGAGCCTGGCGGACGGCGGGCATAGCCGTCCGCGGCAAAAGTTCGGAAAGCTCCTCCATCACGTCGTCGGCGTTGCGCACCAGCCGTGCGCCGTCGCGGATCAGCTTCAGACAGCCCGCGCTCATGCGGTTGTCGATCCGGGCCGGCACGGCCATGACCGTGCGCCCCAGATCCGCCGCGATGCCGGCGGTGATGAGCGTTCCGCTCTTTACCGGCGCTTCGACGGCCACCACGCCGCGGGCAAGGGCAGCCACGACGTGGTTGCGGATGGGGAACGTCTGCTGGTCGGGCTTGCGCCCGAAGGGGAACTCGCTGACCACGGCCCCGCCGTGACGGACGATCTCGCGCGCCAGTTCGCGATTCTGCTCGGGGTAGAACTCGTCCAGGCCCGAGCCGATCACACCGACGGTGAGACCTTCCGCCGCCAGCGCCCCGCGATGCGCCGCCGCGTCGATGCCGAGCGCGAGACCCGACAGCACCACCCAGCCCGCCTTCGCGAGGTCGTGGGCGAAATTCTCGGCGAGGTCTAACCCATAGGCAGTAGCCCTCCTGGTGCCGACAAGCGCGACTGACGGCTTGGAAAGGACCGCGGCATCGCCCTTCACATACAGGCAGAGGGGATGTCCGGGAGCGGCAAGGAGCTGCGGCGGATAGTCTGCGTCGACCGGCGTGACCAGCCGGACGCCGAAGGACTTCGCGCGGTCGAGTTCGGCCTGCCAGTCGACTTCGCCGCCGCCGCGGGAGATCTTGTTGGGATAGTCCTGCCAGGCGCGGACCGCGCTCCCAGCCTTGGCGACCAGCTCGGCGACCTTGACGGAGCCGATGCCCTCGGTCAGGTTGAACGCCAGATATGCTTCTTTTTCAGTCATGCCGCATCGAAATTAAAAAACCCGACGGACGTCGGGTTGGCAGCCCCAAGGAGAGTCGAACTCCTCTACCAAGCATGAAAAGCTCGTGTCCTAGCCGATAGACGATGGGGCCAAACGAAAGGAACGGGAGATAGTATATCAAATTACCCACCTCTTCCGCAAGTGCAAATCTCCGCCGCTCAGCGGACGATGGCCTTGCGGGCCTCGGCGAGGTCGGCGAATTCGCCTGCGGCGATCATCTGGACGATGAGGTTGCCGATAGCCGTGCCTTCGATCGGTCCGGTGAACACCTCAAGCCCCGTCGCGTCGGCCGTCAGGGAGTTCAGATACTGGTCCTGCGAGCCGCCGCCGACGATGTTGAGCGACGTGTAGATCTTGCCGGTCAGGTCGGACAGGTTGCGGATCGCGTCCGCATAGCACTGCGCCAGCGACTTGTAGACGCACTGCATCAGCTCGCCGACGGTCTTCGGAGCCGGACGGCCCCCTTCCGTCGCCGCGGCGATGACCGTGCCGATCATCGAATCGGGATTCATGAACCGCTGGTCGTTCACGTTGATGATGACATTGTAGGAGTCCTCGCCGCGCGCGATCATCGAAAGCTCGCCGAAGGAGTACTCGTGCCCCTTCTCGTAGTCCTTCAAGAGCTTCAGCGCCTCCATCGTCGCGTCCGCGCTCTTCCCCTCGACGTACTTCACGCCGTTCAGTTCGCGGCGGATGGACTGGATCATCCACAGGCCCATGATGTTCTTGAGGTAGCGGTAGCGTCCCCAGGCGCCGCCCTCGTTCGTGAAGTTCGCGCGGCAGCTCTCAGGTCCCGTGATCGGAATCGAATTCTCGACGCCCAGCAGCGACCAGGTGCCGCTCGACAGGTAGACCGCCTTGTCGTCCCGCGCGGGAACGGCCAGATACGCCGAACCCGTGTCGTGCATCGCCGGCAAGACGACCTTGACGCCGCGATAGGTCCCGACCGTCGCGCCGGGCATCTCCAGCTTGCCGAAAATCCGCCGCGGCAGGCCGAGCATTTCGATCAGTTCGCCGTCCCACTGCTTCGACTCCGCGTCCACCAGGCCCGTCGTGGACGAATCGGTGTATTCGTGGACGATGTTGCCGGTCAGACGGTAGTTGATGTATTCCGGCACGGTCAGGAAGTGCGCCGCCTCCGCCAGCTGTTCGGGGTGCTCCTTCTTGAGCGCCCACAGCTGGTAGATCGAGTTGTAGGTCGCCTTCTGAATGCCCGTGCGCGCATAGAGCCGCTCGAACGACAGGACGTCCCGCTCGATCTCCTCCGCCGCGCCGGCCGTGCGCTCGTCACGATAGGCCACCGCGTCGGAACAGCGCTCGCCCTTCTCGTTCAGCAGCACGAAGTCGACGCCCCAGGTGTCGATGCCGATCGACTCGATTTCGCCCTTCGTCATCGCCTCGTCGATGCCGGCGCGGACAGACTCGACGAGCTTGTCGATGTCCCAGCAGTCGTGCCCGTCCTTGCGGATCTGCCCGTTCGCGAAGCGGTAAACCTCCTCCAGTTCGATCTTGCCGTCCTTGACGCAGCCGAGGATGTGACGGCCCGAGCTCGCGCCGATGTCAATTGCCAGGAACTTTTTCATGTTCTATTTTCCTTTCTGTTATGCAAGTGAAGCGTTGGTCAAAGCGAAAGATACCGCCGGGCGTTCCCGCAGGAGACGTCCTCGACGACGCGGCCGAGCCAGTCGAGATCGTCCGGCAGTTCGCCGCGCTCGACCTTGCCGCCCAGGAGCGAGCAGAGGATGCGGCGGAAATACTCGTGACGGGTGTAGCTGAGGAACGACCGCGAATCGGTGAGCATGCCGATGAAGTTCCCGAGGCAGCCGAGCGCCATGAGGTCCTCAAGCTGCGCCTCCATGCCGCGCCGGTGGTCGTTGAACCACCAGGCCGCGCCGAGCTGCAGCTTGCCGGCGGCGGGCCCCTTCTGGAACGAGCCGATCAGCGCGCCCAGCGCCGGCGTGTCGGACGGATTCAGCGAGTAGACGACCGTCTTCGGCAGCAGGTCCTCGCGCTCCAGCCGGTCCAGCAGCGTCGCCAGCCGGCCGATGCCTCCCGCATCGCCGATCGTGTCGAAGCCCGTGTCGGGGCCGAGCGTCGCGAACGCGGCGGAATTCGGATTGCGTATGCAGTTGAAGTGGAGCTGCGAGACCCAGCCGGCGCGCGCGTCGAGTTTCATGCACTCGACGACGAAGTCCGCCAGCCGTCCTTCGGGAATCTCGTTAAGCCCGTAGTCCGCCAGCACGCAGCCCCGGCGTTCGAAGTAGGCGTGCCGCTCGGCCAGATGGCCCATCGGATCCGTCCCCTTCGCCACCGCCTCCTTCAGGATGCGGTCGGGCCGCCAGGTCGGAAGGACCTTGACCTCCGGGAAGTCCGTCGCGAGCGCGGCGTGCCAGGCGAGGTCGTCGTCCGGATCGTCCGTCGTGCAGACCGCGGCGACGTTCGACTTGCGCATCAGCGACCGCGCCGAGAAGTCCGGCGCGGCGATGGCCGCGTTGCACGCCGACCAGATGCGCTCCGCCGACGCGGAGCAGAGGCGTTCGTCGATTCCGAAATAGCGGCTGAGCTCGAGGTGCGACCAGTCGAAAAGCGGATTGCCGACGAGCTTCTCCATCGTCGCAGCGAACGCCAGGAACTTGGCGTGGCCGTCCGCCTTGCCGGTGCAGAGCTCCTCGGCGACGCCGTTCGAGCGCATCTGCCGCCACTTGTAGTGGTCGCCTCCGAGCCAGACTTCGGCGATGTCGCGCCAGTGGCGGTCCTCGGCGATTTCGCGCGGCGGCAGATGGCAGTGATAATCGATGATCGGCTGCTTTTCGGCGTGCTCGTGATAGAGCTCGCGCGCCGCGTCCGTGGTGAGCAGGAAATTCTTGTGGATAAACTTGTTTTTCATTTTGGTTACTCCTCTGAAATCGACGGTGCGGCCGAGGCCTGCACGGACGGGTCGCGCGGCGGACGCTCGAAGGTGACGGACCAGGGTCCGTTCGCGCGCCAGCACTCCCGAACCGCCTCGACCGTCGGCTCCACGTAAAGCGGCGTCGCCTGATGGCGGAACCACGTGTCCTGGCGCTTCGCGAGCTGGCAGGTGCGCGTCAGGATCTTCTGCCGGTCGTCGCCTTCGCGATAACCGATGGCCGCCGCGGCCGTGCGCGACCAGCGGGGATAGCGTTCGCGGAGCCGTCGGCGCTCGGCTTCGAGTCCCGTCAGATACATGTCGTCAAGGCGCGCGGCGATCCGTTCCCGGACGACCGCGCGGTCGATCTTGATGACGGGGTAGGCCGGCGGCGGCTTCTCCCAGCGGCGGTCGAGTCCGCGCAGCAGGGCGGAAAAGTAGAGGCCGGTGCCGCCGACCACGATCACGGGGACTTCGGCAGGGACGGTCTCGGCCCAGTCCGCCGCCGCGCGCAGCCAGGCGCCGGAAGAGAACTCCTCGGCCGGCGTGACGAGATCGACGCCGCCCATGTGGAATTCAGCGCGTTCCACCGCGGAAGGCTTGGCCGTGCCGACATCCATGCCCTGGTAGACGTTCATCGAGTCCGCGCTCAGAATCCAGGCGCCCATCTCCCTGGCGAGCGCCGCCGCGATCGCGCTCTTGCCGCTTGCGGTCGGTCCCGCCAGAAGATAGGCCATCCGCCTCATGCCGCGTGTCAGACGCCGGAATAGCAGACGAAGCCGCCGTCGACCGGCAGCGTGACGCCCGTGATGAAGGAGGCCTCGTCCGACAGCAGGAACCGCGCCGCGCCGTGGAGGTCGCTCGGCTGGCCGAACTTGCGCATCGGGGTCTTGGCGATCACCTTGTTGCCGCGCGCGGTCAGCGTCTTGCCGTCCTTCTCCAGCATGAGGAAGCGGTTCTGGTTCGTGATGAAGAAGCCCGGCGCGAGCGCGTTGACGCGGATGCCCATCGGCGCGAGGTGCGTCGCCAAAAAGCGCGTGAAGTTCATGATGCCGGCCTTCGCGGCACCATAGGCCGCCACCTTCGTCAGCGGCTGGTAGGCGGCCATGGAGCAGAAGTTCAGCACCGCGCCGCCGCGCTTGAGCATGGACTGGCAGAAGACCTGGCACGGCAGGATCGTGCCGACGAGGTTCAGGCGGTTGACGAACTCGAAGCCCTCGGCGGTGAGTCCGAAGAACGTGTCGTCCAGCGGCGTACCCTTCGTCATCTGCTCGGCGGGAGTCGTCCCCTTCGGATGGTTGCCGCCCGCGCCGTTGATCAGCACGTCGATGCGGCGGAAGCGCTTGAGCACGACCTTCTGCGCGGCTTCGAGCGACGCCTTGTCGAGGACATTCGCCTCGACCGCGATGACCTCCTTGTAGCCCTTCTTCACGAGTCCGGCGACGAACTTGTCGGCGACCTCCTTGCGCAGGTCGAGCACCGCGACCTTCGCGCCGTGCGCCAGCAGGTCCTCGGTCATCGACGAGCACAGCACGCCCGCGGCGCCGGTCACCACGCAAACCTTGCCTTCGACACCCTTGTCCTTAACGATTTTCATTTCGATCCTTTCTGGTCTGACTTTTATTGATCACGAAAGTTTTCAGAAGCGGAGCTTCGGATAGGCGGACTTAAGCCCGATTTCGAGTCCGCGCAGTTCGGCGAGGCCGATCAGGCGTCCGCCGTAGCTGTAGCCGCAGTAGCAGGAGCGGCCCTTGTCGATCTCCATCAGCCGTCCGTGGTCGGGACGCACGACGATCTGCTCGCCGCGGCGCTTCTCCTCCTTGAGGAACTCCAGCATCAGCTTCGGCAGGTCGGTCTTGCCGACGAGGTGGCACTGCGACTCGTGGAAAACGCCGTCTTCCTCGTATTCGAGGTTGCGGAAGTGGCAGAAGAAGACGCGCTTGGCGAACTCCTTGAAGATCGCCACCTCGTCGTTGCCGAGACTGCCGCCGAGCGAACCCGTGCAGAGCGTGAGGCCGACGTGCTTCGAGGGGCACTTGCGGCACATCTCGCGGATATCCGCCGCCGTCGAAAGGACCCGCGGCAGGCCGAAGATCGGATGCGGCGGATCGTCCGGATGGATGCACATGTCGACGCCGCACTCGTCGAGCACGGGCGAAATCTCGTTGAGGAAAGCGTACATGTTCGCGCGCAGCGTCTTGTCGTCGATGCCCTCGTAGCTCTTGAGCTGCCGGAGGAATTCCTTCGGAGTGAGGTCGTCGACCGTCCCCGGCAGGCCGGTGAGGATCGACTTCTCGACGCGCTTGCGCTGCGCGGGCGTGTAGCGCGCCCAAAGCTTCTTCGCCCGGGCGCGGGTCTTGGCGTCAAAGTCCTTCTCGGCCCCGGGGCGCTTCAGCGAGAAGAGGTCGAACGCCGCCACCTCGTATTCGTTGTAGCCGAGGCACGTCGACCCGTCGGGCAGCTCGTAGGCGAGGTCGCTGCGCGTCCAGTCCAGGATCGGCATGAAGTTGTAGCAGACCGTGCGAATGCCGCACTTCGCCAGATTGCGCAGCGTCTGCTTGTAGTTCTCGACGTACTTGCGCCAGTCGCCCGAACGCCGCTTGATGTCCTCGTGCACGGGAACGGACTCGACGACCGACCATGTCATGCCGGCGGCGGCGACCTTCTTCTGCCGCGCCTTGATCTCGGCCACGGGCCAGACTTCGCCCGGCCGCCGCTCGTAAAGCGCGGCGACGATGTCCGTCACCCCCGCCTGGCGGATTTCCTTGAGGGAGATCGCGTCCGCGTCCCCGTACCAGCGCCAACCTTGTTTCATGCTTTAGGTGTTCCTTTCTTGTAATGCCGTCAGACGCGCGCGAGGACCGTCGCGGTCCGCGCGGGCAGATAGAGCCGGATCTGCTGGACGAGCTCGTCGTGCTCGCCGTCATGCACGAGCGTCGGCGCATAGGGCTGGCCGGCCCGAATGCGGCCCTGCCCGCCGAAGCGGACCTCGTCCGTGTCGAAGAGATGCCGCCATTCGGTCGCCGGCGGCACGATGACGCCGTAGTCGGTGAACGACTGCGTCGGATTGAAGTTGAAGACGAAGAGGAGGTTGCCGCGCAAAAAGGCCAGCACCTTGTCCGGCTCGTTGGCGACGAGCTTCGTCGGAATCGCCTTGAGCGCGCCGCCGCCGAAGAGCGAGCGGCCGCGGGCGATTTCGTTGATCATCGTCTCGTCGAAGTCCGCCAGCGCCTTGAAGCGGAGGTTCTCGTCGTCGCGGAGCGACCACTGCCGCCGCGCGTGGTGGTAGCTGTTGCCGTTGCCCTCGCGCGGGAAGTCGATCCACTCTGGATGGCCGAACTCGTTGCCCATGAAGTTGAGGTAGGCGCCGCCTGAAAGCGCACAGGTCGCGAGGCGCGCCATCTTGTGCAGGGCGATCGCGCGCTCGACTTCCAGCCCGTGCTGGTCCTTGCCCATGCCCCAGTAGATCGCCGCGTCCGCCAGCTGGAAGAAGAACGTCTTGCCGCCGACGAGCGCCTGGTCGTGGCTCTCGACATAGGAGACGACCTTCTCCTCGGCGCGGCGGTTCGTCAGCTCGTAGTAGATTCCGCCCATGGGCCAGTCGTCGTCACGGACCTTCTCGGCCAGCTTGAACCAGAAGTCCGGCTCGCCCATCGCCATGCGGTAGTCGAAGCCGATGCCGCAGTCGGTCGCCGGCGCGGCGCAGCCGGGCATGCCGCTGACGTCCTCGGCGATGGTGATCGCGCCGGGATGCGACTCGTGGATGACGCGGTTGGCCATCTGCAGATAGCACCAGGCGTCGTCGTCCATCGAGCCGTCGAAATACATGCCGTAGTTCGAGAAGCCCGTCCCGAGGCCGTGGTCCCAGTAGAGCATCGAGGTCACGCCGTCGAAGCGGTAGCCGTCGAAGCGGTACTCGTCGAGCCAGAAGCGGCAGTTCGAGAGCAGGAAATGGATGACGTCCGTCTTGCCGTAGTCGAAGCAGCGGCTGTCCCAGGCCGAATGCCAGCCCTTGCCCCCGCCGTGGAAATACTGGTAGTCCGTCCCGTCGAACCGCGACAGCCCGTCGCGCTCGTTCTTGACCGCGTGGCTGTGGACGAGGTCCATGATGACGCGCAGCCCCATCCCGTGCGCGGTGTCGATGAGCGACTTGAGCTCGTCGGGCGTGCCGAAGCGGGAGGACGCGGCGAAGAAGCTCGAGACGTGATAGCCGAAGCTGCCGTAGTACGGATGCTCCATGACCGCCATGAGCTGGACGACGTTGTAGCCGGCCTTCTTGATGCGCGGCAGGATGCGGTCGCGGAACTCGGTGTAGGAATGAAGCCGCTCCTCCTCGCCGGCCATGCCGACGTGGGCCTCGTAGATGAGCGGCACAAAGCCGTCGTCCTTCGCGGGCGCGGGATGACGCCACTCGTAGCGCGACTCGTAGACCTGCGCGCAGAAGAGGTTGGTCTCGGGGTCCTGCACGACATAGCGGGCGTAGGCGGGGATGCGCTCTCCGTGCCCCCCTTCCCAGCGGACCTCCAGGCGGTAGTTGTCGCCGTGACGGATGCGCCTAGAGTCGACCTTCAGCTCCCAGACGTTCCGCCCCGGCAGCCGCATGCACTCGAAGCGCGGGTCGATCTTCCATTCCGAAAAGTCGCCCACCAGCCACATCGACGTCGCGTTCGGGGCCCATTCGCGGAACACCCAGCCGTCGTCCGTGCGGTGCAGGCCGTAGTATTCGTGCGCCGACGCCCATTGCGCCAGCGTCTGCGCGTCGCCGGAGAGCTCGCGCGCCCTGGCGAAGGCGTGCGCGGCCCTTCCGCGGATCGCCCCCTCGTAAGGGGCGAGATAACTGTCGTCGAGAAGATGATGCGCCATGCCGAACGTCCTCCGATTTTCCACCGCGGGTCAGTCCTGCTTGACGAGCGGCCGCTGGAGCATCCGTTCGTAGAGCTGGATGTACTCCTGCGCGCAGACCGTGTGGTTGAAGCGCTGGAGCGAATCGGCCATGATGCGCCGGACTTCGCGTTCGCGCATCCAGTCCGGCTGATGGAAGAACTCCATCGCCTGGTCCATCGCCCAGAAGAGTCCGCCGGAATCGTAGGTGTCGAAGATGAAGCCGTTGCCGCGCGAGGCGTTCCAGTCGAGCATGTCGACCGTGTCGTGGAGACCGCCCGTGTTGTGCACGACCGCCAGCGACCCGTAGATCGGCGCCTGCATCTGCGGCAGGCCGCACGGCTCGAAGAGCGACGGCATGAGCGTGAAGTCGCTGCCCGCGAAGCCGAGCTGGGAGAGGCGGCCGTCGAAGTTGTGCACGCCGAGGCGCGAATGGATCTGATGGAACTCGCGAATGTCCCAGAACGGCTGCTGGAAGGGTCCGTTCGCGATCACCGCCAGCTGCGCGTCGGGATGCTTCTCGAGGAAGCGATAGGCGATGTCGGCCAGCAGCTGCGGCCCCTTCTGGACGGGGTCGAGGCGGCTCGGCCAGAAGAAGAGCGCACGGTCGGCGTTCTCTTCGAGCCCCAGCGCGTGCTGGAGCGCAAGCTTGTTCTGGCGCTTCATCTCGCGGTGGTTGTCGGGACCAAACTTGAACGGGATCTTGTCGTCCGTCGCCGGATTGTCCACCGGGTCGGGCGCGTTCAGAATGCCGCTCGCGCAGCCCGCGTTGAACTTGTTGCGCATCTCGTTGCGGATCGAGTCCGGCACGAACGAGTGCCAGCCGTTGACGATCTCCTGCAGGAAGGTCGGCGAGACGGTGTTGATGAAGTGCGCGGCGAAACAGCCGGACGCCTGCAGGTCGATCGCGTTGCCGTTGCGGCTCTCCTCGTAGTTGTAGGGCGGATAGCTGAAGTAGAGGTGCTGCCAGAACTCCGCCGCGTCGATGCCGGCGTCCTCGATCTGCGCCAGCGTGAGCTTGTGGGTGTGGATGTTGTGGACGGTGAAGAGGCAGGGGATGCCCATGCGCCGCGCCGCGGCGGGGATGAGGCCAGTCATCCAGTCGTTGCAGTGGATCAGGTCCGGCTGGACGTGCGGGATGATGTTGTTGATGACCTCGCGCTGGAAGGCGAGCGCCAGCCGGAGGTTGCCGTCGCCCTGCGAGTAGACGGTGTCGCGGTAGTAGAAGCAGCGGTCCTCGGCCAGATGGATGCGCTCGTCGGAAAGATGGCTCTTGTACTTGCGCAGCTCGTCGGCGACCAGCTGGGCCGTCTCGACATGGAACATGCGCCGGTAGTGCGGCAGCGCGACATGCACGTCGGCCCCGAGCTGGTAGAGCGCGGAGGTCAGCGACGCCGAGACGTCGGCCATGCCTCCGGCCTTCGCCGACATCTTGCCGGCCAGGTTGCCCATGCCGTCGGGCAGATAGGTGATCTCCGGCGTGACAATCAGAATCCGCGGTTTATCTTTCGACATTCTCTAACTTCCTTTCCCTTGCAAAAGACCAGACGCAGAAGTTTGACCTCTGTGTGTATTAAGTATTATAGCAGAAAACGCCGAGCATTGCAAAAAAACTTGTTGGGACCCAAAACAGGCAGGCAATGGACGATGGGGCGGGATTCTCACTCTTCTATTCTTCGCTTCTGTGCCGCGGCCGCTTCGTCGAGCGCGGACAGTTCGGACGCGAAACGGCCGTGAAGATCGGGGTATGTCGCCTTGCAGAGTTTGATCAGCCGGACGGCTTCGGCAGGATTCGCCTCCCGCAACGACTCGATTTCAGCCGCGACTTCCGCCTTGCCGTTCTCCAGTGCCGCCAGAATCTCCTTCGCCTCCTCCAGCTGCGCGTCCTGCACTGGCGTACGGCGTCCCGCCTTCTCCAGCCGCTTCACCTCGCCCTGAAGCTTCTTGACGGCCGACGCGACGGACTTGCCGAGCTTCAACTGCGGACGCATCCCCTTGTACCATTTGAAGCCTGCGCCCGCAACGATGTCGATCGGACGCCCCACGTCCCCGATGGCCGTCACGAACGCATCCGTCGCCTCGCGATCCCCGCGGCCGGAAAAGACCACCCGCCCGCGGTGGTTGACGACATACAGAAACGGCGGCGCCAGATTCGGTTCGCCCTTCGCCAGCCCGAAACCCTCGTAAACCGGAAACGTCAGCGTTCCCGAGACCGCACGTACCGCATCCTCCTGACGTCCGCCGCGGTGCGAGGCGACCATCACGAACGGCTTGTTCTTGAAGCACCTCCACAGCTCCTCCAGCCGATCCGCCTCCGCGCCGCCGGGACGCTCCCCCTCGGACCAGACGGCCACCATCACCACCTTGCCGGAAAGCGCACCAGCCGTCAGTTTCGGGCCCGCATACCAGTCCGTCTCCGCCAGGTTCGTCCAAAGGCCAGCCCGCGCCCGTCCCGCGAACAGGCACAACCCCGCCAGAAGAATTACCGCTCCGCGCATGGCCATTCTCCTCAACGCTTCATCGCGATTTCGGGACAGGTGAAGGGATCCGCGTGCTTCGTGCAGTTGATGCACCCCGTGTAGAGCTTGTGCATCACCTGCGTCTTCGGCACCTCGCTGAAGCCGAGAGACGCGAAAAACTCCGGCGCGAACGTCAGCACCATCAGCTCGCGCGGCGAAAATTCCGTCGTCCGGCGCGCCACCGCCTCCACCAGCTGCCGACCGATGCCGCGACGCCGGAACTCCTCGCGCACGGCAACCGAGACGATCTCCACGGTCGCCGCTTCCGGACGCCCGATCTCGGGATGTATCTGATACGAGGCGCATCCCGCCAGCCGTCCGTCCGCCTCGGCGATGACGAAACGGTCGATCGACTCGACGATGTTGCCGACCGACCGCGGCACCAGCTGGTCGCGATTCAGATTGATCAAGTCGAAAATCGGCTCGGCGTCCGTCAGCTTCGCCGCCCGCACCAGAACTTTCTCCGCCATAATCCCATCCTTTCCGCTGTTCGTCCCACGGACTCAGTGCCGCCAGGTCGTCGTATAGGTCGTAGTCGACGAGCGGCCGCCATAACCGCCGCCGCGTCCGCCATAGCCGCCGCGTCCACCATAACCACCGCCGCCGTAACCGCCGGAGGAGCGACCATAACCGCCGCCGTAACCGCCGGACGAACGGCCGTAACCGCCGCCACCATAACCGCCGCACGGACTCGCGAAGGACATCGTCCGATGACTCTCGACGAGCGTCGGCGGAATCTCCTTCACGAACGGCGACGGTTCGACGGGCATAATGCCACCGTCCGACAATGCGCGCATCGACGGCGAAAAGAGATAGAGGCGGTCCTTCGCACGGGTGACCGCGACATAGAAAAGCCGCCGCTCCTCGTCCGCACGCCCTTCTTCGGCGGCCTTGCCGGACGGGAACATCCCCTCGGAGAGCCACGGCAGGACGACGACCGGCCACTCCATGCCCTTGGCCTGATGCACGGTTGAAAGCGTCACGCGGTCCTGATTCGGATCGTTCCGCCTGACGTCCAGATTCGTCAGCAGCGCGACATCGGAGAGAAACCCCTCCAGTCCGTTCGGCGCCTCGGCGATCTGAACCGCCAGTTCCTTCACGTCGGCGAGACGGTCCTCGGCATCGGACTCGTCCCACTCGCGCCGAAGGTAGTCCTCGTAAAACAAGTCGCAAAAATCGTCAACGACCGCACCGACCGCCTCGGCATCCAGCCGTTCCCGCGCCACCTCCATCGCCTTGGCGAGCGGCGGCCAGAGGGGCTTCGCCTTCGCGCCGAGCAGTCCGGCGAGCGCGTCACGGTCTTCGCGGCGGTGCGGATCGAACCGGCCGGACAGGCGTCCCCACATTTTCGCCGCGCCCTTCTCGCCCACGCCGGGCAGCAGACAGACGAAACGGACGAACGACAGCTCGTCGGTCGGATTCACCATCAGCCGCAAATAGGCCAGCACATCCTTCACGTGGATCTGCTCGAAGACGCCCACGCCGGAGGTGATGCGGAACGGCGTCTTCATCCGCGCGAGGGTCATCTGCACCTCGATGGACTGAAAATGCGACCGGTAGAGGACGGCGATGTCGCTGTAGCGATAGCCGAACTGCCGCATCTCGCTGACGATCCGGACGATCTCGGACGCCTGCGACTTGCCATCGTAGACTCGGTATAGTTGCGGCTTGGCGTCGAAGCCGGTCCGCGTCGGACGCAGCTGCTTGTCGAACTGGCTGGGGGCGTCGCGCATCACGACGTTCGCGACGTTCAGCACTCCGGGAACCGAGCGGTAGTTGCGCTCCAGCTTGACCGTCCGGCAGCCGGGCCAGCGCTTCGGGAATTCGAGGATGTTCTCGATCTGAGCGCCGCGCCAGGTGTAGATGCACTGAAAGTCATCCCCGACAGCCATGATGTTGCGGTGCTTCGCCGCCAGCAGGTCGGAGAACTCCGCCTGGATGCCGTTCGTGTCCTGATATTCGTCGACCAGGATATGGAGGAAATGCTCCTGCAGGAGTTCGCGTACGGACGCTTGTTCCTTGAGCAGGCGAAGACCGTTCACGAGCAGGTCGTCGAAATCCATCGCGCCGAGCTCCTGCTTGCGTTCGGCATAGCGCCGCGCCACCTGTTCGATGGCCTCGGGCTGCACGTCCGCGGCGCGGGTCTGCCAGCGCGAGGCGATGAACTGGATCGGCTTCTGCTCGTTGGCCGCCTCGGAAATCATCTTCGCGATCAGCTCCTTCTTCGGAAAGTCCTTCGGATTGGCGACCGTCGCCTTGATGATGTCGCCAATGAGTTTCTTCTGATCCTCCTCGTCCAGGATCTGAAAGCCGGGCCGGAAGCCGAGCGGTGCGCCGTAGCGGCGCAGCAGGCGGGCGCAGACGGAATGGAAGGTGCCGTTCCAAATCTCCTGCGCCGCGTCCCCGACGACCTTCTGGGCGCGTTCCAGCATTTCCCGGGCCGCGCGGTTGGTGAAGGTGAGCAGCAGGATGCGGTTCGGCTCGACGCCCTTTTCGAGCAGATAGGCGACGCGGTGGACGAGCGTGCGCGTCTTACCGGTGCCGGCCGCGGCCAGCACCAGCAGCGGACCGTCATCCGCCGTCGCCGCGGCGCACTGTTCAGGATTAAGAAGTTTGCTAAAATCAGTCATGCGGAATATTATACCATACCCCATTGACTTGCGTCCCAAAAAATAGTATACTATTCTGCGTTTTCACGAGGAGACCTCGTTGAAAACCCCGAGTCGGAGCGTAGCGCAGCCTGGTAGCGCGTTTGCTTCGGGAGCAAAAGGCCGAGGGTTCAAATCCCTCCGCTCCGACCAATTCAAAACCCCAGTTCCAACCAATAAAACCAAGGGTAAAACGCACTTTTAGCGGTTATTGGCAATTTTGAGAAAGCGGTGTTTTTGTGGCAAAAACGCCGTTTCGTTTGCTACAATTTGCGACAAAAATCACCCCCTCCATCGTGAATGTCAGCTCCACCCGCGGCCAGTCGCGGTCGATGAGGAACTCCGCTTTCCGTGTCCCGCGAATGCGGGCTTCGGTGTGTTCCGCGGTCAGAAAACGGCAGACGAATCGTCCGTTCGAGGACGAATTTATGGTGCTACAGGAAAATTATGACCTTAGCGCTCGTCAACCCCCTGTCGTTATTGGGTGAAACGACATTTTGACCGAGCGCAAAGTGGCAAAGTCGAGGCGTTCTTTGCCAACCTCCGACGTTGAATTTTCTGCTTGAGCAGCCTCGTGTCCATGAGAAGGCGAAAAGATGGATAAACTCCGGCCAGACTACCGCTTTACAAACAAAACTGAAAACTGCTATACTATTGACAGTCAGAAATTACTTGCGGGACTGCGTTGCGTAGCAGGCGTTGCGCGGCTGCCGGTCGGGTTTCAAAACTATAAGGAGAAGGTGGCAAATGAAGAAACTGGTAATGGCCGCGATCGTCGGCGCGACGCTGTGCGCGGCGGCGGAGAAGTACGAAGCGAACTGGAAGTCGCTTGACAGCCGCCCCGTGCCGCAATGGTGGACGGACGCGAAGTTCGGCGTCTTCATCCACTGGGGGCCTTACGCCGTTCCCGCATTCGCGCCGACACCGAAAGCCGGGCACTTCGACTTCGCCTACTATTCGGAGTGGTACCAGGGCTTTCTGCGCCAGGGGAAGTCCGCGTTCGTCAACCACCACAAGCAGCAGTACCGCAACGCGCCGTACGGCAATTTCGCGGCGCGGTTCACCGCCGAAAACTTCGACGCGGCAGCCTGGGCGAAACTCTTCAAGGACGCGGGCGCGAAATACGTCGTGCTCACCTCGAAGCACCACGACGGCTTCGCGCTCTGGCCGAGTCCAGAGTCCCCATACTACAACGCGGTCGCGCTGGGCTCGGGACGCGACCTCGCGCGCGAATTCGTCGACGCGATGGCGGCGGCGGGACTGAAGCGCGGCTTTTACTATTCGATGCTCGAATACGCCAATCCGCTGTATCCGGCCAAGCGCGACGGCACGACCGGACCGGCGGCGCTCAAGATCGGCGAATGGAACCGCCGCGTCAACATTCCGCAGCTGAAGGAGCTGGCGACGGACTACAAGGCCGACATCATCTGGACGGACGGCGAATGGGACTACACCTCGGACGAGCACGGCTCCAAGGAGTTTCTCGCGTGGCTCTACAACGAGTCGCCGGTCAAGGACACCGTGGTCGCAAACGACCGCTGGGGCAGCGACTGCCGAGGCAAGCACGGCGGACACTACACGACCGAGTACGCGATGGAGGGCGGCGACCAGTCTGGGCGCTCCAACGTCCATCCGTGGGAGGAGTGCCGCGGCATCGGCAACAGCTTCGGCTACAACCGCTTCGAGACGCCGGCCAACTACATGAGCCGCGAAAAATGCCTTGAAACGCTCGTCCGCTGCGTCTCCGCCGGCGGCAACCTGCTCCTCAACGTCGGGCCGACGGCCGACGGACTCATCCCCGCGATCATGCAGGACCGGCTGCTGGCGATGGGCGCGTGGCTGAAGGTGAACGGCGAGGCGATCTACGCGACGACGCGCGGCGACCTGCAGACGGACGCAAAACGCGTCTATTTCACGCGCAAAGGCAACGTTCGCTACGCGATCGACTTCCGCGGCGACGGCACCCCGTTCGCAGTCAAGGGAGCTCCGAAAAACGCCAAGGTAGCTCTCGTCGGCAGCACGGCGGCTGTCGAGACGCGGGCCGAGAACGACGCCCTCGTCATCGTCCCGCCGACCTTTGCGCCCGCGGCAGCCCCGTGCGAACACGCCTGGGTCTACCGGATTGAAGTGCGCGGAACCGTTGTCCCTTCGGCATCCAACGCAATGTTCTTATGAAAACGAATCGAAGCACCATCCGTCTCTGCCTTGTCGTTTCAGCATTCATCGCGCTGTTCGCGCCGCCGGCGAACGCGGAGGGGCGCGCCAGCCTGCTGACGTACTACCAGAACACCCGCAACCGCAACGCCTGGCTGCAGCTCGCCACGGCCATCGAGCAGTCCGGGACGAGCTGGGAGACCCACATGCTCGCGTCGCAGGTCGCGGCCAAGGGCTTTGTCGCGAAAGGACTCCAATACGAACAGCTCGCCTACACCCGATGGCAGGCCGAATCCGCCGCGCCGAAGAAGCCGTCCGACTACGCCGACATCGGCCGGACGCTGCGGCAGGGAATCGAGATGTACCAGAAGACCCTCGCGTTGCAGGCGGGCGCCGCTGCGGCCACCGTCCAGGCGCCCGTCACAGGCACGGTCTGCGGCGGCTGCAACGGGACCGGCCTGTGCAACGTCTGCGGCGGCTCGGGCAAGAACCAGGCCCGGACGACGTTTGAAAACATCCGCGCCGCCCGGACGTTCACCTCCGGCGTCTATTACGGACGGCGCTCCCTCGGCGAAGCCGCGACGCCGCGCAGCTGCCCGACCTGCCGGGGGCGGGGGCGCTGCCGGCACTGCAAAGGGCGCGGCGTCAAATAGCGTCGGGCGCGACTTTCCCTGACGACGGCGCCAGGAATGCCGCCGCTTAAAAAAGGTACAACAGCATTTACCTTTAAGGGCCGATTTGGTATAATTTTCGTATGGCAAAAACTCAGAATAACGCCATCCGGTCCTGGCTCCTGATCGCGCTCATCGCGGTCATGTTTTTCTCCATGTACCGGATGAACCAGAACGGACGTCAGACGCGCGAGCTGACGCAGCTCGAATTTTTCGCGGCGGTGGACGAGGGCAAGGTGCGGGATCCGGTGAAGCGAGTCTTCGACCGCGACGACGGCACGACCTTCCTTATGGGCGAAATGGAGACGAACGACCTCGACGACAAGGGCGATCCCGTCAAGGTCGCCTACCGGGTGCCGCTCGTCCCGGGCGAAAACGAGAAGCTGATGGAGGACCTGCTCGCGCTCAACGTCAAGGTCGAGATCGAGGAGCGCAGCAATCCGATCTCCCCGTTCATCGTCCAGACGCTGTTCTTCGTCGGCATGATGGGCCTCCTCTACTGGCTGTTCTTCCGCCGGATGAACGGCGGCTCCGGCGGCCCGTTCGGCTTCGGCAAGTCCAAGGCGAAGATCCTCAACGGCATGGAGGACGACAGCAAGAAGAAGATCACCTTCGCCGACGTGGCGGGCATCGACGAGGCCAAGGAGGAGGTGCAGGAGATCGTCGAGTTCCTCAAGCAGCCGGACGACTTCTCGAAGCTCGGCGGACGCATCCCCAAGGGCGTGCTGCTCGTGGGTCCGCCCGGCACGGGCAAGACGCTGCTCGCCAAGGCGATCGCCGGCGAGGCGAAGGTCCCCTTCTTCGCCATGAGCGGCAGCGACTTCGAGGAGATGTTCGTCGGCGTCGGCGCGAGCCGCATGCGCGACATGTTCGCCGAGGCGAAGAAGCGCGCGCCCTGCATCGTCTTCATCGACGAGATCGACTCGATCGGCATGAAGCGCACCGGCGCGGGAGCGATCGGCGGCAGCCACGCCTACGAGCAGACGCTGAACACGATGCTCGTGGAGATGGACGGCTTCGACGCCAACGAGGGCGTCATCGTGATCGCCGCGACGAACCGTCCCGACACGCTGGACTCCGCGCTGCTGCGGCCCGGCCGCTTCGACCGGCAGGTCACGATCGAGCTGCCGACCCTCAAGGGCCGCGAGGAGATCCTCGCCCTCCACGGCAAGAAGATCACCTTCGCCGAGGGGACGGACCTCACGCGTATCGCCCGCGGCACGCCGGGCTTTTCGGGCGCGGACCTCGCGAACCTCCTCAACGAGGCGGCCCTGCTGGCGACGCGCAAGAAGCTCGCCGGCGTCGACGAGCAGACGCTCGACGAGGCGCGCGACAAGATCCTCTGGGGCCGCGAGCGCAAGAGCGCGGGCTACTCGCAGCGCGACCGCGAGATCACGGCCTGGCACGAGGCCGGCCACGCCATCCTGCAGCTCGCCGTCGAACACGCCGACCCCCTTCACAAGGTGACGATCATCCCGCGCGGCCGGGCGCTCGGCGTGACGATGTCCCTGCCCGAGAAGGACGTCCTCAACCGTTCGCGCGCCTACTTCCTCGACGAACTCGTCATCTGCTGCGGCGGACGCATCGCCGAGCGGACGTTCACCGGCGACATCTCGACGGGGGCGGCGCAGGACATCGCGCAGGCGACCGACATCGCGCGCAAGATGGTCTGCGTCTACGGCATGAGCGACCGCTTCGGCTTCCAGTCGTTCGTCGAGCAGAACCGCTTCTCCGCGGCCGACATGCCGCCGGCGATGAGCGAGGAGACGTCGCGGGCCATCGACGCCGAGGTCTCGCGCCTCGTCTCCGAGGCCTATGCGCGGGCGGAGAAGATCCTGGAGGACCGCCGCGACAAGCTGGAGCTGCTGGCGAAGACCCTGCTGGAGAAGGAGACGATGGACGGACGCGAGGTGGAGGAGCTGCTGAAGTGAACTTCAGTCTGGAGAGCGTCACCGCCACGCTGCGGAACTTCGCCGGGCAGATCGACATCAGCGCCGGCACCGTCGCGCAGGTGCTCATCCTGTACATCGCCATCTACGCAATCCTCAAGAGCGCGAAAGGGTCGCGCTTCGGCCAGGTGCTGATGGGCGGCGGCTTCGTCGCCGCGGTCGCCGTGGCGTTCACGCTCGTCTTCCAGTTCGACGTGCTGACCGAACTGATCCGGCTGCTGCTCCTCTATCTGGCGCTTTCCTCGGTCGTCATCTTCCAGCCGGAGATCCGCCGGCTCCTCTCGACCGTCGGCGCGTTCGGATATCTGAACCGTCCGACGCACGAAGCCGACGGCTCGGCCACGCCGGAATTCGTCGTCGAGGCGATCATCGGCCTCGCCGAGCGCCGCATCGGCGCGCTCATCGCCTTCGAGCGCGGCATTTCGCTGCGCAGCTACGAGACGACCGGCGTGAAGCTGGACGCCTCCTTCTCGAAGGAGCTGCTCACGAGCATCTTCACGCCGCCCCTGCCGCTGCACGACGGCGGCATCACCATCCGCGGCGGACGCATCAGCGCCGCGCACTGCGTCTTTCCGGTCTCCAGCAACCTCAACCTCGCCTCCCGCGGCCTCCGGCACCGGGCGGGCGTCGGGCTTTCGGAAGAGACTGACGCGCTGATCGTCATCGTCTCGGAAGAGCGCGGCTCGGTCTCGATCGCCCATAACGGCAAGATCACGCACTACGCGCCGGCGCAGGTCGAGACGAACCTCCACCGCTACATCGCCAAGGCCATGCGTCCGCGCGACACCCGCGACATCTTCCAGCGGACCTACGCCGAGGTGACGAAGTACGTCCTGTCCAAGTTCCTGAGGGGAGGCGAACGCAAATGAAGCTCATCTGGGAGGCGCTGACCAAGAACTGGGGCCTGAAGCTGCTCTCGCTGGCCCTGGCCCTCATCATCTACCACTCGCTGAAGCCCCGCGGGACGAACGGCCCCCAGCCGAACGGCGACTCGGGCGAACGCAGACTGCTCATCCGACATGACTGAACCCACGACCAGAACTCACGATCCCTCCGCACGCCGTCCGCTCGCCTTCGGCTGGCTGCTGCTGCCGATCTCGCTCTTTCCGCTCGCCGCGCTCGTCTCCTACGACTGGCACGCCGTCGCCGCGCTCAACCTGCCGCCCGCGCCCAGCGCGAACTGGATCGGCGCCCTCGGCGACCTCTTCGCCTTCTGGGGCTACAAGTTAGTCGGCCTCGCGGTCTGGATCGTCCCCTTCTACTGTCTGATCGTCGGCTTGAACGGCGCGTTCGGACAGGAGCCGCGCCGCGGGCTCAAGCACCTGTGGATGCTCGTCTTCGTCTGCGCCGCCGCCTGTCTCATCCAGCCGCTGAACGGGACCCCCGGCATGGAGGCGCTCAGGGCCAAGGTCAACACGGAGTCCTGCGGCGGAGTCGTCGGCTATCTGCTGATGTCGCGCGCGCTCGTCCCCTCGCTGGGCGCAGTCGGCGCGGTTGTCCTCGTCTCGCTGCTCGCCGCGGTCGCGCTGGTGGGGGCCATCGGGCCGCTGGCGATCCTTAACGCGCTGCGGGCCTGCTGGAACTGGTGTACCGCCGACCGCCCCCGTCCGTCCGCAGCGGCGGAAATCCCCGCGGCGTCCGGCGACGCGAACCCCTACGACTTCATCCTGCAGGCGAAGGAGGACGCGCGGCGCGAACGCGAGGCGGAGCGCGCGCGCATCCGCGAAGAAAAGGCCGCCGAAAAGGAGGCGAAACGGGCCGCCAAGGAGGCGGCGAAAGAAGCCGAACGCGCCGCGCGCGAAGCCGCCGCGGCCGCGCGAAACGCCCCGGCGCCGCTCACGGTCTCCCGGCCGGCGGTCCCGGCCGCGGTCTCCGCGCCGGTTGCCGCGGAGGAGGCGCCGGCGGCGGACAAGGGACCCTATCTGCTGCCGCCGGTCTCGCTGCTCAACCCCCTTTCCCGCTCGACGGCCGACCACGGCGATGTCAACGAGATGTCGCAGCGCATCATCAACACGCTCAAGATCTTCAACGTCGACGCCACGATGTGCGGCACGATCCAGGGGCCGGTCGTGACGAAGTACAAGATCCAGCTCGCCGTCGGCACGCGCTATTCGGCGGTGACGAACCTGACGACGGACCTCAAGGGCGCGCTGATGGCGAAGTCGCTGCGCATCGAGGCGCCCATTCCCGGCGACAGCGCCGTGGGCATCGAAGTGCCGAACCGCACGCCGGCGGGGATCTCCTTCCGGGAGATATTCGAGTCGGAGGCCTGGCGGAACTCGAAAGCCGAACTGCCGCTGCTGTTCGGCAAGCGGGCCGACGGACGCGAACTCGTCGCCGACCTCGCCTCGATGCCGCACATGCTCGTCGCCGGCGCGACCGGCCAGGGCAAGTCAGTCTGCCTCAACTCGCTCATCTGCGGACTCTTGATGACGCGCACGCCGGACGAGCTCAAGCTCATCATGGTCGATCCGAAGTGCGTCGAGTTCACGCCCTACGCCGCGATCCCCCATCTGCTCGTGCCCGTCATCACCGACAACCGCAAGGTCGTCTTCTCGCTCCACTGGGCCGTGGCCGAGATGGAGAAACGCCTCAAGCTCTTCGCGCGGGCGAAGGTGCGGAACATCTACGACTTCAACCACCGCAAAATGCTCACGCAGACGGACATGTTCGGCAACGACGAGCGCCTCGACGCCGACATGCCGCGGACCGTCCCCTACATCGTCATCATCATCGACGAGGCGGCCGACCTCATCGGCCAGTGCGGCAAGGAGGTCAATCCCGACATCCAGCGCATCACCCAGAAGGCCCGCGCCGCCGGCATCCACCTCATCCTCGCCACGCAGCGGCCGGACGCGAAGATCATCACGGGCACGATCAAGGCCAACATCCCGGGCCGCGTCGCCTTCAAGACCTCGCAGGCCATCGACTCGCGGACCATCCTGGACGAGGCCGGCGCCGAGAACCTGATCGGACGCGGCGACATGCTCTTCCGCGGCAAGGACAACGTCCTCGTCCGCGCCCAGGGCGCCTGGATCTCCGACGACGAGATCGCCCGCGTCACCCAGTTCATCGGCGAACACGCCGACACGCAGTTCGACGAGACTTTCGCCACCAAGCTCGGCCGCGTCAAGGAGGCGGCGATCGCCGATCCGTTCGCCGACAACGAGGACGATCCGGACAACAACCAGGACGCCGCGACGGAAAACCGGCAGGCGGTGCGCGAGCAGGTGAAGGCGGCGGCTGACGCGGACGACTTCAAGAAGGCCGTCGAATGCATCATCAACACGCGCCGCGCCTCGACGAGCCACTTCCAGCGGCAGATGGGCTGGGGCTACAACCACGCGGCGAAGATCCTCGACCGCCTCACCGAGCGCGGCATCGTCTCCGCCCCGCAGGGGATGGGGCCGCGGCAGATCGTCATGGACCAGGACCAGCTGCTGGCGATTCTCAACGAAAACACGTCCGCGTCCGCATCGGCCGAGCAGATCGCCGGAGCAGACGACGGCACACCCGAACCAACCGGCGAAGAGGACGCACCCTTCGCCACACCGGAGGAGAACAACCTATGATCGAACTGGGCAACACCCTGCGCGCCGCGCGCGAAGCCAAGGGCTACACCGCCAGCCAGGTGGCCGAAATGACCCGCCTGACGGTCCAGGTCATCGAAGCCCTCGAAGCCGAAGACTTCAAGACAATCGTCGCGCCGATCTACGGCCGGGGATTCGTCAAGCTCTATTGCGAAGCCGTCGGCATCGAGGACGTGAAGTCCATGACGGACACGTTCACGGCCCTTTACAACCACTCGCGGGAGCAGCGCGCGCAAGAGCCAGTCCGCCCGGAACGCCGCGCTCCGAAATCGGCTGACCTCGGAGACCTGCTGCCCGGTCTGACGCCGGACGCGGCACCGGCCAAAACCGCAGTGCCGCCGGCCGCGCCGGCGAATCCGACGCCGGCCAGAGCCGCCGTGCCGCCGGCCGCACGGGCGAACCCTGCTCCGACGGCCCGGGCAACCACGCGTCCCGTCAAGCCGCCGACGGTCCCCTTCTGGCAGAAGCTCCCGCTCCGCCTTATCCTGGTCGGAGCCGTCGTCCTGCTCATCCTGGTCGTCTTCGTCTACAGCATCGTCGCGGCAGTCAAGGCCTGCCGGTCTGTCGGCGGTGACTCGGCGGAAATCGCAGAAAAAGCCCCCGTGCAGCAAGAGGCGCGCGCCACGCCGGCAGCGGCGGAAGAGGACGCGGCCAAGCCGCCGCGCACGCCGCAGAAGATTCCCGACCTTTACATTGACTAACCCCCAAAAAAACAACCAATCCGAAAGGACAAGTAAAATGGAAGTAGTCATCTGCAAGACCAAGGAAGAGGCGTCGAAGCTCGCCGCCGCCATGATCACCGAAGCCGTCCGGAAGAACCCCAAGACGGTCCTCGGACTCGCCACCGGCTCGACGCCCGTGCTCATGTACTCCGAGATGGCCAAGGCCGTCAAGGCCAAGAAGGTCAGCTACAAGCAGGTCAAGAGCTGGAACCTTGACGAATACGTCGGCCTTCCGGGCACGCACGACCAGAGCTACCGTTACTTCATGAACGAGAACCTGTTCAAGAAGATCGACATCAAGCTCGCCAACACCCACGTCCTCAACGGCATGGCGAAGGATCCCGAGAAGGAGTGCAAGGCGTACGAGGCCCAGATCAAGAAGGCCGGCGGCATCGACATCCAGGTCCTCGGCATCGGCTCCGACGGCCACATCGCCTTCAACGAGCCGGGCACCTCCCTCAAGAGCCGCACGTCGGTCGTCTACCTGACGCCGTCGACGATCAAGGACAACGCCAGACTTTTCTTCAAGGGCAAGGAGAAAGAGGTTCCGACGCGCGCCCTGTCGATGGGCGTCGGCACGATCTGCGAGGCGAAGAAGATCATCCTGCTCGCCTTCGGAGAGAACAAGCAGAACGCCATCCAGGGCTGCGTCGAAGGCCCCATGAGCCAGTTCTGCACGGCCTCCGCCCTGCAGGCCCACAACGACGCGTGGATCTTCTGCGACGAGGCGGCGGCGAAGAAGCTCAAGCTCCGCAAGTACTACGCCTGGCGCAGCGCGACGAAACTGGGGCTCTGACGATGGACGCCAAGGACATCGGGTTCGTCAGCTTCACGTGTGCGCACTGCCACACGGAAATCGAAGCTTCGTCGGACATGGTCGGGCAGGAAGCCGAGTGCCCCGCCTGCGGGATGAAGTTCACCGTTCCGGACGGCACCTCCAAAGTGGACGATGCCGTCCGGCACACGGCGGAAGACGACAACTCGCGGACGCAGGCCATCAAGAGCCGCACGATCCGCATCGAGCTGGGAGACCTGTGAGCAAAAAACGCCGCCCCCCCCGCCACGGCCGGACGGCCAAGGCGACCCCGGTCCGTCGATTCCTTCGATGGGCTGGGGCGGGGCTGCTTCTGGTCTTCTGCGCATACGCCGCGCTGGGCGTGTGGTTCGTCCACCATCCGCGCAAGTGGTTTGCGGAAGCAGAACGCGCCTATCCGTCTTTCGTGACGCGGCCGCTCTACTGGATCGGCAATCCGCTCGGCGACTTGACGGACGCGCTGAACCTGACCGGACACGACGCGGTCTACGAATTTGACGAGGAAGCGCCGGAGGGATCGGTCCTCTTCGCCGGCGCGCCGCGCCGCGTAGGCGTCCCGGCGCCGCACGACATCCGGATCATCGACCGCGGCGAATTTGTCATCGGCTGGTCGGAGTCGCTCCGGCATCCGGTCTGGTGCGCTTACCACGTCGTCAGCGAAGGCAAGCATCAGCTCGGCAAACGGCCGAACTTCAAGCGCGACAAGGAGGCGAATCAGTGTCCCGGCGCCTCCGCCTACGAGCGCAGCGGCTACGACCGCGGACACATGGTGCCGAATTTCGCGATCGGCACGCGCTACGGCGACGAAATGCGCCGGGCGACCTTTCTGATGAGCAACATCGCGCCGCAGACCCCCGCGCTCAACCGCGGCGTCTGGCGGGATGTCGAGCACCGCATCGCCGAACTCTGGACGGCGCGCTATGGCGAGATCTGGGTAATCGTCGGCTGCATATCGCCTACCGCCAATCACGAAACGCTAAGCGGGACGGACGTTGACGTGCCGACCCAGTTCTACCAGATCATCGTCGCGCAGGAGGGAATGGACGTCCGGGCGCAGGCCGTGGTCTTTCCGCAGAACGTGCCCTGGAACGCCTGGCCGACGCGCAACCTCATTACCATTGACGAGTTGGAGACGCTGACGGGGCTGGACTTCCTGCCGGAGCTGCCCAGCTTCATTCAGGATCCGCTGGAGGCGGAACTGCCGTCCCGCCTGTGGCCGATCCGCAAACGCGACATCTTCAAGCAGATCGCGATCCGCTACTTTTACGACTGAGTGCCGCAAGTAGAACCGCATCAATTTGCGGCGGTCATATGTGCGCGGCGCGGCCCTTAACGGGCCAGCCAGCCGCCGTCAACGGGAATGATCGCGCCGTGGATATACGCCGCCGCGGGCGAGCAGAGGAAGACGCACGCGCCGGCGATATCCGACGCCTCGCCCCAGCGGCCCGCCGGGATGCGCTCGAGGATCTGACGCGAACGGACCGGATCCGCCCTGAGCGCGGCGGTGTTGTCCGTCGCGATGTAGCCGGGCGCGATGCCGTTGACATTGACGCCCTTCGAGGACCACTCGTTCGCGAGCGCCTTCACGAGCTGACCGACCGCACCCTTCGATGCCGCGTAACCGGGCACGGTGATGCCGCCTTGGAACGTGAGCAGCGAGCAGGTGAAGACGATCTTGCCCCAGCCGCGCGCAACCATGTCCTTGCCGAACTCGCGCGCCAGCGTGAACTGCGAATTGAGGTTCACGTTGATGACCTTGTCCCAGTATTCGTCGGGATGCTCGGCCGCGGGCTTGCGGAGAATCGTCCCCGCGTTGTTCACGAGGATGTCGATCTGATGCTCCTTCTTAATGCGCTCGATGAACGCATAGACCGCATTGCGGTCGGAGAGGTCGCAATCCTTCGAGCAGGTGCGGATGACTTTCGCGCCCGCTTCCTCAAGTGCGTCCGCCATCGCCTTGCCAATGCCGCGGTTGGAGCCGGTCACCAGCGCCGTCTTGCCAGTCAAATCGTAAGTGATCATAGGGAATTGTTTGATTGTTTGGATTGTTTGGAAATTAGCCCGCCTCTGTCAGCGCATTGCGCTGACAGGCACCTTGTCCATGTCGCCGTAGTTCAGGTTCTCGCCGCCCATGCCCCAGATGAACATGTAGTTCGAGGTGCCCGCGGCGGAATGTACCGACCACTCGGGCGCGGTGATCGCCTGTTCGTTGTGGAGCCACACGAGCCGCTGCTCCTGCGGCTGGCCCATCTGATGGCAAATCGCCTGCCCTTCCGGCACGTTAAAGTAGTAGTACGCCTCCATACGGCGGTTGTGGACGTGCTGCGGCATCGTGTTCCAGACGCTGCCCGGCTTCAGCTCAGTCAGGCCCATCTGCAGCTGGTTGCAGCCGCCGCCCGGAACCTGCGAAAGGACCGGCGCAACGATCAGCTGGTTAATGACGCGGTCGTTCGACTCCTCCATCTTGCCCGCCTTGATGAACTTGCCGATCGTGTAGCCCGGCTTCTTGCAGGACTGGTCGCTGGTAATGCGCTGCGTCACGAACTCCTTGTGCGCGGGCGTCGAGTTGAGGTAGAACTTCGCGGGGTTCTTCGCGTCGAGCGACTTGAAGCTCACGAGCTTCTTGCCGCAGCCGACATAGAGAGCCTCCTTGAACTCAAGCGGATAAACCTCTTCCTTCCACTGTTCGCCTTCGCCTTTCACCTTCACCTTGACTTCGCCCGGTCCGCCGACGTTGATGACGCCGAGTTCGCGGCGTTCGAGGAAATAGTCGGCCTTGAGTTCGACGAAGGTGTCGAGCGTCAGCTCCTTTTCGACCGGCATCGCTCCGCCGTAGATAAGGCGGTCGTACATCGTGTAGGTGACGTTGATCTGGTCGGGCTCCATCACCTTCTCCATCACGAACCGCTCGCGCAGTTTCGCAGTGTCATAGGTCTTCATGTCATCGGGATGACAGGCCGTCTGAACGGTGAAGTTTACGGTGGTCGCCAGCAGGAGGGTCAGTATGCTCATTTTATTTTATTCCTTTCTTGAAATTTTTCACGAGGTCGTGCCAGGCCTCGGCCGTCGTCACCTCGCCCGCAGACGACCAGGCCGCGCCGGCCCAGTAGGTGAAGCGCTGACGGCCGCGGAACGCGAGCACGCGGCAGTTCAGATGGTCGGTCTTCATCTCGACCGTCTCGCCGGGCGCGACGAAAAGCGCCGTCATGGTCGAGCCTTCCACGCCCTGCTCGCCCTTGGGGTCCTCGAAAAGCGAGACGAGGCCGGACTCTTCGACGAGCGAGCCCTTGTGATCGCGCTTCGGCTCGAGGTCGAACCCCGGACCGGCGAGGAAATTCTGCGGCATGGCCCTTTCGAAAGAGACGTCGTTGCGGAAGAACCGTTCGCCGCGCTTGAGGGTGATATGGTAAGTCATCTTGCCCGCCGCGCAGAACGAGGGGTAGACGAGCTCGAACTCGAGATAGTCGTCGCCCGTGTGGATGATGCGCGAGGACTCCCAGCTCGGATAGGTCTTCCATTCTCCGTCGCCGAAAACCGCAACCGCGCCGACGCCGCGCGAGGCGCCCATCGTGTAGTTGTCCATCCCCGTGCCGCGGTCGTCGTGGAAGTTCGGATGCTCGAAGAAGTTGCTCGTCGCCGGATCTTCCAACCAGGCGATGCAGCTCGTGCCCGCGCCGCGCTTGTTGAAGACGTCGAGCCCCGACCAGCGGTGGTATTCGGTCGGTCCGTAGGCGTACATGCCGAACTTGTCGTTCTCCCAGGCGAGACAGTTGCCGACATTCGGACACACCGCCGCGTTGCAAACGGGGCGGACCGCCGATGTCGCCGTGACCAGTGCCAGTAGAAGTAGATTCATCGCTACCTATTATACCATTTTTCCGCGCCGCGTCATGCGCTCCGGTGAAGCCGCCGCCAGTTGACCGCGCACATGCCGAGCGCCAGCAGCCCGGCCCCGGCCGCGCCGGCCCACTTGAGCGTCACCGTCAGGTGGTAGGTGACAAAGCACCAGAACGCCGACGCGAAGTCTAAGGCCGCGCCGCCCTCGAACCCTGCGGGAACCGTAATGCCGTCGCAGTTCGCCGCTTGAATCGCCTTGGTGAACGCCGGCGTCAGGTTGGTGACGAAATAGAGCCCGCACACCAGCGCGACCAGTCCGATGATAAACGTCTTGAGCACATTGCCCTTCGTAATCGGCAGCACGCACGGGAAGAGATAGAACATCCCCGCCAGCGAGGCGAGCGGCAGGAACTTGTTCCCCGGCAGCACGACCGACAGAAAGAGGATGACCGGAATAAGCAGAATCGAAACGACCAGCGTCGTCGGATGCCCGATCACCAGCGCCGGACTCATGCCGATCGAGAACACGATCTTGCGTGCCCCGTCCGCCGCGCCTTCCCCGCCGAACCGCCGCGAAAGCTTCTCCTGCACGGACTGGCAGATCGGCTTCAGGCCTTCAATGAACAGCGAGGTGATGCGCGGAATCAGCTCCATCACCGCGCCGACCGTCACTCCCAGCTTCAGAATCGACGGCACCGCGTCGACCACGCCCTGCCAGCTGTCGCACCGGAGCGCCCCGATGCCGCAGCCGATGATGACGCCCAGAAAGAGCGGCTCGCCCAGCAGCCCGAACTTGCGCTTCATCCCCTCGGCGTCGATCGTGAGCCGGTCGAAGCCGGGGATGCGGTCCAGCAGCCACCCGATCACGACCGCAAACGGCGTGAAGCTCTGACAGAACGGCTGCGGAATCGAAATGCCCTCCATGTCCTTGTAGTAGGACTGAAACCCCTTCGCGGTGAAATCCGCCATGCAGAGCGTAATCACGTAAAGGACGATCGCCGCGTAAAACGCCCAGGCGAGCGACCCCGTCGCATAATAGACCATCGCCCCGAGAAACGCGAAGTGCCAGTAGTTCCAGAGGTCGATGTTCACGGTCCGCGTCGTGCCCGTGAGGAGCATGACCACGTTGACGCCCAGGCACACCGGAATGATGAACGCCCCGACCGCGCACGAATACGCGACCGCCGCCGCCGCCGGCCAGCCGAGGTCGAAGAACGGCAGGTTGAGGTGGTAGAGTTCGGTCATCCCCTTCAGCGCCGGACCGAGATTCGACGTCAGCAGCGCCGTGACGACGCCAAGTCCGACAAAGCCGACGCCGACCAGCAGCCCCGACTTGAGCGCCTTAGTCAGCTTGACGCCGACACACACTCCGAGCACCGTGAAGATCACGGGCATCATCACCGACGCCCCGAGTCCGATTACATATGCAAACGCTTCCTTCATCAATTACCTCCAATTCATATTTTGCGCCCCGTCTTCCGGCAAGAGCCACACGAAATTTCACGACCTACTATAGCAATTATCAAATGATTTTATCAAACCTTCGGCACCCCGTCAAACCTTCTGCCCCAGTCAGAACGAATACTGCACGCCGAGGGCGATGGCGTAGACCATCTCGCAGCGGGTTTCAAGGCCGAGGAGCGCGTTCGCGTCGAACCGCAGCGCCCATTCGTCCGTCAGATAACAGAGCGCGCCCACGCCGACTGCCGGACCGACCTGTCCGCCCGGCAGCGCGCCGCGCACGCCGATGGTGAAGAACGGATCGAACCGCGAATAGCCGAAGAGCTTGTCGTACTCCTCCCACCCCTTCCAGTGCCAAAGCCCCTCCGCCGCCAGTCCGCACACGTCCTCCAGCACGGCCACTTCGCCTTCCAGCGCCCAGGCGTCGCTCAGATACCAGCCGCCCCGGAACGCCGCGCCGCCGACCGCGTGCAGCCGCGAACCGCCCTGCGGCAGCGCCATCGTCCCCGAAACGCCAGCGTAAAAGCCGGTGGACGCCTCTTCCTCGCCTTCGGCAGCGAATAGATTAACGCACAGCATCAGCGACACGAAGGTCGTCGCAATGCGCAGGGCGCGTTTCATTCCCTTCGCGAGCGCGCAGACGCCGAAGGTCTCGGTCTCGTAGTGTCCGGCGCAGACCATCTTCATGCCGATGTTCTCGGCCGCGACGCGGTCGCCCCAGCTCGCCTCGCCGGTCACGTAGACCTCGCACCCGAGCCGCCGCGCCTCCGCCGCGAACTCGCCCGCACCGCCCGAGCAGACGCCGATCTTGCGTCCGTGCGCGTTGTAGCCGGTAATGCCGATGACGTTGCCGTGATAGCTGAACGCCGGCTCGACCTTCGTCAGTCCGAGATAGCGCGCCAGCTCCCAGTTGTTGCCGTAGCGGCGATTCGCGTCCAGCGGCAGATGATAGGCCGCCAGCGCGAGATTCGCGTCCATCGCCGCCTTCACCACGCGGTATTCCCCGTCAACCAGCCGACGGATGCCGCCGCCCCAGCTGATGCCGTGATGGACGACGAGCAGCTGCGCCCCGGCCTCGGCCGCCGCCTTCACGCTGCGGACACTGCCGTCGACGGCGAAGGCGACCTTGTCGATCTCGTCGCCCTCCCGCGCGATCTGGAGTCCGTTGTTGCTGACGTCGTCAAACTTGCCGGGTTCGAGCACGGACTCGATCCAGCCGATGATCTTCTCAAGTTTCATCGCACACCCTCCTTGATGTTGTTCGTTCAACCCACCGCCCGACCGTCCGCGGCGAAACGGACCGTCCGCCGCGGGTCGACGACCAGCCGCACCGTCTCGCCGGCGCGGAGCGCCGAAAAGCCCGGCACGCGGACGACCACGGGGAATTTCGCCGGTCCGTAATGGACGTGGACCAAAGTCTCGCTGCCGAGCGGCTCCAGGAAATCGACGGTGCAATCCCCCTTTTCACACGGCTCCAGCCCCAGATGCTCGGGACGCGCCCCCACCGTCAGGTCGGGCGCGAGCGTCCCCGGCGGAAAGAGGTTCATCGGCGGCGTGCCGATAAAGCCCGCGACAAAGACGTTGGCGGGCCGGTCGTAGACCTCCAGCGGCGCGGCGACCTGCTGGATTTCGCCGGACTTCATCACGACGATGCGCTCGCCCATGGTCATCGCCTCGGTCTGGTCGTGCGTGACGTAGATCATCGTCGCCCCGAGCCGCTGGTGCAGGCGGATGATCTCCGCGCGCATTTCGACGCGCATTTTCGCGTCGAGGTTCGAGAGCGGTTCGTCAAACAGAAACGCCGCGGGTTCGCGGACGATGGCGCGGCCCAGGGCGACGCGCTGACGCTGTCCGCCCGAAAGCGCCTTCGGCAGCCGCTTCAGATACGGCGTCAGCCCCAGCGCCTCCGCGACGGACTCGACGCGGCGGGAGATCTCGGCGCGCGCGAGGCCGCGGAGCTTCAAGGCGAAGGACAGGTTCTCCAGCACGGTCATGTGCGGATAGAGCGCGTAATTCTGAAAGACCATCGCGATGTCGCGGTCCTTCGGCGGCAGATGCGTCACCTCCCGTCCGCCGATGAGGATGCGGCCCGAGGTCGGCGTCTCAAGGCCCGCCACCATCCGCAGGGACGTCGACTTGCCGCAGCCGGACGGCCCGACGAGCACGAGGAACTCGCCGTCGCGGACCGTCAGGTCGAAGTCGCGCACGGCCGGCGCATCGCCTTTGGCGTAGACTTTGCCGATATGCTCGAAACGGACCTCAGCCATTGCCGTCTCCGTGGCTTTTGCGATAAAGGGCGACGCACTGACGGACGACTTCGTGGAGGTAGGGGTGCGAATGCTCCTCCGGACACCGCAAGCCCTCCAGCGCCCAGTAGAGCGCGGAATAAGCGGCGTCGCCGCGGTCGGTGACGCCGTAGCGACGCTCCATGTCCGCCATGCGCTCGGGATCCATCCGCAGCTCCGACCAGGCGTTGCGGCTGGCTACGTCTTCCACGATCTGCCGCCAGTACCGACGGTAGGACGCGGCCGCCGAATCGATGTCGATGGCGATCTTCATTTCGAAGATCATCGCCAGTTCGCGATGGATGTCGGACGACTCGGGATTGTACTTGAGCCCCGAATCGCGCAGCAGGCGGATCGCGGAAGAGACCCAGCGCCAGCGGTCCTCCGGCGTCGTCATCATGACGGAAATGTTGTAGGCGAGATTCCAAGCCGCGTAGCTCCACACCTCGGGGGTATGCGGGTCGGACAGGGTCAGCGCCTGCGCGAGCTGGGCGAGTTCGACATAGCGTCCCTCGTCCTGAAGGCGGTCCGCGCGGAACCACACGACCTCCGAAGCGATCGACCGCAGGCCGCCGAACGCGGCGAACGCGCTTTCGGCCAGGGCGGGGTTCCCGGTCGGCCGCTGACGCAAAAGGCCGATCTGGGCCAGGACGGCCAGGACGAGCAGTCCGACGATGGCGGCGACGCCCCTCATTTCCGCCCCTCCGCCTCGACGAGGTCCGCCACGCGCGCGGCCGCGTCGGGAACGGCCATGGCGCGCATCTTCGCGGCCATCGCCGAGAGCTGTTCGGGATGGTCGTACTTCTGCAGCAGGTAGCGGCTGAGCTGCCGCACCGAAAGCGCGTCCTGCTTGCCCTCGTCCGCCGCACCCTTCTCGGCGAAAGCGTCCGCGTTGTAATGCTGGTGGTTGCGCATGGCCGTCGGCAGCGGAATCAGGAGCGCAGGCTTGCCGCAGGCCGCGAGCTCGAAGCAGGTCGAAGCCCCGGCGCGGGCGACGACGAAGTCGGCCGAGGCGAACGCGCCCGCCATGTCGTCCTCGAACGCGCGGACCCGCGCGGGCAGGCCGGCCTTCGCGTAGGCGGCCTGCACCTCCTTCTCGTCAGCGGCGCCAGTCTGGTGGATCACGTAAAGCGGACGCTTCTGCTCTTCGCGCCGCGCCAGTTCGTTGCGCATCTGGAGCAGCGCGGCGGACAGGAGGACGTTGACCGCGTGCGCACCCTGCGAACCGCCGGTCACGAACACCGTGAAGGCGTCCGCCGGAATGTAGGCGATGCGCTGTCCGGCGGCGATTTCGCCGCGGACCGGCAGGCCGGTGAGAACCGTCTTGACGCGCGGCAGGTATTGCGCCGTCCGCTCGAAGCTGACGGCCACCACCTTGGCGAAATGCGACAGGTAGTCTACCGCCTTGCCGGGCACGGTGTTCGCCTCGTGCAGGCAGACCGGGACGCCGCGCCAGTGGGCCGCGATGACGGGCGGCAGCGAGGAGTAGGAACCCATGGCCAGCAGCACGTCGGGCTTGACGCGCTTCATTTCGCGCCGACAGCGCCAGATGGAGCGCAAAATGGCGAAGGCGTTGCGCAGACGGAGCTGACGGGCCTTCGTCGAGAACATCGGACCCGTCCAGCCCTTCATCACCGCCGCTTCGATATCGCGGCCCGAGCTCCAGACCATGACCTCGTGTCCCCGCCGCCGCAGTTCCTCCGCCACGGCAAGCCCCGGAAACGAATGTCCGCCCGTACCTCCACATGTAACGACAATTTTCATAATGAATAGTTTAGCATAAAAACAGCCTGCGGTGCGTCACGGATCGGTCATTACCGTTCACGCTACAGCCATCTCATTAACATCGTATTTCATCTTGCTTTCCCCCTCACCAGTCCTTTTCGTTGGGCGGCAGACGGGCGCGGCGCATCAGCCGGCGCTTGTCCTCCTCGTGCTCGTCGTTGCGCTCCTGCGCCTTGCGCAACAGCGCCTCGACCTCCTTGTCGTCCGCCGACTTCTCCTCTTCCCGCGCCTCGCCTTCTTTCTCCTCCTCCGCGGTGGCCTCCTCGGGCGACTCCTGCTGACGCTCGTCCGTCTGCTGCTCGTCCTGACCGTTCTGCTGCTGGTTTTCAGAAGACTGCTGCTCCTGATTCTGCTGCTGCCCCTGGTTCTGCTGCTGGTCCTTCGACGAGTTCCCGCCCTGTCCGCCGGAATCCTTCGGCAGCAGGGCCTGGATCTGCTGCAGGAGTTTCACGGCCCGCTCCTGCTGGGGCGGCAGCGGCTTCTCGGCACATTCGAGCTGAAGCTTCTCCAGCTCAGTCGCCAGCGCGGAAATCTTCGCCTGGTCCTCGGCGGTGAACGGCGGACGGTTGGTGTCGGCCTGCGCCTGCTGTTCGTAGGCGCGCGCCCAGGCGGGGAACTTCGCCCGGAAGGCGCGGGTGTAGTCGAGCGCGTCAGCCTGCCAGGCGCGTCCGTAGCGGGACTCGACGTCCTGCCAGGCGTTGGACTGCGCCTCCAGATCTGCCGCCACAGCCGCCGGCGGCAGCGCCGTCAGCTTGAAAAAGCGCGTGAAGGCCCCTTCGACCTCGGCCATCGTCGAGAAGGATTCCGCATCGAGGTCCGCGAACTCCCGCGCCGCGCGCTTCGTCGCCGTCTGCGCGGCGGCGACCTGGTCGAGGATGGTCGCCGCCTGGGTTTCGTTGGTGACCGAGCGGACGATCAGTTCGCGCACCGGGATCCAGACGTCGGCGATCTTCTCGGCCCGCTTGGAGAGCGCGTCCGCCAGCTGCACCGCGCGGTCGGCGCGGTTGGTGCGAAAGCCGGACGCCTCGTCGAAGAGCCGCCGGGCCTCGGCCGTCGCCCGTTCGAGCATCGCGCCGGGATCCTGTCCCTCGGCTTCCTTCAGAACGGCGTTGATATGGGCCGTTTCGCGGGCCTCGGGCAGATGCGCGACGGCTCGCGAAAAGTTGCGTCCCGCCTTTTCGTCGTCGGGCCGGGCGCGGAGGGCGATCTGGGCCGCGGCGGCAGCCGCCTCGAGATCGCCGCGCTCGTACTCGAGCTTGGCGACGACCTCCGCCGCGCGTGCGCCGTGCGATTTCGAAAGCAGCAGCGGTTTCAGCGTCTGCAAGGCGTTCGTGACGTCGCCCGCACGGTAAAAGTCGACGCCGCGGTTCCACACCTCGCCGTCCGTCACCGAAACTTCGTCCGCCCAAGCCGCCGCCGACAGCAGCGACAACACGACAACCGTAAGGAATCTTGCGCCCATCATCTTCTTCTCACTTCCTAGCCAGTTTTCCCAGCCATTCCTTCAACAGGTAGGCAGATGTATTCAGGTTGTCGGCCGACGGCATGAGGCCGCTCCACCAATTCACGATTCCGATACGCACGTAGTGCGCCTTGAAGTCGCAGGCCGCCGGCGTCACCTCCAGCGATGTCCGCGAGAAGTTGCCGATGGCGCGAGGCATATGCCACGCGCTCGTAACGAGCAACACCCGGCGCACCCCTCGATCCACAAGAAGGCGCTCGGCGAAACGCGAATTCTCGTAGGTGTTGCGGCTCACGTCATCTACCGCGATTGCCTCTCGCGGCACTCCGAAGTCAAGAAGAAGCGGAACGGTCGCCGCCAGATCGTTGCTGCCGACCACCACCACGAGCGGAGCCTTGCCAGCCCGGTAGAGACGTGCCGCGTGCCAGACGCGGTCAGCGGCCTCAAACATCTCCGGATTCGCAAGCGCATCCACCTTCCCCATCCCGCCGCCGAGCAGGACGATCGCATCGGCCGCCGGCAGGTCGGCCGGCGTCTGCGAAGACATAAAGGGCCGCTCCAACGGCAAGCCCAGCATACAGACGCTATACCCCGTCGAGAGAAACCACAGACCGCCAGCCGAAAACATCACAAGCAGAACCCCCAGACGGCGAGTCCGTCCGTGACGGCACGCCGCCAGCAAACCGAACAGCAGGCCGACAAACCCCAGTGTCAGCGGGTTGAGGATCAGCCAGGCCAGCTTGTTGAGGGCATACATCTGATAAATTAAGTCCTTTCTTGTTTTTCGACCTGGAACTTTCAAACTCTACCAAACCAGGTCCTTGGCCGCGAAGACCGGCCCCTCGATGCAGCAGCGCGAATTGCCGCGCACCGTCCTTTGGATGCAGGCGTAGCACGCGCCTACGCCGCAGACCATGTGGCGGTCCATCGAAATCCAGCCCGGCGAGTCCGTGCCGGTCGCGCGCATCGCCACCGCCTTCAGCATGGGATCGGGTCCGCAGGCGAAAAACTCGAAGCGGCGGTTCTGCTCGCGCATGGCGATCAGCGCGTCGTCGAGCGGATCGGTGACGAGCCCCTTCACGCCCGCGCTGCCGTCGTTCGTCGCGACTGACACGGACACCCCGAGCGCCTTGAAGCGGTCCAGCGCCAGCAGGTCGGCCGAAGTCCGTCCGCCGACGAACAGCCGGACGGACGCGCGATCCATGCCGTCTGCCACGAGCCGGCGGGCGAGGAAATGGAGCGGCGCGACACCGTAGCCGCCGCCGACGAGAAGCGCCTCGCCGGAGCAGGTTCCGGGGAAGCCGTGCCCGAGCGGGCCCATAACCGAAACGGCGTCGCCCGGACGCACGTCGTTGAGCGCAGTCGTGCCGCGGCCGACGGTCTTGTAGAGGACCGTCACCGTGCCGCCGGAACCGTCCTCCGCCGGCGGTTCGGCGTCGAACACGCTGAACGGCCGCCGCAGGGCGCTCGTCTCCAGACCTGGCACGCGCACATGCACGAACTGACCGGGCTTCACCTCCGCGGCGATCTTCGGCGCGGCCAGCACGAGATAGCGGTATCCTCCGCCGATCTCCGCATGCTCCAGCACGGTCGTCTTTTCGTCTCTCATCATCGTCTCCTCCTCTCCGACGTCAACCGACGGTTATTTGCGCGGCGGCTGGAAGAGCGGCAGCCCGACCGCCCGCAGCTCCGCGTCGCGCTGCATCGTATCGAACACCTTCTGCTTGTCGAGCCTGTAGGCCCGCACGAAACTCTGCTGCGCGGCCGGCACGCGGCCCGTCCGCGCCTGGATCTTCGCCAGCTCGCACCAGACGAGCGGATCGGCCTCGGGCTGAAGCCGCAGGTAGCGCACCAGGCAGTTTTCGGCCGGCGCGTCAAGCTTGCCGGCGACGAGGATGTCGGCCGCGGCCTTGAGCGACGCCGCGTCGGCATAGCTGTCGACCGCCGGCGCCACGATCTTCGCCGCGTCGGCGCCGCGCCCCATCTGAGTGAAGCAGAGCGCCAGCGACAGTCGCTCGGCCGGCGTGATGGAGCCGTCGCGCAGCTTGGGCTGCAGGCGCTCGAGATCCGCGAAAAGCTGCTGCGTCTGGGTGATGTAGCCGCGCAAAGAGGCCGTGCGGTGGTTGGCGGGGTCGATCGTGTCGGTGTAGTCCATCATCTCCAGCGTGCTGTCGTAGCGGCGGAACGGCAGCAGGATCTCCTGCGCGTAGCGGAACGTCGCCTCGGGCGAGGCCGGATAGAGCAAGCAGGCTTCGCGGAAGGCCTGTCCAGCC
>JAZQPI010000065.1:0-21968 GCA_045628545.1 Kiritimatiellia bacterium
CGCCGCGCCTCCCGAAGATGCGCTTCAGCCGCCCCGACATCCGCTTGAGGGCGCCGAGCTCGCAGTCCTGCTTCTCGCTGTCGCTCCGCCACGGGCGCATCGGCTCGACCGCCACCGTGATCGCCCAGCCCCAGGGCGTGACGACCTTCGCCTCGAGCGCCATGCGGTTGCGCCGCCAGCCGAGAAGCCCGGACCCGCGCCGCTCCTCCACCTTCGTAGCGTCCAGGACGACGACGAAGCACCCGCAGAACGTCGCGTTGGCGAAGAGTTTCATGTCGACGAACCGCAGGAATAGCTGTTCCAGGAGCTTGTGGAGGTAGCGCAGCTTCGCCTTCGCGAGCCAGTCGCAGACGAGCTGGGTGGACGGCACCGTCCTCTCCTCGCCGTCAACCCAGTCCGTCTGCCGCGCGAGCAGCATCACGTTTGCCGCGTATGCCGGGTCGTTCCGGTCCGCGTCCATCTTGTTGCGCGACGTGCGCCTCCCGACGAGGCCCATGACGGGCGTCCACATGAGCGTCGGGCTGTCGTAGAGCGCGTTCTCCTCGTCACGGTCCTTCAGCGAGAGCCGGAAAAGCCCGTCGACCCCGGACAGGATCGGGTTGACCCAGCAGAAGAACTTGAACGCGGCCTTGCGCCCCTGCGGCATCCTCCCCGGCCTCCTGCCGGGTCTGCCGTTCAGCCTCTTCTGCCGCCGGAACGGCTCGGACGGGCTCCTTTCTCCTTCCTTCGGCTTGCGCCCGAGGCGCGAGAGGAGCTTGCGGACGCGGCCTTCCGGACGGTCGGACGCCCCGTCATCGCGGTGATCTCCCCCACGAGAGCCTCCCGCGCCTGGGCGCTCATCTCCAGAAGCACGGCCTTCAGCTCCTTCCAGTTCGCGGTCATGCGCCGGACCTTCGGCGCCATCGCCGCCGGGACATAGAGGCACCGGGTCTTCCCCGCCACCTTGTCCGTAAGCGTGAACCTCGGCGCGGAGCCCACCGTCTGCTCGTTGAGCGTCCCCGCCAGCACCCCCTCGCGGAACAGGAGAGCCCTTGCCCGCGAGGCCGTCGCCGCATGAGCGGCAGTAGTCCTTTTTTTCATAGTAGGTAATTATACCTACTTTTTCGGGAAAAGTCAAGGGGGTCTGGCGGAAAAAGTCGAAAAAACTTTGCGGGCCGATCCGCCGAAAAGGCGAAACGGCCCGCAAACGCCATCCAGAACGGAGGTCAGTCAAAATGACAAATCATAGATTTGGAATCTTTGCTCGCATCGGGGCGCAGTTTACCCATTTTCCGCGCTCTCGCGGACATGAGGATGCTCAAGCCGAGATTTAACGCTCTTGCAAGAGCCATTTTAGGTGTAGCGTTAGGTGTACAATGGGCCCCAATCCCCGGCAATTGGCCGAGCACCTAACGCCTTACAGCCCGAAGCGCCATATCGTCAACCCGTTTAAAAGTCACGCCATGATAGTTGATCTCTGCCGAGCCGGCCCCGGCCAGCGCTTGCGCCAATCGATTCAAGACCAGCGCATCCTCGCGCGTCATTTTCTTTTCGCCTGGCTCATACGGCCAGGCGATGGGCGCAAGCATCAGCAACCGTCCCTCTGCACAAGCGTCGAAATAGCGGCCGCCCGGTTTCGCCAGCGGCGAAAAACCCTTGTTGGCGAGCGTCACCAGTTTTAACCGAGCCTCCAAAGCCCGGCGGGCGATTTCGCGTTCGCCATCGCTCACGCAGGGCGAAATCAGCGCAGCCCCATGTTTCGCCGCAGCCAACAGGCGCTCGCACTTCTGGTCAAATGAAGCAGAGGTAAAGTCAATCTGCGGAACGCCCTTCCCGTCTCGAGCGATCTTAAGCCCGCCACCTGGCTTCGGTATGCGCTTATAGCGAAAATCACGCCGCGAAACCTGAACTTGCAGAAGCTGGCCCTCCAGGAGAAAACAATTGCCAAGCGCGGCAAAACACCCGACGGCTTGCGCCGTCGTCACAGCACCGGCCGCCACAGCGCATTGCGCCCGTGTATCCCCCTGCGTTTGCGGCGACCCGCGCTGTGGTTGCGGCGCAAGACGCAAAACCGCCCTCAGCTCGCCGACGACCCTGAACAGATCGGGAAACAGCCGTTTGATCGCGAGCCGCCGCGGGTTGTCGCGCTGATAGTTGAACATGTTTGCAAGCTGCCCGTCACGAAAGAGGATCGAATCTTGAAACCCTTCGGCCCAAAGCCGCCCCAACTCAGAAACCGCGCCCCCCTTGTCCTGTGCCGAGAGCGCAAGCCCCTTGTCCTGTGTCGAGAGCGCAAGCCCCTTGTCACGTGTCGAGAGCGCAAGCCCCTTGTCCTGCGTCGAGAGCGCAAGCTCTCGATATATCTTCTCGCACCCCGTCTTAAACCCGCCGATGGCGTTGCCCAGCGGCCGCGCCATCGGGCGCGTCACCTCCAGGATCGCGTGAAGGTGGTCGGGCATGACCTGGCAGTAAAGCGGCTTGATCTCGGGCGTGTAATCGCCAATGCGCTTCCAATGCGCAAGAATCGCCGCGCCCAGCTCGCTCAACACCACCCGCGCCTCGACGGCCTCTGGCCGCAGCCCCAGCGACTTGGCCGCAGCAGCCGTCAGATGACGAGCGCGCCGTCGCGGGCGGTGACGCGGACCGTCGAGCCGGGCGGGAACTTCCCCGACACAATCGCCCGCGCGATCGGCGTCTCGAGTCCGCGCTGGATGGCGCGTTTCACCGGCCGCGCCCCGTAAGCGGGATCGTACCCGTCCTCGGCCAGCACCGCCACCGCCGCGTCGTCCACCTCCAGCGTCAGCTCCTGCTCGGACAGCCGCCCGGCGAAGTCCTTCAGCTGCAGCCGCACGATCTTCTCAATGTCGGCGCGCGTAAGCGAGTCGAACTCGAGGATCTCGTCCAAACGGTTGAGGAACTCCGGCCGGAACAGGTCCTTCAGCGCGTCCCGCGGCGCGTTCGACGTCATGATGATGACCGTGTTCTTGAAGCTCACGGTGCGTCCGTGGCTGTCGGTGAGCCGTCCGTCGTCCATCACCTGCAGGAGCAGATTGAAGACGTCGGGATGAGCCTTCTCGATCTCGTCAAGAAGCACGACGGAGAACTGCTTGCGACGGACCGCCTCCGTAAGCTGGCCGCCCTCCTCGAAGCCGACATAGCCGGGCGGCGCGCCGACGAGGCGCGAAACGGCGAACTTCTCCATGTACTCGGACATGTCCAGCCGCACCATCGCGTTCTCGTCGTCGAACAGCTCCTTCGCCAACGCCTTCGCCAGCTCGGTCTTGCCGACGCCCGTCGGTCCGAGGAACAGGAAGGTTCCGACGGGACGCTGCCGGCTCTTGATGCCGGCGCGCGAGCGCAGCACCGCGTCCGACACGGCGTCGACGGCCTTGTCCTGGCCGATCACGCGGCGATGGAGGATTTCGGGCAGACGCACGAGCTTCTCGCGCTCGCCCTCGACGAGCTTCGTCACCGGAATCCCCGACCAGCGCGAGACGACCTCGGCGATCTCGTCCGCCGTCACCTCCTCGCTCAAGAGCGCCGCGTCGCCGGACTTCAGTCCGGCCTCGTGTTCGCGCAGCCGCTTCTCCAGTTCCGGAATCTCCCCGTACTGGAGCCGCGCCGCCGCGTTAAGGTCGCCGGCGTCAACGGCGCGCTGATGGCGGACGCGGGCGTTCTCGAGGTCGGAACGGACCTTGCGCACGTCTTCAAGCGCCGCTTTCTCGCGCTTCCACTGCGCCGTCATCGTCTCGGCGCGCGCCTTGAGTCCAGCCAGCTCCTGCTGGAGTTCGCCGAGCCGCTTCCTGGACGCGTCGTCCTTCTCCTTCTTCAAGGCGATCTCCTCGATCTCCAGCCGCCGCACATGGCGGGTGATCTCGTCGATCTCCTGCGGACAGGAGTCCATCTCGGTGCGGATGCGCGCACAGGCCTCGTCCAGAAGGTCGATGGCCTTGTCGGGCAGGAAGCGGTCCTGGATGTAGCGGGCCGACAGCACGACCGAACTCACCAGCGCCTCGTCCCGGATGTGGACGTTGTGATACTTCTCGACGCGCTCCTTGAGCCCGCGCAGGTTCGAAATCGCGTCCTCTTCCGTCGGCGGATCGACCGTCACGGGCTGGAAGCGCCGTTCGAGCGCCGCGTCCTTCTCCATGTACTGGCGGTATTCGTCCAGCGTCGTCGCGCCGACGCAGTGCAGTTCGCCGCGCGCGAGCATCGGCTTGAGCATATTGCCAGCGTCCGCGCTGCCTTCGGTCTTGCCGGCGCCGACGATGGTGTGGATTTCGTCGATGAAGAGGATGATCTTGCCCTCCGACTCCTTCACCTTCTTCAGCACCGCCTTCAAGCGCTCTTCGAACTGGCCGCGATAGCTCGCGCCCGCCAGCAGGGCGGTCATGTCCAGCGAGAAGACCATGCGGTCCTTCAGCCCTTCGGGAACGTCGCCGCGCACGATCCGCTGCGCAAGGCCCTCGACGATCGCCGTCTTGCCGACGCCGGGCTCGCCGATCAGCACCGGATTGTTCTTCGTCTTGCGGGAGAGAATCCGCACCACGTCACGGATCTCCGTGTCCCGTCCGATGACGGGATCGAGCTTCCCCGACCGCGCCAACGCGGTCAGGTCGGATCCGTACTTCTCCAGACACTTTTCGTCTTCCGGCGGTTCGTATGTCGCATTCATTTCGTTGCTCCTTCCTTAAAATGGATTTCAAGAAAGAATCAGCAAATACTATACCGAATGAGCAAGCCTGCCGAAAACCCACATTCTGGCGCGACAATTCGTCGCAGGTGCGACAGCGCGTCTCTATCGCCAGTGGCTTTCGGCCTGATAGGTGAGGACGTAGTCGAGTTCGCGGGCAACCTCCTTCGACCAGCTGCGGGCGTAGCGAAGGTGCACTTCGGCCGGACCGGCGAAACCGCGGTGAACGCGGATGACTACGCTAACGCGGTTCGGCGCCCCGCACAGCTGCTCATCTAGCTTCGGCTCGGGATGCTCGTAGTAAATCTCAATGTCCTCGTCATCACAAGTCGCCGTCCAGCGGTAACCCGTGGTGCAGTTTTCCTCAAGATCGATGTACCAACGGTCACCGCTCTTGACCTCTATGACTCCGCCTTCTGTCGGATCGACAATGCGGTGCTCAAGTCCGATGCACCCGCACGACATGATGGCAAGCGCACCAGCCGTCATCAGCGTCCGCGCCTTCATTTTGCTTCGCATGTTCCCCTCCTTTTCAAGGTGAGCACGGTAATTTCAGATGGATTCAACAACCGCATCGGAAAGCCTGCCCACTGGCCGCTTCCCCGCGAGACGTACAGACAGCCACCGTCCAAGGCGTAGGCACCGTGGACATAGCCACCGTTGCAAGCCGCCACCAACCGATCCGCGAACGGCATAATGCCGCCGTGCGTATGCCCAGAGAGCTGCAACCTGACGCCTGCCTTTCCAACATACTTCGCCGCCCATTGGGGAAAGTGCAGGAGGAGAACTCGGAAGTCGCCCGGGTCCGACTGCGCATAGAGTTTACGAACTTCCTCAGGATCGTAATTGCCGCCGGCCTGCGGATCCGCAGAAAGTCCAGCCAGCGCCAGTCCAGGGCGCGGTCGCACACAGCTACCGTCCAAGAAGCGCAGACCGAGCGAACGGTAGAGAGCCTGCCACGCCGAACTGTCCTGATAGAACTCGTGATTTCCAGTTACGAACCATACGCCATCCTTCGCGCGGAGTTCCGCGAGCGGCGCGACATCCTCCCTATGACGAGCAGCGATGCCATCGGCGATGTCACCAGTAACGCAGATGAGATCTGCACCCTCTGCATTGGCGCGTTCGACAATGGCCCGGGTCCTAGCTTGCCGCGCCGACGCGGAGATGTGAAGGTCGGAAAGTTGCAAGATGCGGTAACCATCCAGTTCCGGCGGCAAGTCGGGATAGACGAGGTCAAGGTACACGACGGACGGCGTCCGAAGGCCGCAAAAGATGCCCCATCCCGCCACAACCGCCGCGAGAACCGGCAACAGCCAGCGCCGAGCGCGCCAACCACGCAGAGGCAGCGTCAGAAGCGACAGCGGCAACAGAACGAAGACCGAAGAATACAGTCCGTTGAAGCCCCACAAGACCGGCGCAGGCAGCTCAGGATTAAACGCGTCTCCGCCGAAGGTCTCGAAGAAGAGGAACTTGGCGGCAGCCAGCAACATAACCATAACCGTCACCGCCTGCCCCCTCGCCCGAAAACGCGCCTGCACCAAATAGGTCACCGCAGCCAGAACCGCCACCCCGAACGGCGCATACATCATGACCACTCGAAAATTCATGCGTTAATTATACCACGCCCTGTCTCCAAGCGCAAGACTGATGAAATACGGGTATCAACCGCCACTCTTCTTCGGCGAGCGGCAGTAGGACGCGATCGGACAGCCCGCGCACTTCGGCCGCACCGGATCGCACCGTGTCTGCCCGAACGAGACGAGATGCGAGTTCCAGGTCTTCCAGTAGCGCACCGGCAGAATCCTCCGCAGCTCCATTTCGGTCTCGACCGGCTGCTTCGTCTTCACCAGCCCCAGCCAGTTGCAGATGCGGTGGACGTGCACGTCGACGCAGATCGCCGGCAGGCCGAAGCCGACCGCGACCGTCAGGTTCGCCGTCTTGCGCCCGACCCCAGGCAGTTCGCACAGCTCCTCGACCGTCTTCGGCAGCACGCCGCCGAAGCGAGAGCGCAACACCCCCGGCAGCGCCTTCAGATGCCGCGCCTTGTCGCGGTAAAAGCCCACGGGGTAGATCAGCCGCTCGATCTCCGCCTGCGACAGGCGTTCGAGGTCGTCCGGACCGAAGCCCGCCGCGGACGAAGCCGCCGCGGCGAAAAGACGGGCCACCGCGCCCGCCGTGCAGGCGTCCTTCGTGCGGGCGCTGAGGATCGTCCCCACCAGCACGCGGAACGGATCGTGCGTCTGCGCTTCGATCAGCTCGATGATCGGCGCGGCATGGGCCTTGAACTCCCGCTTCAGCGCGCGATTGACCGCAGGAACGTCCGCGACCGTCATTTGCGCACCACGCCGTCGCCGGTGACGACGTACTTGTAAGTCGTCAGCTCCTCCAGGCCCATCGGACCGCGCGCGTGAAGCTTGTCGGTGGAAATGCCGATCTCCGCGCCCATGCCGAATTCGCCGCCGTCCGTGAAGCGCGTCGAGACATTGTGGTAAACGCACGCCGAATCGACGTCCCGCAGAAAAGCCGCCGCCCGTTCCGCGTTCTCAGTCACGATGCAGTCCGAATGGTGCGAGGAATTGGCGTTGATGAAGTCGATCGCGGCGCGGAAATCGGCGACGATGGCCACATTGAGGTCGAGCGAGAGATATTCGGTGCCCGCTTCGCCCTCGTGCAGGGCGACGCCCTTGTCCGCCGCCCACGCGCGGACCATCGGCAGGAAGAGGGGCGCGAGCTTCTCGTGGACGAGCAGCCCCTCGGCCGCGTTGCACACGCCGGGACGCTGGGTCTTCGCGTTGTCGAGGATCGACAGCGCCATCGCAAGATCGGCCTCGTCGTCGACGTAGATGTGGCAGACGCCCTTGTAGTGCTTGAGCACGGGGACGAGCGCGGCCTCGCACATCGCGCGGATCAGCCGTTCGCCGCCGCGCGGAATCGCCACGTCGACGAGGCCGACGCAGCGCACCAGTTCCGTCACGGCCTGATGGTCCGTCGTCTCCACGAGCTGCACGGCGTCCGTGAAGCCCGCCCCGGCCAGGGCGGCGGAAACGGATCTGGCGAGCGCCTTGTTGGACTCGATCGCCTCCTTGCCGCCGCGCAGGATGATCGCGTTGCCGGTCTTGACGCACAAGGCCGCCGTGTCGACGAACACGTTCGGGCGGGACTCGAAGACCACGGCCACGACGCCGAGCGGAACGCGCACCTTGCGGATCGTGATGCCGCTGGGTCGCGTGCAACGCGAAAGCTCCGCGCCGACCGGGTCGGGCAGCTCGGCGACATGGCGCACGCCCTCGACCATCGCCTGAAAGCGGGCCTCCGTCAGGGTCAGGCGGTCGATCATCGCCTCCTTGAGGCCGGTCTGCCGCGCACGTTCGACATCGCGCGCGTTGGCCTCGCGAATGGCGGCGCGGTCGCGCTCGAGCGCGGCTGCCACCGCCGTCAGCGCGGCGTTTTTCTCGGCCGTCGTCCGGCCGGCCAAAACCCCCGCGGCGGCTTTCGCGCGCTCGGCCAGACGGCGAATCGTCGCCGCGACGTCTTCTGCTCCCGCAACCGTCTTTTGCTCCATGCTGTTCATCTTCGCTTCCTTTCGCTTCCAGATTCAACCGCAGAACATTATAGCAAAATTCAGCTATTAGGGGTCAGACAGCCGCGAGGCGTCACGATTATCCGTCGAATTTTCACCTTCATTCCCTGGAACCTTGCGTATTGCAGTCTTTTGTCAAACGCTTCTCTCAAAAGACTCGCGATCTAACGGTTCACGCAGCAACTTTGAATCCAAATATCCATTTCGACGAAATTGTGCAACAACAGGATGACGCCATATTTTCCTACGAAAAATGAATGGCCATCGAGGCAACACGAGAATACTGAACAACCCTCCAGTCAGCAAAGACAACAAGGCCACGGCTTGGCAACGAGGCAATGTGTCCGCAGTCGCGTATGGCAAACAAAACCACAAGGCAATAAAAACAATCCCCATAATGATCAACGTGCCAACTATATTCCCCATTATACGCTTCTCATGATAACTCTCATGACAATCGTCGCAGCAACAAATCGGAACCTGAGACAACTTAACGGTTCGAGTTCCCCAATCAAGAGTTGCTCGTTGCATTTGAACGTATGAAATTTTGGTTTCGGGCTTGCCGCAAAACCAGCAGAAACCCATTCGCTCTGCTTCGAGCGAACGATGAACATCAAAATCAGGATTAAACGATTCAGGATCGTTCCCTGCAATGCCATTCCTAATCCGACGATACAACGCCCGAAGTCCGAAGATCACAGTAGCGACACAAATCGGAATAATGATCCTCATGATACAGTCATCCATTCCACACCTCCTTATGATTGAACTTAGTCATCGATGCATTAGCATCCCCTTCGCTCACTGCGTTCGCGAAGGGATGAAAGTTTAGCGTTGCATCTGGCGGCGATTTCCTGTAACCTACATGATTATGAAAAAACAACCACCACCAGAAGCAGCTAAGACAGTATACCCCATTCTCAGGCAGATTGTCAACCTCATCCCGCCGAACACTTCCACGCGGCGGCGTCTGCGACGAAGGACCTCTCGCGCGTCTCGGCTCTTCACAGCCGCCGCTTGAAGTCCGCGTAGCCGAACTCGCGCAAGAGCTCAACGCGGCCGGAGGTCCGCCGCAACGCGATGGACGGCAGCGGCATGCCGTTGAAGGTGTTGTTCTTCACCATCGTGTAAATCGCCATGTCGCCGAACACGACCTCGTCGCCGGGCTTGAGCCGCCGCGCAAAGGAATAGTCGCCGATCACGTCCCCCGCCAGACACGTCGGCCCGCCCAGCCGGTAGGTGTAGCGCTTCTCCCCCGGCATTCCCGCCCCGCGGACCGGCGGACGGTACGGCATCTCAATCACGTCCGGCATGTGGCACTCCGCCGAAGCGTCAAGAATCGCGATCGGCGTGCCATAGTCGAAGACTTCGCGCACGGACGCCACCAGCGTCCCCGCGTTAAGCGCCACCGCCTCGCCCGGCTCCAGATAGACCTCGAGTTTCGGATGGCGCCGCCGGAAGTCCTTCAGCGTCCGCACGAGCAGCGCGAGGTCGTAGCCCTTCTTCGTGATGTGATGCCCGCCGCCGAAATTCACCCACTTCAGCCGCGGCAGAAATTCGCCGAACTTCTCCTCGAAATGCGGCAGCGTCCGCGCGAGGACGTCCGCCCCCTGCTCGCACATCGTGTGGAAGTGAAGCCCCTCCAGCCCCTCCAGATCCGCCGCGCGCAAATGCTCCCGCGGCACGCCGAGCCGCGAACCTTTGACGCACGGATTGTAGATGTCGTGCTCGATCTCGCTGTAGCCGGGGTTCACCCGCAGCGCGGCTGAAGGCAGTTTCGGAAAACCGCGGAAGCGCTTCCACTGGGCGACCGAATTGAAGACGATGTGGTCACACCACTTCACGAGGTCGCGCATCTCCTCTTCGGTGAACGCGGGTTTGAACACGTGGTTTTCGCGCCGCGGCATTTCCTCGTGCGCGAGCCGCGCCTCGTAAAGTCCGCTCGCCGTCGTGCCGTCCAGGTACTTCGCGACGAGCGGATAGACGGCGTAGCAGGAGAACGCCTTCTGCGCCAGCAGGATCTTCACGCCGGCGCGCTTGCGCACCGACGCGAGAATTCTGAGGTTGCGCTCCAGCGCGGCTTCGTCAATCAGATAATACGGCGTATTCAAACCTCTCAACCTCTCAAGCCTTCCTTACGGAACTTTGACGGGCTTGAACGTCTCCTTCCACGGCAGGCCCTGCTTCTTGAGCTCGGCCATGAACGGATCGGGGTCGAACTCCTCGCAGGTGTGTACGCCCTTCGCCGTCCATTTGCCCTCGAGGAACAGCTTCGCGCCGATCATCGCCGGCACGCCGGTCGTGTAGCTGATCGCCTGAGAGCCGACCTCCTTGTAGCACTTCTGGTGATCGCAGACCTGGTAGACGTAATAGTCGACCGTCTTGCGCCCCTTCTTGCCGTGGAAGATGCAGCCGATGTTCGTCTTGCCCTTCGTGCGCGGACCGAGCGACGCGGGATCCGGAAGGAGCGCCTTGAGGAACTCGATCGGAACGATCTTCTGTCCCTTGAAGTCGATCGGGTCGATCCGCGTCAAGCCGCAGTTCTCAAGGCACTTCAGATGCGTGAGATAGCTCTGGCCGAAGGTCATGAAGAAGCGGATGCGCTTAATGCCCTTCAGATTGCAACCGAGCGACTCGAGCTCCTCGTGGTGGAGAAGGTACATGTCCTTCTTGCCGACCTTGTCGAAGACGTACTCGCGCTTGATGGCCATCGGCGCGGTCTCGACCCAGTAGCCCTTGTCGAAGGCCTTTTTGTACTCGACCTTCACTCCATGCTCGTCAACAAGAGACTTCCTCCTCTGTCCACCTCTTTTCTCCACCTTCTTCTCGGCGACCCAATAAGAGCCCTTTGCGGAGACTTCCCGGATGTTGATCTCGGGATTGAAGTTGGTCGCGAACGGATACCCGTGGTCACCGCCGTTGCAGTCGAGGATGTCCAGCGTCTCGATCGTGTCGAAGTAGTGCTTCTGCGCGTAGGCGGAGAAGACCTGCGTGACGCCGGGGTCGAAACCGCAGCCGAGAATCGCGGTGAGCCCGGCCTTCTCGAACTTCTCGCGGTAGGCCCACTGCCAGGAATACTCGAAGTGCGCCTCGTCCGGCGGCTCGTAGTTCGCCGTGTCGAGATAGCTGACCCCAGCTTCGAGGCAGGCGTCCATGATCGCGAGATCCTGATAGGGAAGCGCGATGTTCATCACGAGGTCCGGAGCAAAACTCTTAATGAGCGCGGTAAGCCGCGGCACGTTCATCGCGTCGATCTGCGCCGTCGTGATGCGGGTCGAGAGCCGGGGTTTCTTGTACCAGGGACGGGACTCGATGTCCGCCTTGATCGCCTTGCAGCGCGCTTCGGTGCGCGAGGCGATCAGCAGTTCGCCGAAGGTTTCGGGGTTCTGGCAGATCTTCGCCGCGACCACGCCCGCGACTCCGCCCGCGCCAATCAACATGACTCTGCTCATCTGAGTAGGATCCTTTCAGTCGTTACTGTTCATACCGACCCGAATTCCATACTCCACCCGGAGCAGTTCAAGGGCTATGCGTATTCTATCACACTTCAATCCGCGAAATCAAGCGTTAAATCTCCCCCATGTCCAGCGCGTGGACGTCTCAGCGGGCGCGGTAGGTCAGCGAGATTTCGCCCGTCAGGATCGGTTCGCGGAAGCGGACGGCCACGCGGTGCGGAGTGATGCGTCCGGGATTCTGCACGTCCTCTTCCGCAAGGTCGTACGCGCCGCCCGTGACTGCGATCTCGGGGCGTACGTTCCAGGCGAGCCTGTCGCCGGCAGTGTCGGTGCCCTCGTTGGCGCTTTTGAGGAAGGTGTTGAACGGCGACTCGAACGCTGACGGCCGCGAGAAGGCGACCTTGTCCGTCACCGTGAAGGTCCGCTGGACGCGGTCGTAGACGAAGGTGCGCGTTAGGGACTTCAGTTCGGGGACGGAGTAGGCCCCCGTCAGGTCAAGGACGACCGTCTGCACCTTGCCGGAGAGGTCTTTCGAGACGACCTTCGCCTTGAAGTCCGCGCCGGTTCCCTGAAGCTTGCCGCCCACGACCGGCACGGGATGGCCGTAGGAGTTGAGGATCGGCGATTCGTAACGCTTGTCGGAGAAAGTCCGCGCCGTGTACACTTCTCCGCCCGCGTCGCCCGCGACGAAGTCGCCGCCGCACATGACGTAATACGAGCCGATGTCGTTGTGGTTGTGCAGTTCGTCGTTATGGCCGCCCTTGAACGCGACGGAAATCCCGTCCGGGTCGCGAAAGAGCCAGACCTGGCCGTCGGGAAATTCGCTCTGCGGCGTCAAGGTCTTGGGCAGGTCGGGCCAGTAGCGGTCGACGAGGGCGAGCAGCCGCGACGACGCGGCTCCGTTGCCGTCCGCGAACGCCGGCGATGCGCCTTCGCGGAGCGTGTAGCTGCGCGCGTAGGCCGCGGCCAGCTTCTGCTTCGGATGACGGAAGAAGTCCGACCTGCCGCCCGTCACCTTGTCGAGCAGCCGCCCGGTCTGCAGATGGTGGCCGAAGCCGTAGTTCCAGTAGCCCATGCCCTCGGAGCAATAGCCGTCCGCGGCGAAGCCTTCGCGCAGATACCGCTCGGCCGCACGGTCGGCCCAGTCGACGAACTGGGCGCGCTCGACCGGATCGTCCAGCAGTCCGAGGGCGCAGCAGACGACACCGTCCCAGCAGACGGCGTTCCAGTTGTTGTGTCCGTTGATCCACCAGATCGGGGCCGTGTTGACGGCGTCGTCGCACATGCCAGGATCGAAGACGAACCGCGCGTCGCGGCGGACTGGCCCGAGGACGCGGCGTTCGCATTCGGCCTTGACGCGCGCGACGATCGCGGGATTGAGCCGGTCGCCGAGCAGCCGGACGCTACAGGCGAGTTCGGCGCCGAGACCCGTGCTGACGAGGTCCGTGAAGAGCCAGGTGCCGCGGAACGTGCCGCCGCGACCGTCCGACCAGTCGTGGGCGGGAAGTGTCCACGACTTCATGTCGCAGAACGCCTGCAGGTAGTCTTCGATACGGGCGATGAACCGTCCTTTCCCCTCTGCCGCCTCCGCCAGCACCAGTGCGTGGAAATTCTGCCGCCGGGCGGAATAACGCTCCTGATAGCGCGTGCGGTTGCCGGTCGTCCAGAACTCTTCGTAGAAGGCGTCGGAGGTATCGGGGATCGGCTCCTTAAGCGCGCGCTCGGCCGTTTCCGTCTTGTTGCCGGTCGTTTTGAGCGCCCGCGTCGCCAATTCGTCCGCCGGCAGTTCGGCCGCCGCCGGCAGCTTCGCCGCGAGGGCTTTGAGCTTCGCTTCGTGCGTCTTCAGTTCGCGGAAGCGGAGCAGCGCTTCGAGGAAGTAGTAGTCGCCGTAGACGAGCGGCGTGTCGATCTCGCTCTTCGCCGGCTTGTGTCCGACGCCGTGCTTGAGGAGGAAGTGTCCGATCTCGTCGCCTTCCGAGAAATAGGCTGGGGACGCGAGGGAGAGAAGCTGCTTGACGGCGAAGGCGCGGTAGCGCGCGCGGTCCGCGTCGCCGACGAACTGCGAAAGCTCAATGAGCGCGGCGGCCATGCAGCTCGCGGCGGAGCTGTCGCGTTCTTCGCCCGGAGCGCCGAAGTCCCAGTACGGCACGCCGTCCTCCGGCATGTTCGGATGGTTGATCGCGTAGTCGGCGAGTTTCTTCGCGAAGTCGAGGTAGCGGATGTAGCCGCTCGAGCGGTAGAGCATCGTGTAGCCGTAGATGCTCCAGCTCTGGCCGCGGCTCCACGCCGTCTCGCAGCTCGCGCCCTGGCCGCGCATGATCGTCTTGACGCGCTTCGTCTCCTGGTCGTAATCGAGCACGTGATGGCAGCCGCCGTCAGGCATGTAGTGGTGGCGCATCGTGACGTCCGCATGCGAGTGGGCGATACGGCCGAAGTCGTTTGGCCACGAGGTCTTCGCCGCCCATTCGAGCAGCTCCAGATTCATCAGGTTGTCGGGGATGACCTGGAAGGTCTGCGTGTCGTTGGTCGCGCCCCAGCTGCGGATGAGGCCGAGGCCGGGGTGGAAGCGCTGGCAGAGCGACGCGGCGGTCTCGCGCAGCAGTTCGTCGTAGCGGTCGGTCTTCAGTAGCCGCCGCGCGTTGCCGTACGAGCAGTACATGATGAAGCCGACGTCGTGATTGTCGGTCACCTTCGAGTTCGGCTCGAGCATCTCCGTCCAGACGGTCGCGCGGTCCTTGAAGAAGTCGTCGCCGGTCGCCTCGTAGAGATACCAGAACGAGCCCGCGAAGTGTCCCGCCGTCCACCAGGTGACCGGATACATGTCGAGTTCGTGCGCGGCCGGTTTCGGGGCGTCGGGATTTTCCGCCGCGAGCTTCCAGTCCGTGATGCCGCGCGGCACGCGCTTGGCGGGGACGGTCTTGAAGACGTTCGTGTGCCCCTCTCCGTCCCAGTAGAGCCAGACATCGACCATGCCGTCGACGAGCGGCGTCGCGGCGGCGTCCAAGGCCTTGTAATGCGCGGCAGATTTAGCGAAAATCTCCGGCAGCTTCGCGAGCAGCTCGTCCTCTGGCGAGGCCGCAGCCCCGGCCGCCAGCATCAGTCCGCACAAAACAACGTATCCTGTTTTCATTCCGTTCCGCTCCAACTGTTTATTCGTCCGACTTGAACAGCGTCCGAGCGACGCCTCCGAACACTGTCGTCTCCTTCTTCTTCGTCTTCGTGGCCATGCCGCGGAAACGGAGCGCTCCGCCTTCGTCACGATACGGCACCAGCAGGCACGACACCGTCCAGCCGTCGGCGTCGGTAAACGTCTGCGCGAGCGATCCCGTCGCGTCAACCGCCGCCTTGAGCTGCTGGTCGGAGAGCGGCGCCGTGACGGGCCGCCCGCCGCCGAAGCCATACTCCGTCGCATTGTCCGCGGTCAGGACGTTGAACTTCTTCTTCGAGACGTCCGCCTTCTTAAACGGCTCCGTCTCGGCCAGCTCCACGTCCTCGGCCGGTTCGCCGTCCTCGCGCACGTCGAGCAGCCTGCCGCCTTCCTCCGCCGTCAGCCAGAGGAGTCGGACCGTCTTCGCCTTGTCCGTCACCAGGACCGGCGCGAACGCCTCGCGCTCGCCGTCGGTGATCGCGCTCACAGCCGCCTTCACCTTCGTGCCGTCCTCCAGACTGCCCGTAAGCGCGTAGGTCATCTTCTTCGCGTCATAGGCCGCCGTCACGCAGGCGTAGGATTCGCGCGCGCCGGCCGTGTCCTCCAGGACGAAGGTGCGGACCTCCTCCGGATCGGACGGGACGGCCTTCTGCCAAAGGGCGAAGTCCTCCTCGCCCGCGACCGTCACCGTGTTCGACGCAAAGTTCACGACGAGCTCGCGGTCGACGGATCCCAGGACCTTCTTGTTCTTCGGCAGCGTGAAGCGCACCGTCTCGTTGTCGGTCTCGAAGTTCTTCGCCTTCGCCGTCGTCTTCACCGTGTTCTCGACCAGCGTCGCCGTCACCCCGCCGGCCGCTGCGACCGTGACGTCGAGCGTCATCGAAGCGCGCGTGCAGTCCGCCGACGTCACGCCGACGTGCGAACCCGTGTAGGCGTTGGCCGCGACGTGGATCGCCACGCGCTCGGTGACGGTCACGCCGTTGCGCACGGTCTTGATCGTCACGACATACTCGCCCGCCTTGGTCGGCACGCCGGCGAAGGAGTAGGCCTTCGTCGTCTTGTCCTGAACGAGCTTCAGACCGGCTGGCAGACCCGAAGCCGTCACCTTCGCGCCCTCAGGCACGGCGAGCGACCAGTCGCGCATCGCGCCCTGCATGACCGCGATGGTCTCGTCCTTCTTGGGCGCAGTCCAGTCATCCGTCGCAAGATAGGCGAGCGCGCCGTCGTTCTCGCCGGGCGTGATCTGCCAAAGGAAGGTTTCGCCGACCGTCTTCTTCGGGTTTTCCGGATTCGGCGTCGTAACCGTCACCGCGAAGACGCCGGGCTTCGTGGGCGTGCCGTAGATCTGATACGGCAGGGCGACCACAGTCCCCTTCGTCGTCACCTGCTTCGTCGTGAACTTAAGGCCGGACGGCAGCCCCGACACCTTCTTCACGTCCTTCGGCAGCTGAATGTTCTCAAGCGTCACGTACGCCTGATGCGTATAGCGGACGGACTCTTCGTCCGGCTCGGTTCCCCAGACCGTCAGCGTCGCGTAGAACAGCTCCTTCACGGACTTGCCGCCGATCTTGTGGCTGTGCGTCGCCGTCACCGTGTAGACGCCGGCCTTGGTCGGCTTGCCGTAGATCTGGTAGGGCAAGGCGTTGGTCGTCACCGTCTTGTCCTTGTTCTTCTTCGTCACCAGCTTCGTCGTGTACTTGATGCCGCTCGGCCAGCCCTTGAAGGACCACTCTTTCGGAGCCTTCTCCACCTCCGGCCAGATGTCGGACACCGAGAACGGCGCGTAGTCCTGGGCCAGCCGTCCGTCCGGGAACTCGTCCGCATGCGGCGCGGCGACCTGCATCCGGACCGGCTGGAGCTGCACCAGCTTGCCCTTTTCGCCTTTCGTCTTGTCCTTGTAGGTCACGGTGATCCGCGCATAGGCCGTCTGCGCGCCGAAGAGGAGCTCGGCCGTCGGCACGCCCTGGATCGAATAGACGTAGTCGACGACAACCTTCTTCGGCTTGCCCTTCACCTCGCGCTCCTCGTAGACCGGGGTCGCGACGAGCTTCAGCCCGGCCGCCATGCCCTCGAGCTTGACCGCCACCTTGTCGCCGTTCGCGTAATCCACGTCTCCGGGCACGCTGACGCCGAAATCGGAAAGCGGACGATTCAGATAGACGCCCTGCGTCACCTCAATGCACGACGCGGCGTCCTTGCCATCCTCCACCTCGGCGGAAGCGTCGACCGTAACGCTGACCCCCAGCGGATTTTCAATGGCAGCCGCGCCCTTGCCGCCAGGTATACCCCTGCCGCCGGAACCGCCGATCAGCGAACCCGGCCCGACAATCGTCAGCTGCAGCGGCCCTGCGCCAACTTCACCGCCGCCATCAACGCGCAGCGCCGGCTTGCCGTCCTTTCCCGGTTCTCCATCGTACCCGTTCGCGCCGTTCGCGCCGGCGATGAAGTGTCCCGAGAGGTCGAGCGTCACCTTGCCGAGATCAGCGGCCAGTTCAACCGTTTTGCCATCCGCGTCATCCGTCAACGTAACCAGACAGCCGCCCTCGCCGTCCGACGAGACCGTGCCCAGTCCTTCAAACGCCTTCGCCAGGGCTTCTGACGCCTTGTTCTTCTTCGTCGCCGTCGGCAGTTCGTCAATGTCAACCGTCCTGTCGGCGGTGAGCCGCCCGATCACCATCGGGTTTTCGGGATTGCCGACGAACACATAGCCATCCGCCAGCGTGAAATACACCTCTACCTCGTCGCCGTACGCCAGCTTATAGGTGTTCGTCCCTTCCGCGAACTCGCCCGGCAGCGCCGCGCCAGTCGTCTCGTTCGACACCACGTAGCTGTAGCCTTCCTTCGCCTCCGGAATCTTCAGCGTAAGCGGGACTCCCTTCCACACCGCCTTCAGCGTGCTCGTCCCGTCCGCTTTCGCCAGATTCGTCACCGTCGCGCCATCGGCAATGTCAACCTTGTCCGCCTCGTTCGTCGACCAGCCCGTGAAGGTGTATCCGACCCGATTGAAGGCGTTGGACGTCAGAACGTACGGCTCGTCAACCGTCGCCATCTCGTTCGTCATCGTCCCGGTGGCGTCAGCGGCGACCTTGTCGTACACGATCGTGTATTTCGTGCCCGCGTAGGCCACGAGTGCGCCAAGGCCAACTACGGCCAGCGCCGCGCCAAGGCGCGAGCGCCGCGCACGATCCGCAAGCACCTTAACCTGCGGCGCGAAACGCCGCGCCAGAACGACGGCCAGAGCCGCGCCCCACACGCCAATAACCGCCATTGTGCCGATTTGCTGCCATATGTTCATAGGATATCCTCTCTTCGATTAAAAATTCCCCGGTACTGGATACGAAACTATATCAGACCCTCGCCCGCGATCATCTGCTGCCCGACCGCGACGATGCGCTTGTCGATGCGCACGCGGATCTGGCTGACGAGATTCCGCGAAATGCCGAACTTTTTCGCGACCGCCCCGACATCCTCGCCTTCGAGCGCGTAGGCCCGGTAGACGCTGCGGTCGCGGTCCGAAAGCGCCGTATGGTTGAGCACGTGATTGACCGCGCTCTGAAGAACCGCCTTTTTCCAGTCCTCGTCGATTGAGTCCGACGACACCGGATCGGGAGCTGCCAGCACGTCCGCCAGCGAGCCGCCGTCGCTTTCGTCAGAACCGCCGGACTTCGCGTCCAGCGACACTTTGCGATCTCCGCCGCGCACCAGGTCCTTACGGTGCGCCATGTGCACCTCGTTGGCGATCATCGAGGTCAGGTAGGAATGGAAGCGCCCCTTGTCCGGCGTGTACTGACCGCTCCGCAGCACGTCCACCAGCTTGCCCAAAACCTGCATGACGATGTCGTCCGCATTCTCCTCGCCGCCCTTAATGGCAGCGAAGTTGCGGATCGCAGCCTGATAAGTGTCCCAGAACCTCACCCAGGCAGCGGAGTCCGCGCCTGGCGAGAGGTTCTTGATTTTCGCGATCAGGGTGACCGACGTGACTGGAAACGAACTCGCCATCTCCAACGATTATAGCAAATGGCTACTTCTTTGGCAAGTCATCCGTGACGTCCAGAATCCAGGCCGTATCCGTCCAGCAGGGATGGGTCTTGTCCTTGAAGATCTGCTGCAGAATCGGCCGCTTCACATCCTCGTCGCGGTTAAGGATGTCATTGTAGACTGTCTCCACGACCTCCTTGTCGATCGTGCGGTCCATCAGTACACCAGCCAGCAGCATGACGTTCTCGTCCGGCACAAGGTTGAGCGCCCGATGGATGCACTCGTCCTTGCGCGCGTCCGGGACGGCCTTGAAGCGGGCGACGAACTCGTCCGCGTCCTTCATCGTGACGGGCCGCTTGTCATCCGCCTCCAGCCACTTGTCAGTCAGGTCGTCAAACGCCGTGACCCGCCGCTCCTCCTCGGCCTCCTGCCGCTCTTCTTCGGTCATCGGTTCGTCGGACGACTCGTCCTCGGAAGTCTCTGCCGCGTCATCCGTCTCCGCCGCGTCCGCCACCTCTTCTGCGGACTCTCCCGTAGCCTCAACCGCGCCGGATTCGTCCGCCGATTCGATTGACGATGCAGCCGGCCGCTCCGCACCGGCGTCCAAAGCTGGCGACACGACGGTCTCCATCGAGCGTCCGCTCCACCAGAACCACCCAGCCAACGCCAAAGCCAACCCGCCAACCGCAGTCAATACGCCTTTTTTCATTGCGAGAACTCCTTTCTCATCCCTCTTAATGCACGAAACCCGACCGCTGAAGATGACGGCCGGGTTGCGAGCAACAAGTTAACCACTAATAGATATGCGAACTGGAGACACCAATGACAGAAAAATCTGAAAAATTTTAAAAAAAGTTCAAGACGCGGATTTTCGCCGCGTCTTGAACTTTTTTGCGCAATTATAAGCAGTCAAAACTGCTTACTTCTTGAAACTTTCCTCGACGGCGACCGCAACGGCGACCGTCGCGCCGACCATCGGGTTGTTGCCCATGCCGATGAGGCCCATCATCTCGACGTGCGCCGGCACCGAAGAGGAGCCCGCGAACTGCGCGTCGGAGTGCATCCGGCCCATCGTGTCGGTCATGCCGTAGCTCGACGGACCCGCCGCCATGTTGTCGGGGTGAAGCGTACGGCCCGTGCCGCCGCCGGAAGCGACGGAGAAGTACTTGCGGCCGTTCTCCCAGCACCACTTCTTGTAGGTGCCGGCGACCGGATGCTGGAAGCGCGTCGGATTCGTGGAGTTGCCCGTGATTGAGACGCCCACGTTCTCCAGGCGCATGATCGCGACGCCTTCCGGAACGTTGCCGGCGCCGTAGCACTTCACGTTCGCGCGCGGCCCCTTCGAGAACGCCTTTTTGGAGATCACCTTGACCTCCTCCTTCTTGTAGTCGAACTGGGTCTTGACGTAAGTGAAGCCGTTGATGCGCGAAATGATGTACGCGGCGTCCTTGCCGAGGCCGTTCAGGATGACGCGCAGGTCCTTGCCGCGGACTTTGTTGGCGTTGAGGGCGATCTTGATCGCGCCCTCGGCCGCCGCGAACGACTCGTGGCCCGCGAGGAACGCAAAGCACTCGGTCGCGTCGTCCAGCAGCATCGCGCCGAGGTTGCCGTGGCCGAGACCGACCTTGCGGTTCTCCGCGACGGAGCCGGGGATGCAGAACGACTGCAGGCCGATGCCGATTTCCGCGGCGGCGTCCTTCGCCTTCTTGCAGCCCTTCTTGATCGCCATCGCCGCGCCGACCGTGTAGGCCCACTTGGCGTTCTCAAAGCAGATCGGTTGGGTTTCCTCAACGATCTTGTAGGGGTCGAAGCCGGCCTTCAGGCAGATGTCGCGGCACTCCTCGATCGTCTTGATGCCGTAGGGCTTCAACGCGGCCAGGATCTTCGCCTCGCGGCGCTCGTAGCCCTCGAACAGCTTCTCGCCCGCGGCGGCCTTCTTCGCGACGGCCTTCTTCGCGCAGGGCTTCTTGCAGCACTTCTTAGCAGTAGCCATTGTAAATTTTCCTTTCCAGATGTTCTAGTGACTCTAGGATTTCTAGATTAGTCCTTTCGCGGATCGATGTACTTCGCCGCGCCCTCGAACTGGCCGTAATGGCCCTTCGCCTTCTCCCACGCCTCGTTCGGGGTGAGGCCCTTCTTGATGAAGTCGGTCATCTTGCCGAGGGAGACGAACTCGTAGCCGATCACCTCGCCGTCCTTGTTGAGCGCCATCTGCGTGCAGTAGCCCTCGGTCATCTCGAGGTAGCGCGGACCTTTCGCCTTCGTCGCGTACATCGTGCCGACCATCGAACGGAGGCCCTTGCCGAGGTCCTCGAGGCCGGCGCCGATCACCAGCCCGCCTTCGGAGAACGCGCTCTGCGTGCGGCCGTAGACGATCTGGAGGAAGAGCTCGCGCATCGCGGTGTTGATCGCGTCGCAGACGAGGTCGGTGTTGAGCGCCTCGAGGAGCGTCTTGCCGACGAGAATCTCGGACGCCATCGCGGCGGAGTGCGTCATGCCGGAGCAGCCGATCGTCTCGACGAGGGCCTCCTCGATGATGCCGTTCTTCACGTTGAGCGACAGCTTGCAGGCGCCCTGCTGCGGCGCGCACCAGCCCACGCCGTGCGTGTAGCCGCTGATGTCCTTGATTTGCTTCGCCTGGACCCACTTGCCCTCTTCGGGGATCGGGGCAGGACCGTGATTGCACCCTTTCATCAGGGGGCACTGGTGCTGAACCTCAGTCGAGTATACCATTGCTTTGTTTCCTTTGCTTGTGAAAAGTCCGTGTATTATACCATTTTTGGCGACGCAAGGTCACTTGCGCTTCAGACGCCGGTCGGCGAAGTCGAGATAACGCGTCCAGTCGTAGGGCGCCAGATCGTGCTCGCCCGGGCGGAGATGGTAGGCGATGTGCCCCCCGTTGTCCGTCGTGCCCGGCGCGGGATACGCGGTGAGGGAGATGCCCTTGCGCCCGTAGGCGACCCACAGTTCGCTCGCCCGGCGCGTCGCCTCGAACTCGCCTTCCGGACCCGCCCCCGGGTCCTGCGAAGCGCTCGCGACATAGACGAGCCGCGGCGCGATGAGGCGGATGAGATCGGCCGCAACGTGCTCCATCGTCGTCTCGCAACCGTCGAACTTGAGGAAGTTCGGACA
>JAZQPI010000066.1:0-2355 GCA_045628545.1 Kiritimatiellia bacterium
CGATCCGACTTGTCGCCATTGTAAGGGTCAGCGGACCGGACGCCTTCCGCGTCGCGGAACGCCTGTCGGGGCGCGTCCCCGAGCCGGGCCGGGTGGCCTTTCGGACGCTCCGCAGCGGCGGGAGGCTCGTCGACCGCGGACTGGTGCTCGCGTTCCGCGCCCCGCATTCCTACACGGGCGAGGACACGGTGGAGTTCCAGGTCCACGGCGGCGTCGTCACGCCGCGGCGTACGCTGGAGGCCTGTTTCGCCGCGGGGGCCCGGCTGGCGCGGCGCGGCGAATTCACGGAGCGGGCGTTTCTGAACGGACGGCTGGACCTCGCCGCGGCGGAAGGCGTGCTGGAGCTCGTGGACGCGCGGACGGACCGCGCGGCCGACGACGCGCTTCGGCGGCTGGCGGGCGAGAAGGGAAGCGAATACCGCGGCCTTTACGGACAGGCGCTGACGCTTTCGGCGACGGTGGAACACGCGCTGGACGTGTCCGAGGAGGAGCTGCCGGCGGAGTTCGCCGAGCGGGTGGCGGACGGCGTTCGGCGGCTGAAGGCGGCGCTCGCGGAGTCGGTTCGCCGCGGCAAGGAGGGCCGGCTCCTGCACGAAGGCGCGCTGGTCGTCCTGGCGGGTCCGCCGAACGCCGGCAAGTCCTCGCTCTTGAACGCGCTCCTGGGGGAGTCGCGGGCCATCGTCTCGTCCGTCCCCGGAACGACGCGCGACACGATCGAGGAGGAGGTGGACTGGTCGGGCTGGCCGATCCGCCTGGTGGACACGGCCGGTCTGCGGGGGACTGATGACGGCATCGAGGCCGAGGGCGTCGAACGGGCGGTCCGGCTGGTCGAGAAGGCGGACGTCGTCGTGGCGCTGGACGCCGAGGTCGGGCGCGCGGACGCGCTGCGGGTGCATGCGAAGTGCGACGCCGTAGCCGCGCCGCCGGCGGGGTTTGCGGCGGAGGTCTCCGTCAGTTCCGTGACGGGCGAGGGGCTGGACGGACTGCGCGCGGCGGTCGTGGCGAGGCTGGAGCGGCTTGCCGAAGCGCAGGGCGGCGAAGGCGGGGGGACGGTCCGGGCGCGGGAGCTGTCGCTGCTGATGGCGGCGGAGGCGGCGCTGGCGGAGGCGGACGCGGCGGAGCTGGTGGTGGCGGCGAACCGCATCCGTTCCGCCGCGGAGACGCTCGGCGCGCTGGTGGGGGCGGTCTATTCCTCCGACCTTCTGGACACGCTCTTCTCGCGCTTCTGCGTCGGCAAGTGAGGGTGTGGCCTTCTTGCGTGACATCATTAGACAGGCCTTTGGCCTGCTGTCGCGAGAAACCAGCTTGGCGCATCAAAACGCGATTTAACTCGCGCCAGCTTCGCGTCTTTTTTGGTATAATAGCAGGTATGGCGAAAATCAAATTTCTCAAAGTCGTGGGGACGTGGCGCGAGGTCGCCGACGCCGCCCGGACGACGATCCGTCTCGACGAGGGGACGAAGGAGCCGCCTTCCCGCTGGAAGAAGCGCCTGCTCCTCGCCGAGCACTCGCCGCTGCGCAAGCTGTGCTTCAACTGGAAGTGGGAGGACCTGCCTTATTGGGTGAGCGTCCACTTCGTCCGTCACAAGTTCGGCATCGAGCATTTCGTCTCGACCCAGCGCAGCGACCGGACTGGCGAGGACCGCGAGGCCAAACGGCAGGACGCTCCCGTCGTGCACGAGTGCTTCGCGAACGCCCAGGCGGTGATGTTCATGTCGCGCCGGCGGCTCTGCGGCCAGGCGTCGCCCGAAACGCGCGCGGCGTGGCAGCAGGTGGTCGCGGCCATCGCCGAGAAGGAGCCGGAAGTCGCGTCCTGCTGCGTGCCGGAATGTGTTTACAGGGGGTTCTGCCCCGAGTTCAAGCCTTGCGGGTTCTGCGGCACGCCGGCCTTCGAAAAGGCCGTGGCGGCGTATCGCGAGGTGAAGTGAAAGGCCGCCGTCGCGGCCGGAGAAGAAGCGAAGGAAAAGGGTAATCGAAAATGGCAAAGCGGAAAATCATCGTCACGAGCGCGCTCCCGTACGCGAACGGGGACATTCATCTCGGTCATCTGGTGGAATACGTCCAGACCGACTTCTGGGTGCGCTTTCAGAAACTGCGCGGCAACGACTGCGTCTACATCTGCGCGGACGACACGCACGGCACGCCGATCATGGTCCGCGCGCGCAAGGAGGGCATCACGCCCGAGGAGCTGATCGCCCGCAGCCACGCCCTGCATCTGAAGGACTTCACCGACTTCCAGATCGCGTTCGACAACTATTACACGACGAATTCGCCGGAGAACAAGGCGCTTTCGGAGCAGATTTACGCGGCCGCCGAGAAGCAGGGCTTCATCACGAAGAAGACGACGCCGCAGCTC
>JAZQPI010000067.1:0-32615 GCA_045628545.1 Kiritimatiellia bacterium
TTTCAGCCAATGGGAAACGTCTGAAGCTCGACTGCGGCTTCGGACTCGACCATTCGAAAATGCTCAGATGCACTTTTGCTCAGATGCTCAGATGCCGAGGTCGGTCAAAACCGCGCCAGCGGTATTGACTGACCGAGTACGAACAGAGCATTCTGGCCCTTGCCAAGGCGGATGTGAAATGATATAATCAGAGGCATGATTACATTGCTTATAGCGGTGGCTGTCGCGTGCGGCAGCTTTGGTGCGGCGTATGCCCTGGGCGACTGGTCGCTGGGGTGGAGCATTTTCGCCGCCGTCATCGGTTTCGGCGTCTTCCAGGGCGTCGTCGGCTATCTTCTCCAGAAGCGCGTCAAACGCGACATGGAGGCCGTTCAGGCCATTCTCGCCGACGGGCAGAAACGCCTTCAGGCGAAGATGCAGCGCTGGCAGATCCGTCCGCCGGGGTCGATTCAGGAGGCGCAGCGCGAAGTGTTCGAGGACACGAAGGTCTTCGTGAAGGAGGCGCTGCAGGCGACCGAGGTGCTGTCTCGCTACCGCCTCTGGGTGCCGATGATCGAACGCCAGAAGGCCACCGCCCAGTTCCAGCTGAACTGGATGATCAAGGACTTCAAGCGCGTCGACGAGCTGATGCCCAAGGCGATGTTCCTCGACTCGAGTTCGGTCGCGCTCAAGATGGCGCGGATGTACATGCGCGAGGAGCCGACCGACAAGATCGAGAAGGTCTATCTCAAGGGCGTTCGCCGTGCCCGCTACAACGACAACGTCCTGCTGGCCGCCGCCTGGAGCTGGATTCTCGTCAAGCGCGGCGAAATCGACCGCGCGTTCAAGGCCCTGACCGAGGCCCTGAAGAAGAGCGACAACGCGACCTTGAAGCGCAACCACGAATGTCTGATGAACAACCGCGTCGAGCAGTTCTCGAACAGCACCATCGGCGACCAGTGGTATTCGCTCTTCCTGGAAGAGCCGCGCATCCGCACCCAGCGGCCGCGCGGGATGAATCCGTATCGCTGAGACGGGGGTTTTCCATGGTGCGCAAAGCAGTCGTGCTGGCGGCGGGATTGGGGACTCGGCTTCGTCCGCTGACTTGCGTCACCCCCAAGCCGCTGATGCCCGTCTGGGGCGTGACGATGCTCGACCGCATCGTCGAGCTGCTGCGCGACTGGGGGGTGAACGACCTCGTCGTCAACTGCCACTACCTTTCCGGACAGGTCGCGGACTGGGCGGAGTCCTTCCGCCGCGCGGAGGAGCTGCGGCCCGCCGAGGCGCGGATGTCCGTCCGCCTGAGCGAGGAGCCGGAGATCCTCGGCACGGGCGGCGTCCTGAATCCGCTGCGCCCCTGGATCGGCGGCGAGCCTTTCTACTTGGTCAACGGCGACATCGTGGTGGAGAACTGTCCGCCGCCCGCGCTGCCGGCGAAGTCGCCGATTGCGGACGCCTCGTGCGTGGCGGCGTGCCTCGTGACGGAAGAGGGTCCGCGGACGATCGAGGTCGAGCTGGAGTCCGGTTTCGTGACGAACTGGAAGAGCGACGACCCGGGCTTTCCAGGAACGTTCACCTATTGCGGCGTCGCCGTGCTGCATCCGGACATCCTGGGCTATGTCGAGCCGACCGGCTTTTCGTCGATCGTCGACGCCTATGTCCGGGCGATGGCCGACGGACGGTTCGTGCAGGCGCAGGCGCCGCAGGACCTGATGTGGACGGACGCGGGGACCGTCGCAAGCTACATCGACCTCAACCGCGCGGGCGACGAGAACGCCTTTGCGGACTTCCCCCAGCTGAAGGCCGTCGGCGTGAAGTCGGCCGAATTCCTCGGCGCGCGCGGGAGCGACCGCGTGTTCTTCCGGTCCGACGAAGGTGTCGTCATCCTCTATGACGACTCGAAACGCGCGGAGAACGCGCGGTACGCGGGACACGCGAAGTGGCTGAAGGCGAAGGGCGTGCCGGTTCCGGACGTGCTTGTCGACCGACCGGAGCTGAAGACGCTCGTCCTGTCGTGGGCGGGTTCGGAGCGGAAGCCGTCGCTGGAGGAGGACGTGCGGGTCGTGGAGGCGCTGGAGCGCTTCAACCGCCTCGGCGCCGCGGCAGAGGCGGAGGGTCTCGCGCTGGAGCCGCCTTTCGACGATGCGCTTTACCGCTTTGAGCGCGGGCTTTTCGCGGAGCACTGCCTCGGGACGCGCTTCGGAATGCCGATGCCGGACGCGGTGTGCGCGGAACTCGAAGCGGTCGCAGCGCGGCTCGGGCGTGAACCGAAGGCGCTCGTCCACCGCGACTTCCAGTCCACGAACGTCCTGTGGAAGGGGGCGGACTTCTCTTTCATCGATTTCCAGGGCATGCGGCTCGGGCCGGCGGCCTACGACCTCGCGTCGTTCGTGTACGATCCGTATGTGACGTTTTCCGAAGGCGAGCGGCGCGCGCTCGTGGCGCTTTACGCGAAGAAGGCGGAGCGGCCCGAGCTTGCGGAGGTGCTGCCGTTCGCGGCGGTCCAGCGGCTCGTCCAGTGCCTGGGGGCGTACGGACGGCTCGCGTCCGTCGGCCAGCCCCAGTTCGGCAAGTTCGTCCTGCCGGCCCTGCAGAACCTGCTGGACGCCGCCGACCGGGCGGGGCTCGACGCCGTCGGTGCGCTGGCGGAGGACCTGATCGCACGGGAGCAGCACGCGCATTCTCACCACCATCACCACGAACACGGAGGGGACTGCCACTGCCAGTGACGGTCGAGCGCAAGTATGTCAGCCATCCGACAGTTTCTGAGCCGTGTTAAGACTGCGGGCGTCAAGCGCTCCGGGGCGGTCGTGACCGTGGCGATGGGACGGGAGCGGACTTTCTCCGCCTGGGACGTCGGTCCGGACACGTTCGTGTTCGAGAAGGGCGTCGCCCAGCATCTGGACGAGCATCCGAGCGTGCTGATCGTCGCCAAGGCCGACCTGCGGCGGCGGGAGCCTGGCTATGTGCTGACGATTTCGACCGGCAATCATTCGGTCGCGGCCTTTCCGCTGCTCGACGGCCGCTTCTGGAAACTCTCGCGCCTGCCGTCGGCCCGCCGCGGCGACGTCCTCATGCACGCGATCCTCTGCGCGAACGTGGTGGAAGGGCGCATCGAGACTTCGCAGCGCGACGTGCCGTGCAAGAAACTCTACGCTGCTGACGCCTGGCTGCTGGGGTCCGCCGGCTTCGCGCTCAACGACATCGTCATGGGCGACCGCAACGAGATGACGCTCGACCATTACCGCCGGCTCGGCCAGGAATGGCGCGTCAAGCCCCTCGCCTGGACCGAGACGGACATGAAGACCGCCCTGGCCGCGTCGCGCAAGCGCATCGCGAGCTCCTTGCGCTACTACCATTCGGCGCGCGGCGTCCACTTCCTCTCCTTCTCCGAATTCCGCCGCTTCGCCGACTTGGCCAGTGCGCAGCCCGAGGAGTTCCTCAAGGGCCTGCGCGAACTCGTTTCGGTCTTCGAGGGCCATCGCTATTCCTTCACGCGACTGACCAAGCACCGCGGCCACCACGAGATCGAGCTGTTCGGCCTGCGCCGCGGCGTGGCGCTCGAACGCCTCATCCCCGAACTCGAAAAGCTGATGGAGTCCGTGGTGCTCGGCCGTCTCGGGCAGCTGGGGCTGGTGCAGAAGGTGCAGGAGATCCTGGCGCTCTTCGAGTCCCTGCTGACGCGGCCGGAACTGGCGGACGAGAACTCGAAGCCGTTTGTCGAGACCCTCTACATGTACGTGACCGGCGAAATCTACGCCGTTGTCGGCGAGGGTTCGACGCCGTCTTTCGACGACCGCCGCACGGCGCTCCCCGGGGCGACCTTCGTCGACGGCCGCGCCCAGATGCAGCCGGGCGCGGACCACCGCAGCGAGGTGATCCTGTCCAACCTCCGGGCGCTCATGTCGAAGGACGAGGTCATCGAATACGCGAACGTCTACGAGATCCACGATCAGGACCAGGACGTGCCGCTCGGACGGGGGAAGACGCGCGAAATCGTCTACAAGACGAACCGTGGGCCGCTGGAGCACAGCCTGGTGGAGAAGCGGCTGTCGCGCTCGGCGCGTGGCTACGGCAGCTACATGCTCGCGCGGGTCGAGGTCTTCAAGGCGCTCGGAGTGGCTCTGAGCGACTACCGTCTGCTGCGGCGCCGTCCGCACGACGGGCAGCGGCCGGTCGACTACTACATCCGCAGCCGCTGCGAGGGCGAGCCGCTCGAGGCCATTCCGAAGACCTACTTCAACAGCACGTCCGACGCGTCCGTCGAGGAGCGGGACGTCGTGCTGGCGCTGGCGCAGCTCATGGGCGACGCGGCCGCGCAGAACCTGGCCATGAAGAAGTTCGATCCGGTGACGCAGAGCCCGCTCTTCGGCGTCGGCAAGGAAATCTACGACTTCGAGTACGACATCGTGAACCAGCGGGTGATCCCGAAGCGCGTGGCGACCTGCTCGGTGCGCGGCAGCTTCGGCTGGCCAGACCTGTCCTACACTTCCGAGAACCTGGACGCGATCGGCAACTTCTACCTTTCCTACTACGCGCACACGCTCAAGGCCTTCCAGCGGCAGCACCAGGTGTCCATGCAGGACGTCGCGGAGCGGTTCATGAGCGGCTTCGAGTTCCGCACGCACACGCTGGCCTGGCAGCTGTCGGTGATGCGCGACCGCTTCGAGACGTTCGACCCCGGGCTCCCGCCGGCCTTCGGCTTCGGCCGCAAGTGGCGTTTCGCCATGTGGGCGCTCGACCGTCAGGAGCGGCGAATGCCGTCGCTGCGCCGGATTTTCTTCGAAAAGGTCGATCTGGTTGAAAAAGGAGGCTAAGGGGATGAAGACTTACGGGATTATTCCGAGCCGGTTCGGCTCCAGCCGTTTTCCGGGCAAGCCGCTGGCGCCGCTGGCGGGCAAGCCGCTCGTCGCCTGGGTCGTCGAGGCGGTCAAGCGCGCGACGTCGCTGGACGAGGTGCTGGTCGCCACGGACGACGAACGCATCGTCGAGGCCGTCGAACGCTATGGCGGACGGGCGGTGATGACGCCGTCCGACCTGCCGAGCGGCACCGACCGCATCGCCTGCGCGGCCCGCGCCTATCTGGGCGGCGACTTCGCCGACGATGACATCCTCGTCAACGTGCAGGGCGACGAGCCGCTGATCGACCCCCGGCTGGTGGACGAGCTCGCTGGCAAGCTGAAGGCGGACCCCGCGTGGTCGATGGCCACGGCGGTCACGCCGATCAGGAGCGCGGCGGATCTGGCGGCGAAGACGGTCGTAAAGGTCGTCCTCGACAGGGCCGGCGGCGCGCTTTACTTCTCCCGTGCGCCGATTCCCTGCGACCGCGACCACGAGCCGGACCTCGCTTCGGGGCTGTACGTCCGCCATCTCGGCATCTACGCCTATCGCGGCGCTTTTCTCAAGCGCTACATCCAGGAGCCGCCGTGCGCGCTGGAGCAGACGGAGAAGCTCGAACAGCTGCGCGCACTCTGGATGGGCGCGCGCATCGCCGTCGTCCGGACGGCGGACGAAGGCGTCGGCGTCGACACGCCCGAGGACGCCGTGCGCGTGGAGAAGCTGCTCCTGGCGCGGCGGCAGGCCTGATTTTCCCGAACGGAGGACGTGCGCGATGAACGGTGGAAAGCATGACGGACGAAACGCCGCGGGAGTTTTCGCGGCGTTGGCCGGGCTGGTCCTTCTGGCCGGCGGCTGCGTTTCGACGCGGCAGATCGACGTGAGCCGGGCGCATACCGAAATCCGCATCGTCGACGCCAAAGACGTCTACATCGGCGACGAGCGCGTGGATCCGTCCGAAGTCCCGCAGATGCTCGAAGATTGCGGAATTCCGCACGACACCGTCATCTACTTCAAGGCCGACGATGCGCTCCGGCGCGAGTGGGACGATTTTCATCGGATGCAGGGAGGGCGTGCGTGTACCAGTCGCAACGGGGGCGAGGCATTCAAGGACCTTCGCAGCATTGATGTTTTCCGCATGCTGTTGCTGAAGGCCGGCTATAACAAGTCCGTGCTGGTCTCGGATCGGTTGACATCCGCCGAACATGTGCGGACGCAGAAGAGACGTTCGTCTGCAGGCGTTTCCAGCCGCGGTACAACTGGAAAGAGTCAAAAGGTTCGCTATCGTCGCTCCAACGAGTGACTTCGGGTGGCAGGGGACGCTATTGCAGATGCCGGAGAGAAAAAGGGACGCGCCAAAGCCCGCAGAAAATCTGCCGCCGCCATTCCGCTTTCGCTCTCCACGACTTTTCCGCTTTTGAAATCTACACGACAAGGAAAAATTCGCGCTTGCTTTCTTGGGCTGGTTTTTGCTATAATATCTCGCGTTCATTTGGAAAAGCGGGCGTAACTCAATGGCAGAGTTCCAGCCTTCCAAGCTGGCTACGAGGGTTCGATTCCCTTCGCCCGCTCCAAGGCTTGCGAAGCCAGAGTGGCGTAATGGCAGCCGCAGCAGACTCAAAATCTGCCGTACGCAAGTACGTGAGGGTTCGAGTCCCTCCTCTGGCACCAGGGCGTCAGCCGAACCCAAATGACAGTGGCGACTGGAGGGGTGTCCGAGTGGTCGATGGTGCAACCTTGGAAAGGTTGTGTGGGGGCAACTCCACCGGGGGTTCGAATCCCCCCCCCTCCGCCAAATTTTTTCACGATAAATATAATTCTCGCAAGCGGCGTGCTCATAGTGGCGTAACTTGGGTATTTATGGTATAATAAAAGACTGTTCGGACCCGTAGCTCAGTCGGTCAGAGCGGGGGACTCATAATCCCTTGGTCCTGGGTTCAAGTCCCGGCGGGTCCACCATTTTGTTATGTATTCGAAAGTCTTCATCCTTGCGGTGACGGGCGCTTTGGCGGCATCCGCCGCGGTCCCGTCTCAGGACGACTGGCAGGATTGCCGCCGTCTGTCCGCCGGTGCGGAACGCGCACGGGCGGCTTTCGTGCCGTTTTCTTCCGTTTCCGACGCGCTGAAACTCTGGTCCGAGCACTCCGACCGGGTGCTGTCGCTCGATTCCGACTCCGACTGGCGTTTCTCCTGGGCGCCCGATCCCGTTATGCGCCCCAAGAACTTCTGGCGCGTGGAGTTCGACGACTCCCGTTGGGACCGGATCGCCGTGCCGTCTTCCTGGCAGGCGCTGGGAGCCGGCGGGGGCAAGCGGTTCTGGGGAACGGCGATCTATCTGTCCGATGGCTATTCGTTTCAGCCCGATGCCGTCGGCGGTTCGCGAGTCACGCGCAAGCCCCCGGCGGACTACACGTCCGCTGCGGCGCGGGATCCAACCGGCTGCTACCGCCGGACTTTCTCGTTGCCGGAGGGATGGGAGCGCGAACGCGTGTTTCTCAAGTTCGACGGCGTCGCGTCATTCTTCCGCCTCTGGGTGAACGGGGAGTACGTCGGTTTCGCGAAGGACAGCCGTTCGCCGTCCGAATTCGACGTCACCTCGCTGGTGCACCGGGGCGAAAACCTCGTCGCGGTGGAGGTTCTCCGCTACTGCGACGGCAGCTACCTCGAAGACCGCGACACCTTCCGCCTGTCGGGGATTTCCCGCAGCGTCTGGCTGCTCAGGCGGCCCGAACGGCGCATCGTCGACTTCTCAGTCGAGACGTCGCCGGTGAACGCGGCGGATCTGACGGGGGCCTGGCTGGTGCGCGTGCGGTCGGCCGAGCCGCTCGGGGCCGCGCTGTTCGACGCCGGCCTCAAGGAAGTCGCGGCCTCCACCAACGGGGTTTTCGTGGTCGACAGTCCCGCGCTCTGGACGCCTGAGACGCCGAACTGCTACCGGCTCGTGGTCAGCAACGGCTGCGAATTCGCCTCGACGCTGGTGGGGTTCCGCACGGTGCGTTTCGACGACGGCCGTCTCCTGCTCAACGGCCGTCCGCTGGAGTTGCACGGGGTCAGCCGCCGGGAGTTCGACCCGACCTACGGCGACTGGGTGCCGCCGGAGGTCCAGGAGCTGGACGTGCGGCTTCTGCGCGAGGCGCGCTGCAATGCGGTCTGGAATGCGCTCGGGCCGGCCGACGACCGCTGGTACGCGCTCTGCGACTTGAACGGACTTTGCGTAATCGACGAGGCGAACATCAGCGCGCCCAGCTGCGGCAATGGCGAGATGTCGCTTTCGCACCAGCCGGCGTGGGAGGAGGCGTACGTCTCGCGCGTTGTCGCGATGGCGGAGCGCAACCGCAACCACCCCTGCGTTGTGGCCTGGTCGCTCGGGCGCCGGTCGGGTGCTGGCGAGAACCTGCGCACGGCGGCGGAAGCCCTGCATGCGCTGGACGCGGGCCGTCCCGTGTTCTACGATGGCGGAGACGATGCGTTAGATATCGCTGTTGCCGATGCGGTAGCACCTGAAGGCGCACCGTTTGCGGCCTGGGCGGACCTGGCGATGTGGCGACTGGCGGACGGAGAGCGACGTCTCGTGGACGGTCGGTCGATCGGCGGCTGTCCGAACGCGGTATCCGCTGTCGCGTCCGGTTGTGTCGACGCCGCGCGCACGCCGAACGGGCGCTACTATGCGCTCCGCCATGCCCACCGTCTTTGGACGGCAGAGGCGACGAACGACTTCCGGAGACTGGTCATCGCCAATCGTTGCGCCTTTTCAGGCGCCGATGGGGTTGAGTGCCGATGGACGGGACTGTGCGACGGCACGCCCATCGCCTCCGGTATGTTCGATGTCTCCGGTCTGGGGCCGGGCGAGGAGCGGCTGGTTGACTTCCCGGAATTCGTGCGCCAGACCCAGCGCGTCCACGGTGGCATCGTGGCGTTGCGCGTCCGCTTCTCGCGCGGCGAGGACGTGCTGTCGCTGGAGCAGATCGATCTGCCGTATGAAACGGACGTTCTGCCGCGTTGCAAGGGGACGGTGGACTGCAAGGTCTCGAAGACGTTCCTTGCGTTCGCCGCAGACGAGATGAAGATTGTTTTCGACCGGCGGACGGGCCTGCCTGCGTCCATCCGCGAGCGGGGCCTGGTGTGGGACAGCGAGCGGCTGCCGCGGCCGATGCGTTTCACGCTGGACGGCGACGCGGCGCCGGTCGCCAAGTCTGTCGCTCTGTCGGATGTTACCGCGGAGGGGGACGGTTCGTTGACTTTTACGGCCGAGATCACCTGGCGGCGTCCGGCGGAAGTATGGACGATGGTGAAGTGGCGCATTCGCGCGGACGGTGTCGTCATGTGCTGGGCGTGGACCGATCCGCCGCAGCCGGGCCAGCCCCCGGTCCGCATGGAAATCGGCTGGTCGCTGAACGGTGCTAACCCGGGCGTGCGCTGGTTCGGGCGCGGCCCGTGGGCCTGCGGCCCCGACTGCCTACTCGGGGCGCATGTCGGCGAGTATTTCGCCTATGCGAAGGACAGCCGCGGCTGGCACGAGGCGGCGTACGGCGTCAAGATCGGGGACCTCACCTTGCGCACGCTGGGGGCTCCCTTCGCCTTCGGCATCGGCGAGACGGCGGCGGTCGGTTCGGACGACGGCCGTCTCGCGCTCACGATTTCGGTTGGAGACGCGAGTCTCCTGCCGCGTAAAACAGCATCCAGAGAACTACCATGAACGAATCAGACACCAGCAGACATTTTCTCCGGCAGTGGATCGAGAAAGACGTAGCCGACGGCAAGACCGGCGGCAAGGTCGTCACGCGCTTTCCGCCGGAACCTAACGGCTACATTCACATCGGGCACGCGAAGGCCGTGTGCGTCGACTTCGGCATGGCCGAGCTCTTCGGCGGCGAATGCCACCTGCGGCTCGACGACACCAATCCGACGAAGGAGTCCGACGAATACGCGGAGAACATCAAGAAGGACATCAACTGGCTGGGCTTCCAGTGGTCCGGCGAAGGCGATTCGGGCGAGCGCGGGTTCTACAACGCCTCGAACATGTTCGACACGATGTACGAGATCGCCGAGAACCTCATCCGCGCCGGCCAGGCCTACTGCTGCAACCTGACGCAGGAGGAGTGGAAGCGCTACCGCGGCGTGCCGGAGAAGCCGGGGACGCCTTCGCCGTCGCGGGACACGACGCCGGAGCGCAACCTCGCCCTCTTCCGCGAGATGCGCGACGGCAAGTACGCCGACGGCGAGTGGTGCCTGCGGGCGAAGATCGACATGGCTTCGCCGAACATCCATTTCCGCGATCCGGTGATCTACCGCATCCGCCACGTGTCGCACTACCATCTGGGCGACAAGTGGTGCGTCTACCCGATGTACGACTTCGCGCATCCGATCGAGGACGCGCTCGAAGGCGTGACCCATTCGATGTGTACGCTGGAGTTCGAGGTGCACCGTCCGCTTTACGACTGGGTCGTCGACCGTCTGGACGAGATGGGGATGCTGCCCGTGCGCGGCGGCGTGAAGATCCGCACGCAGCAGCGCGAGTTCGCGCGGCTGAACATCACCTACACGGTGATGTCCAAGCGCCTCCTGCTGCAGCTCGTCACCGAGGGGCACGTCGCCGGCTGGGACGATCCGCGCATGCCGACCGTCTGCGGCATGCGCCGCCGCGGCTACACGCCGGGGGCGATCCGCGAGTTCTGCGACCGCATCGGCGTGTCCAAAGTCGAAAGCGAGTCGGATCCGGCCCTGCTGGAATGGTGCGTGCGCGAGGAGCTGAACCGCACGGCGCTCAGGCGCATGGCGGTCCTGGACCCGGTGAAGGTCGTTATCGACAACTGGGATGGCGGCGCGCGCGAGGTAGAGCTTCCCAACAATCCGCTCGACGAGGCGGCGGGGACGCGCAAGATCCCGTTCGGGCGCGAGATCTGGATCGACCGGTCGGACTTCATGGAAGTGCCGGAGAAGAAGTTCTTCCGCATGGCGCCGGGACAGGAGGTCCGTCTGCGCGGCGCGTGCCTCTTCCGCTGCACCGGCTGCGAGAAGGACGCTTCGGGCAAGGTCGTCGAGATCCACGGCACGTGGGACACCGCGTCCTGGGGCGGCAACGCGGCGGACGGACGCAAGGTGAAGGGGACGATCCACTGGGTCGACTGCGCGACCGGCGTTCCGGCCGAGGTCCGGCTCTACGAGCGGCTCTTCACCGAGAAGGATCCGCTGAAGGACGGCAGCGACCAGTTCCTCCGCTATCTGAACCCCGACTCGCTGAAGACCGTGACCGGCTACGTCGAGCCCGCGCTGGGCGCGGCGAAGGGCGGCGAGCGCTTCCAGTTCGAGCGCACGGGGTATTTCGTGGCGGACGAACGCGACACGAAGGACGGCGCGCCGGTCTTCAACCGGACGGTGACGCTGAAGGACTCGTACCGTCCCGCGTGAGACGGCTTGTACACAGGACAGGAAGGGAGAACCGGGACATGAGAATTCTGACGGGCATTCAGCCTTCGGGCAAACTTCACTGGGGGAACTACTTCGGCGCGATGAAGTCGATGTTCGACCTTCAGGAGCGGGGCAGCAACTTCATGTTCATCGCGAATTTCCACGCGATGACCACGGTGCGCGACGGGGCGCAGCTGCGGGCGGCGACGCGCGACGTCGCGCTGGACTATCTGGCGTGCGGACTCGACCCCGAGAAGTCGGTGATCTACCGCCAGTCCGACGTGCCGGAGGTGCAGGAGCTCGCCTGGTACCTCTCGTGCCTGACGCCGATGGGGCTTCTGGAACGCTGCCACAGCTACAAGGACAAGATGGCGCACGGTTTCGAGGCGACGCACGGCCTCTTCGCCTATCCCGTCCTGATGGCGGCTGACATCCTCATCATGCAGGCCGACCTCGTGCCGGTCGGCAAGGACCAGAAGCAGCACCTGGAGGTGACGCGCGACCTCGCGCAGAAGTTCAACAACGCCTATGGCGAGACCTTCAAGCTGCCGGACGCCTACATCCCCGAGACGGTGGCGACGATCCCCGGAACCGACGGACAGAAGATGTCGAAGAGCTATCACAACACGATCGAGCTCTTCGAGCCGTCCGGGTCGATCAAGAAGAAGGTCATGGGCATCGTGACCGATTCGAAGACGATGGAGGAGCCGAAGGAGCCGGAGGGGAATTCGATCTACGAGCTCTACAAGCTGTTCGCGACGCCCGAAGAGGTCGCCGACATGGCGGCGCATTTCCGCGCCGGAAACTACGGCTACGGCCACGCGAAGAAGGCGCTCCTCGAAGCCTACCACCGGCTGTTCGATCCGTTCCGCGCCCGTCGCGAGGAACTGGAGAAGGACCCCGACGCGCTGGAGGACATCCTCGCCGCCGGCGCGAAGAAGGCGCGGGCGTTCGCGGCGCCGACGATCGAGAAGGTGCGCCGCGCCGTCGGACTCTGACGAGCGGACGAGGGAAAGGGGGAAAACGATGAAGAAACTTACGGAGATCGACTGGGAGAGCTTCTCGGCGCTGTCGCTGGAGGAGAAGAAGCCCTATCTGATGCGCTGGGAGGGCGACGGCATGCCCTACCACACGCTGTTCGCGCAGCAGTTCGACCGCGCGCTCCTGGAGCGGCTGTGCGCCCTCGCCAACCGCATCCGTTTCATCAACAAGTCGAAGGAGGGCGCGCTCTATCTGAAGAGCGTCCTCGCCCACCGGCGCGCGATGCTCTACTTCTCGCAGCCGTCCTCGCGCACGTTCCTTTCGCATCTGGCGGCCTGCCAGCTGCTGGGCATCACGACGGGCTCGGTCCGCGACGCCGCGACGAGCTCGGAGTTCAAGGGCGAAAGCCACGAGGACTCGATCCGGACCTTCAGCTCCTACTTCGACATGATCATCATGCGCAGTCCCGAACAGGGCCTGGCGGAGAAGATGTCGTGGGAGCTGTCGAACTCGTCGCGTCCGATCCCGATCCTCAACGCGGGCTCGGGCAAGGACCAGCATCCGACGCAGGCGCTGCTCGACATCTACACGCTCGTGCGCTCCTTCGAGGAGAAGGGCGGACTCGACGGGCGGACGGTAACGTTTTGCGGCGACCTGCTGCGCGGCCGCACCGTGCGTTCGCTCTCGTACCTGCTGACGAACTTCCGCGGCATCAAGCAGATCTTCGTCGCTCCGCCGGAGCTCCAGGTGCCCGACGACGTGGTGGCGGTTCTCGCGAAGAAGGGCGTCGCCTACGAGATCGTGGACGACCTCCGCGCGGCGGTGGAGGTGTCCGACGCGGTCTACATGACGCGCATCCAGGACGAGTGGGACAGCGCGAAAGGCGCGTCGGCGAAGATCGACACCTCACGCTTCAAGTTCGGCGCGGCGGAGCTCGCGCTCCTCAAGCCGGACGCGGCGCTGCTGCATCCGCTGCCGCGGCGCGACGAGATCTCGACCTGCTGCGACCGCGACCCGCGGGCGATGTACTGGCGGCAGATGCGCAACGGCATGTGGATTCGCGCCGCGCTGATCGCCGGCACGTTCGGCTACGAGCGCGAAATCATGGACTGCGGATATTGAGAAGAGGCGAGATGGACGACGGAGTTGGAGTTGTCGAACCCAAGAAGATGAAGCTTCAGCTGCCCGAGGGCGGACTGAAGCTGGCCTACGGCGGCACGCTGCTGGAGGTCGAAGTCGCGTACGAGGAGTGCGGTGCGCCGCTGACCGACGACAACGCGGTCTACATCTGCCACGCGCTGACCGGCGACGCGCATGTCGCGGGCATTCGTCCCGGCGAGACGGAGCCGAGCGGCTGGTGGGAGGGGATGGTCGGCCCCGGACGGGCGATCGACACCAACCGCTTCCACGTGATCTGCGCCAACGTGCTCGGCGGCTGTTCGGGCACGACGGGTCCGATGAGCGTCGACCCCGCCACGGGGCGTCCCTACGGCTCGGCTTTTCCGCGCTACAGCTTCGACGACGCGGTGGATGTCTTCCGGATGCTGCTCCGGCAGCTTGGCGTGAAGCGGCTCGCGGCCCTCATCGGCGGCAGCTATGGCGGCATGCAGTGCATCAACTGGCTCACGCGCTATCCCGACGAGATGGAGCGGGCCGTCCTGGTGGCGACGTCGGCGTCGCTCAACACCCAGGCGCTGGCGTTCGACGTCATGGGCAAGAACTCCATCACGGAGGACCCCCTCTGGCGCGGCGGCGACTACTATCTCGAAGGCGACGGCAAGGGTCCGCGCAACGGACTCGCCTCGGCCCGGCAGCTGGCGCACATCTCCTACCTTTCGCGCGAACACCTCCAGGGGAAGTTCGAGCGGCGGCTCCAGCCGGAGTTCGTCGAGGCGCCGGAGGCCGAGCGCCGCGAACGCGACCGCCTCTTCAAGACCTACTTCCAGATCGAGAGCTATCTCGACTACCAGGCGATGAAGTTCGTCCGCCGCTTCGACGCGAACAGCTATCTGCACATCGTCGGCTCGATGGACGAGGCCGACCCCGCCGTGCGGTTCGGTTCGCTGGAAGCCGCGCTCGCCCGCGTCAAGGCCCGCACGCTCGTCGTCTCCTACGGCGGCGACGTGCTGTTCACCGAATGGCAGAGCCGGGAGATCGCCGCCGCGCTGCTGAAGGCCGGCAAGGACGTCTCCTACTGCCATCTGGACTACGGCATCGGCCATGACGCGTTCCTGACCCATATCGACGAGCTTTCCAAGCTGGTCGGCGGCTTCCTGGGCGACCGTCCGGTCAAGGTGCTGGACTGGCAGCGCCGGCTGTACGCGAACGTGTCCGACATGGTGGCGAAGGGGGCGCGCGTCATCGACATCGGCTGCGGCGACGGAAGCCTGCTGAACGTCCTGCGCGAGGTCAAGGGGACGAAGGGAGACGGCGTCGAAATCGACGTCGAGAAGTTCGAGGAGGCGCTTGCCGACGGTCACCGCATGCTCTACGACGACGTCGACGACCAGGGGCTCGAGTGCATCCCCGACCGGCACTACGACGTGGCCGTCGTCTCCGATACGCTTCAGGAGGTGAAGAATCCGCGCGGACTTCTGCGCGAGGCCCTGCGCATCGCGGACGAAGCGATCGTCACGTTCCCGAACTTCGCCGCGTACCGCATCCGCCTGACCTTGGCGCTGACCGGACGGCTGCCGGTTTCGAAGCAGCTGCCGTTCGAGTGGTACGACACGCCGAACATCCACTGCATCACGCTCAAGGACTTCCGCGCACTCTGCGACAAGGAGGGCATCGAGATCCTGGAGGTGAAGGCCGAAAGCCGTCATCTGCTGGGGAAGATCATGATGCTGCTGGGGCTTCGGAATCTCGGCGCGTCGAAGATCGTCGCCCGCATCACCCGCCGCAGAGGGGCCGGGAAGTGAAGGACGGTCGCCGTTGAATTTTAAAACGAAAGGAAGGTTGTCATGGCAGAACTGATTGTTGCGCTGGATGTGCAGACGCGCGAGGAGGCGGTGGCCAAGGTCCGTCAGATCGGCGACCCGGTCGGCTTCTACAAGATCGGGCTCGAACTCTTTACGGCGGAGGGTCCGGACGTCGTCCGGGCGGTGAAGGACCTGGGCAAGAAGGTCTTTCTCGACCTCAAGCTTCACGACATTCCGCGCACGGTCGAACGCGCGGTCCGCAGCGGCGGCAAGCTGGGCGTCGATCTGATGACGATCCATTCCGTCGGCGGCAAGGCGATGATCCGCGCCGCGGCGGACGCGGCGGCCGAGTTCGGCGCGGCCGCGCCGCGGATTCTGGCGGTGACGGTGCTGACCTCCCTTGACCAGACAGACCTCGAGGACGTCGGCATCACGGGCCGCACGCCGGCCGATCAGGTCGCGGCGATGGCGGCGTTCGCCGTGGCGAACGGCGCGAACGGGCTCGTCTGCCCGCCGAAGGAGGTGGGCGCGCTTTCGCGTTCGCCCGCCGCCGGCACGCTTTTCATCACGCCGGGGGTGCGTCCCGCCGGCAGCGCCGTGGGCGACCAGAAGCGCGTGGCGACGCCGGCTGACGCGGTTCGTGACGGCTCGACGCATCTCGTCGTCGGCCGTCCGATTCTCGCCGCGCCCGATCCGACGGCTGCGGCCCGTGCGATTCTCGCGGAAATGGCGGTCTGATCAGGCGGCTTTTCGCCATGGAAAGAGCCCGGTCAAAATAATATCGTGTGTCCTATTCCGATGGTTTTTGGTATAATACTTGCATGAGTCTGAAAAGCAATCTGTTTCTTTTCCTGACCGCGGCGGTGCTTTCGCTGCCGGCGGCGGATCTGCCAGGTACGCCCGGCGCGACGCAGCGTCTGGCCACCGATGTCTTCCCCGGCTTCGACACCGAGAACGCGGCGAGGCCCGAGCGCAAGGAACCGAAGTGGTTCGCCTTCTGGAACGGTCCCGAGAAGGACAACTCCGCCGAGCAGTTCGCCTGGTGTCAGGCCTGCGAGCGCGAAGGTGACCTTTCCGCCGCGTGCAAGGGCTATGACGCGCTTGTGCGCGAATGGCCGACGGCTCCGCAGGCGGCCCGCGCCCAGCTGCGCCACGCCGAGCTGCTGCTGGAGGACCTCGACTACGAGGAGTCCTTCAAGGCCTACCGCTATCTGCTGGACTTCTATTCGTCCGATTGCGACTACGACGCGGTGGCAGCGAAGATGTACCAAATCGTCGAACTGATGCGTGAGACCGGCAAGAGCTGGCTCTTCTTCCACTTCGCGAACACGGTGGACGTGCGACTGGCCTACGAGTCTCTCATTCTGCGCGCGCCGGGTGCGTCCTTCGTGCCGGCGGCAATGCTGACCGTCGCCGGGCTGCGGGAGGACGAGGGCAAGTTCGAGCAGGCCGTCTCTGTTTACGAGAATATCCGCAGCCTTCATCCCAACACTCCTGAGGCGAGCGATGCACTTGCCCGCGAGGCGCGTGTGCGCATGCAGCTGCTGGACGAACACGGCTACAACCGCATGCGGGTGCAGGATACGATCGACTTCCTCAAGCTGGGCGTCCGCAGTGACGTTCCTGGCGCGGTGCGCCGTCAGCTGGAGGAGTATCTCGCCAAGGCGCAGGCGCTGGCGGAGGACGAGGCCTGGAAGGCGGCGAGCTTCTACGATTCGCGCACGCGCACTCGCCGGAGCGCGGTGTCGGCCTACAAGTTGTTTATCGAGGATTATCCGAACAGCGTCCACGCCGCCGAGGCGCGCGAACGCATTGAACAGCTCAACGGAGAAGACAAATGAAGATGAGAATGCTGCTGTTGCTGCCGCTGGCCGTCTGCGCCGGCTGCGCTTCCTACCGCTGGACGAGTGCCGTGCCGGCCGAGATGCGGACGGTGTGCGTGCCCGAATTCCGCAACGCCGCCGACGCGACCGAGCTCGGCCCCGTGGTGACGCAGCAGATCCTGCGCGAGTTCCAGCGGGAGGGGACGTTCAAGATCGCGCGTCGGGACGACGCCGCGCTGGAGCTCCAAGGCGAGATTCTCAGCGTTGCCTTGGCGGCTGGTTCCGGCGACCGGGTGACCCATCGCCGCGTCCGCGACTACGTCTACGAACTGTCGGCGAAGATTTCCGTCGTCGACCGCCGTGCCGGCAAGGTGCTTGTCGACGGGCGGCTCTACCGCGCCGAGACGAACTTCTCGGCCGGCAACGACCTCTTGACGGCGCAGCGCGACGCCTCGGGGCGTCTCGCCGACGACCTGGCGCGGCAGGTGATCGACGATCTCGTCAGCCTGCGCTGGTGAACGCGCCGTCCCGGCTTTTACATTAACGGTCCAACTGCGAGGTTCAACGATGAACGAAGTGCATGCGGTAATAGAACTCAAGGTCACGCCCCAGCGCGAATGCGGATTCGGCAAGATCGCCGAGCGGGTGTCGAAGTTCGAGCAGGTCGAGGCCTGCTTCCTGATGTCCGGCGGCTACGACCTGCTGGTCTTCGTCAAGGGCGACAGCCTGCAGGACGTGGCGCATTTCGTGGCGTCGGATCTGTCGACGCTCGACAACGTGCTTTCCACCTCGACCCATTTCATGCTCAAGACCTACAAGGCCGAGGGCGTTCTCGAACACATTTGCGATGAAAGACTGGAGGTTTCGTGATGGCGGTTGATCTGGCACAGAAGGCGCAGAACTTTGCGAATCGCGGACGGCAGGCGATGGAGTCCGGCCGTTACGAGCTGGCCGTGGACATGCTGATGGAGGCGGTTTCGGCCGCGCCGGATATTCTGGAGACGCGCAAGCTGCTGCGCGCGGCGCAGATCGCGAAGTTCAAGTCCGTCGGCAAGGCCGGCTTCGGGGCGAAGCTCGGCTACATGATGGCCCGCGGCAAGATCACGGGCCTCCTCAAGAAGGGCAAGGCGGCGGAGGCGATGGCCGAGGCCGAGAAGCTGCTCTGCCAGAATCCGCTTGACGCCGACAACATCGAGGTGGCGGTCAAGGCCGCCGAAGCGGCGGGCAAGCCCGACCACGCGGCGATTTCGATCGAGGCGGCCTACGAATGCTCCAACAAGGATCCGGCGCTGCTGGAGCGCGTGGCCACCTACTACACGATGGCGAAGGACTGGATCAAGGCTCGTGACGCCTACCAGAAGCTCGCCGAGCTCAAGCCCGGCGACCAGACCGTCCTTCAGAAACTGAAGAACACCGAGGCGCGCGCGACGATGAACTCCGGCTGGGAGCAGACCGCCGGCAAGAAGGGCGGCTTCCAGGCGCTGATCGCCACCAAGGAGCAGGCGGCGAAGCTCGACGCGGCGAACAAGGCGGTCGTGACGGGCGACGACGCGGAGCTGCTGATCCAGGAGAAGCTCAAGCAGATCGAGGCGGAGCCGAAGAACATGAATGCCCGCCGTGCCCTCGCGCGAATCTACGTCCAGGGCAAGCGCTTCGAGGAGGCGGTCGCGTGTCTCGAGGCGGCGATCGAGGCGGCAGGCTCCATGGACCCCGAACTCGACCGCATGCTCTCCCAGGCCCGCATCCAGTATTTCGACCAGGTCATCTCGCAGTACCGCGAGGCCGGGGACGAGGAGAACGCGCAGGCCACCGAGGCGCAGAAGAACCAGTTCGTCTTCGACGACCTGGCCGCGCGCGTCGTGCGCTATCCGAACGACCTCCACCTCCGCTTCCACCTCGGCGTCCTCTACAGCGACTACGGCTACTACGACGAGGCGATGGAGCACCTCCAGCTCGCCCAGAAGAGTCCGAAGGACCGCCTTCAGGCGCTCTACTACCTGGCGATGTGCTTCCTCAACAAGGGGCAGACCGACATGGCGGTCATGCAGCTCGAGACCGCGCGCGACAGCATTCCGATGATGGACGACCTCAAGAAGAAGGTCGTCTACCAGCTCGGTCTCTGCGCCGAGGAGCAGGGCGACCTCGAAAAGGCCTACCAGTACTACAAGGACGTCTACTCCAACGACGTCGGGTTCGCGGATCTGGCTGATCGCATGCTGGCCGTCAGCCAGGCGCTCAAGGCTCAGAAGCAGCAGTGAGCGAACCGACCTGCTTTACCTACGAACTGACAAACGACCAGCAGGAACTGCTGCTGGGGCTGATGGTCAACGGCAATTACCGCCGCCGCGAGGTGCCGTACGCCCTGTGGTCTATTGAAGGCGACCATTTCAACGCGACGCTTTATGCGAAGGAGAAGCACGGCCGCCGCAAGTTCTGCGTGCAGGGCCGCGGCGCCGGGGACTTCGTCCTCTACACGCTGGAGCCGCAGGTCCTCAAGACGGCGGAGCTCGGCTACGAGGAGGTCCTCCATCCCGAACTCTTCAGCGCCCACGCGGGCAGCGACGAGTCCGGCAAGGGCGACTACTTCGGACCGCTCGTCGTCTGCTGCGCGTACACCGACGAGGAGCTGTCGGCGAAGATGCGCGAGCTGGGCGTGCGGGACTGCAAGCAGATGTCGGACTCGGCGGTGCTTTCGGTCGGGGCCGAACTGCGCCGTCTGCTCGGCGCGGAGGGCTACAACGTCGTCCAGCTCAATCCGCCCGCCTACAACCGCCTTTACGCGAAGATTCGCAACATCAACCGGCTGCTGGCCTGGGCGCACGGCGCGGCCATCGAGGGGCTGCTCGAGCGGCGCCCCGCGTGCTCGCGCGTCGTCGTCGACCAGTTCGCGCCGACGGAACTGACGATTCGCCGCGCCCTCAAGACGCGCGGCCGTCAGGCGCAGGTCGAGCAGCGCCACAAGGCCGAAAGCGACATCGCCGTCGCGGCGGCTTCGGTCATCGCCCGCGAACTCTTCATCCGGGCGACGCGCTCGGCCGGCGAGCATGCTGGCGAGGGCGGCGCGGCGGTCGAGATACCGCTGGGCTCGAGCAGCCCCGAAGTCGCCCGGCTCGCCGCCGAGATGGTCGGCCGTCACGGACCGTCCTGGCTGATGAACAACTGCAAGACCCATTTCCAGACTACGGACAAGGTGCTCGCCTCCTGCGGGCTTTCCCGCGCCGATCTGCCGCCGGAAGGCCAGGTCACGTCGCGGGCGAAGGCCGGGTCCGACGCCGTTCCGCAACCCGAAAACCCGAACTAATCACGCCGCCATGCTGTTTGCCAATTCAATTTTCGAGGGCTTCGTCAAGTCCAACCTCATCGGACAGGGCATCGTAATCGTCCAGCTGCTCTTCTCGGTCGCCATGTTCACCGTCATCATCGGCAAGGCGAGCGAACTGTCGGCGCTTCTGAGGGCGTCCCGGCAGTTCATCAGCGACTTTAGGAACTGCAACGGCGTGCTCGAACACTATCTGGCGCACCGCTATGTCGCCGCGTACGGACTGGAGCAGGTGTACCGCGTGACCTGCGAGCGCGTGCTCGGACTGCTCTCCAGCGCGGACCGCGGCGAACTCGTCGAGAGCCGCGGCTCGGCCGCCGTGGCGCTGACGAAGCGCGACGTCGAACTTGTCCGCGGCAGCTGCGAACACGCCCTCGACGAGGCGGAGATCGGCGCCCGGCACGGCATCGGCCTCGTCGTCACGGTGGTCGGCCTCGCGCCGATGCTCGGCCTGCTGGGCACGGTGTGGGGCGTTCTCGACGCCTTCTTCGAGATGGGCTCCGCCGGCAGCGCCAACCTCGCGACCATCGCCCCGTCGATTTCCTCCGCGCTCGTCACGACGGTGGTCGGGCTGCTGATCGCCATCCCCGGTCAGATGGGCTTCAACTTCCTCCATTCGCGCATCCGCGCCCTCACTTCGGAAATGGAGGGCTTCGCCGACGAGCTGATCGCGAGCGTGGGCCGCGAGTTCCTCGGAAAGGACAACTGACATGCTTTCGCGACGTCAGCGGCGCAATCGGGACGACGAGCCGAAGGCGCAGATCGACATGAATTCCCTCATCGATCTCACCTTCCTCCTGCTCGTCACCTTCATCGTCACCCTGCCCGCGCTCGAACAGGGCGTGTCGATCCTCCTGCCGCAGGCGAAAACGGACGAGCTGCCGACGAAGAACCGCAAGGCGAACACGATCACCGCGACCTATCCGTCCGGCTACTTTTTCAACGACCGCCCCGTCACGCTCGACGAGCTCGAGTCCATCCTGAAGCAGATGGTCGCGGAAGACCCCGAGGTGCCGGTCCTCGTGCGCGGCGACGAGCGGCTGGACTACGGTTCGGTCATGGGCGTCGTGAAGGTCGTCTACAAGTGCAAGGCGCGGCGCATGGCGCTCGTCACCGTGGAGAAGTAGCGGCGAAATGAACGACGGTGCGTCCAAGCCGAAGGTGGTTAGTCTGCGCAACCTGCTCCTGTCGGTTGCCATCCATGTCGTTCCCGTCCTGATTTTTCTGCTGATCGCCCTTCCGTTCAAGGAGAAGGAGGCCGTCATCCCCATCGAACTGACCTTCGAGGCGCCAGAGCCCGAACCCGATCCCGAGCCGCCGCCGAAACCGCCGCCGCCGGCGCCGCTGCCGGATCCGCCGGACGATCCGGCGCTGGACGCGGTCGTGAAGCTGCCGCCGCCGAAGCCGAAGGAGAAGAAGCCCGACCCGCCGCCGAAGCCGAAGGAGGAGAAGAAGCCCGATCCGCCCAAGCCCAAGGTTCCCGAAAAAACGGCCAAGGAATTGCGCGAGGAGCGGCTGCGCAAGATGCGCGACAGCGCGAAGACGGTCAAGCTCGACGCCCCGCCGCCAGTCACCGGCAGCGGCAAGAAGCTGGACCCGAACTGGCGCACTCTGCTTAACCAGGGGTACAAGCCCGGCGCGACGACCGTCACGGCGAGCGAAAGCCAGCGGTGCGTCGCCCTGATCCGCCGCGCCTTCTACGAGAAGTGGGAGCGTCCGTCCTGGTCCAGCACGCTCCGCGAGGCGCAGCTGCTGGTGTTTTTCGATTCTTCTGGACACGTGACCAGCTTTAAGCTGCTGAGCAGTTCGTCGGACGCGGCGGCGGACCGTTCGATCCTGTCGGCGGCGGAGCGCGTCGGGGTCGTGCGCAATTTGAGCCCCCAGTTCCTGGAGCAGAACCGGGAAGGCGTGATTGTCAGCTTCAAGGTGACGCCCAATTGACGAGGTCGTGATGACGGGATTTTCCATGATGCTGCTGGCGGCGGTCCAGCTTTTCGGCGTGACGGGCGCGGATCTGCGGGTGCGGGCCTATTTCGACGTGAACAACGTGACGGTGGGCGATCCGATGGTGCTGACCGTCGACTTCCTCGGCGAGGCGGATTTCGCCGCGCTCCATCCGCCGGAACTGTCGAAGGCCGTCAGCGAGAAGGACTGGAAGCTCGACGACGCCAGCGCGAAGACGGACACGGAGAAACGCACGGTCGGCAACTTCTTCTCCCAGCGCCAGGTCACGGTCTCGCGGTCGATCACCTACCGCGTCCGTCCGCTGCGCGAAGGCGTGCTCTGGTTCCCCGAAATCGAGTTCGAGTACGCCGACGCCGCGGGTGCGCGGCGCGTGGCGCGGACGGCGAGCGTGCCCGTCCACGTCCGTCCGGGACAGCAGGTCATCGTCGAGGGCCTTCAGGAGACGGACGGCCAGACCCTGCCTGCGCCGCCGGACCTGATCCGCGATCCCGGCTGGTGCGGCGGCGACCTCTCGGCCTGCGGTCCCGACGCGGAATGGAACTGGCGGCGCGCTCTCGCGGCGCCTTCGGCGGACGCTTTCCGTCCCTTCGACCTCCCGGCGGCGCGGATGAACGAGGCGGGCGAGGCGATTCGCGCCGGAGACTGGAAGCGCGCGCTCGACCTCTACACGCGGCTCGAATGGCGCATCGGACAGATTCCCGAACTTGAACGCGGACTCGTCGCGGCGATCGCCTTGCGTTACCACAATCCCATGGCGGAGCTCCCCGTCTGGCGGCAGGTCGGCCGGCCGGTCTTGCGTCACGCCCTCTGGGGCCGCGTCGGTCTCGTCGTCGGAGCCGTCGTCGCTGTCGCGCTCGTGCTCTTCTTCCTGTCGCGGCTGATCCGCGCGCTGGCGGTCGTGCTGCTGACGGCGGCGCTGCTTCCGGCGGCGGCGCAGGCGCAGGGGCAAGATCCGTCTGCCATGATGGAGGAGATGCGTCAGCGCATAGAGCAGCAAATGCAGCAGATGCGGCAGCAGATGAGCTTTTCGTTCGGCGGCGCGGGCGGAAACCTCATGTTCTCGGACGACGTTCAGCAGCCGACGGTCACGGTCTCGGTCCGTCCTGACGCCGAGCCGCTCCAGGTCGGCAAGGCGTTCAATTTCCTCGTCGACGTCGAGCGTCCGAAATCCTGCACGCTCGAAGGCCTTCGCCTGCAGTTCCTCGAAGGGTACGGTCTGAAGACCGTCGGGGAGATCGAGGTGCTGCAGAGCGACGAAGCCGCGGCGGGCAATCCGTCGAACGTCGTCATGCGGCTGCGGGTGCCGGCGCGTTTCGACGTGCCGTACCGCGGCGGATTTTCGCTGGCGCTGAGCGGGCAGGCCGCGGTCCGTCAGCGCGTGCGCGGCAGTTCCTTCAGCTTCAGCAGCTCGTTTTCGAGCCGCACGCCGTCCATCCGCCTGGAAGTGCAGCCGCTGCCGTCGGCCGGTCAGCCGCCGGACTTCTCGGGACTCGTCGCCGCGAACGTCGCTCTGCAGCTGACGCCCGACCTGACGGAGGTCGGGACCAACGACGTCGTGACGCTGACGGGCGTGCTGACCTACGACGGGTATCTGCCGTCGGACTGGATGCTGCCGGGGATGTCCTACGAATGGGAGCGCGGCCGGCTGCGGTCCGAGAAGGGGGACGCGGTCGTGTGGAAGGGGTATTTCGTGGCGGACGGCGCGGACAGGCTGCCCGAGGTGTCGGTCTGCTATTACGATCCGGTGCGCCAGACATACCGGCGCGTCAAGGCGGGAGGCGAGCATGTCAACTACCGGTAGGCGAATCTTTCTCCAGCCGCCCTTTGTCGGCGAGGCGGAACGCGCGTCCGTCGCGGCGGCATTCGATTCCGGCTACATCGCGCCGTGCGGACCGCAGGTCGAGGCCTTCGAGCGCGCGCTCGCGTCGCTTTCCGGACGGCGTTACGCCGTCGCGCTCTCGAGCGGCACGGCGGCCATCGACCTCGTGCTGGAGTGCCTGGGCGTCGGACCTGGCTGGACGGTCGTTTCGCCGACGCTCTCGTTCATCGCGACGGTCGGCTCGGCCTGGCACCGCGGGGCGGAGCTTGCGCTGGTCGACTGCGACGCGACCGGCAACCTCGACGTCGCGCTCCTGGACCGTGCGCTCGCCGAACTGACGGTGGCCGGGCGGCGCAAGCTGCTCGTCTTCGGGGTCGATCTTTTCGGCACCTGCTGCGATTACGCGGCGCTCCGTCGGATCTGCCGCCGGCACGGCGCGGTTTTCGCCGTTGACGCGGCCGAGTCCGTCGGTTCGTCGGCGGACGGACGCGCGGCTGGTTCGGCCGGGGTGGCGGCCGTCTATTCCTTCAACGGCAACAAGGTCGTCACGACCGGCGGCGGCGGGGCGATCGTCACCGATTCGCGCCGGCTGGCCGCGCTGGCGCTGAAGCTGAGCCAGCAGGGACGCGAGCCGAAGCCGCAGTACGAGTTCCGCATGGTCGGCTACAACTACCGCATGAGCAACGTCCTGGCGGCCATCGGCCTGGCGCAGCTCGCCCGGTTGCCGGAGATCCTCGCGCGGAAGCGCAAGGTCCGCGCCTTTTACGCGCAGCTCGCGGCGTCGCGACCCGGCTTTTCGCTGCTGGACGCGGACGGCGCGTCGAACTGCTGGCTGAACGTGATGCGCTGTCCGAGCTGGCGCACGCGCGACCGTCTCGTCGCGGCGTTTGCGGCGGCGGACATCGAGGCGAGGCCGGCTTGGAAGCCGCTTCACCTTCAGCCCGTCTTCCGGCAGGTGAAGACCTTCGGCGGTGCGCAGTCCGAGGCCATCTTCCGCACGGGCCTTTGCCTGCCGTCCGGCGCCGGACTTTCCGCTGCGGACCTCGGGCGCATCGCATCCGTACTGCTGTCAATTGTGTAGGTCTTATCTGATGTCGCCTAGACTTTGAAGAGCCTGATGCGTCTACCCGGCGCTAACTTTCGACGGTTCTGCCGAACTTCCGCAAATATGGTATAATAGTAGGGCAAATTTGAAAGGAACGACAAAATGAAAGCACCTAAGAAGGGTATTAAGTGGGAGAAGTTCGGGTTCGGCTTCTCCGACGTGAACTGTCATATCCGCTACACCTGGAAGAATGGCAAGTGGTCCAAGCCCTCGTTCGTCAAGGATCCGTACATCAAGATGCACATCGGCGCGGCCTGCCTGCACTACGGTCAGGAGTGCTTCGAGGGCATCAAGGCCTTCCGCCAGAAGGACGGCAAGATCGTGATCTTCCGTCCCGACGAGAACGCCAAGCGCATGTTCCGCACCGCCCAGCGCACCTGCATGCCGCCGGTGCCGGTCGAGATGTTCCTCGACGCGTGCGAGAAGATCGTCAGGCGCAACGCGGAATACGTGCCGCCGTTCGGCACGGGCGGTTCGCTCTACCTCCGTCCGCTCCTCATCGGCACCGGTCCGCAGATCGGCGTCGCGCCGGCGCACGAGTATACCTTCATGATCATGGTCATGCCGGTCGGAGCCTACTATAAGGGCGGCATCAAGCCGGTGCGCGCCGTCATCTTCGACGACTGGGACCGCGCCGCGCCGCACGGCATGGGCGACGTCAAGGTCGGCGGCAACTACGCCGCCGGCATCTTCGCGCACGAGAAAGCGAAGCACGAGGGCTGGCCGGTCGAGCTTTATCTGGACGCGAAGAGCCACAAGTACGTCGAGGAGTTCGCGACATCCAACTTCGCGGCGATCTCCAAGTCCGGCGCGTATGTCACGCCCGACAGCTGCTCGGTGCTGCCGTCGGTGACGAACATGTCGCTCAAGCAGTGCGCCAAGGACCTCGGCCTCAAGGTCGAGTGCCGTCCCGTCCCCTACACCGAAATCAAGAAGTTCAAGGCCGTCGCGGCGCTCGGAACGGCCGTGGTGATCACGCCCGTGTGGGAGATCACCCGCGGCAAGGACGTCATCAAGATCTCCGATCCCGAGGTCGTCCATCCGACGCTTCAGAAGCTCTACGACACGGTGCAGGGCATTCAGTACGGCCTCATCCCCGACAAGCACGGCTGGTGTCACGAGGTTAAGTGACGCCTGAAATCATCCAGCGCCTGCTCGAGGCCCGCGGCATTTCCGCTGCGGACCTCGACGGCTTTCTCCATCCGTCGCTGAAGAACCTGCCGCGGCCGGACACGCTGCCCATGGTCTCGGAGGCGGTGGAGACGATTCTCGCCGCGGTCAAGGACCGTCGGCGGATCGTGGTCTTCGGCGACTATGACTGCGACGGAGTCTGCGCGACGGCGATCCTCGTCCGGGCTCTGGAGGCGGTGACGGGCGAAGTCGGACAGGTGGCGGCGTTTCTGCCGCGGCGGCTGACGGAGGGCTACGGCATGAGCGCGGCCTCCGTGGCGCGCATGCTCGCGGAGCATCCCGATGTCGGTCTCGTCGTCACCGTCGACAACGGCATCAATTCCATCGACGAGGTCGCGCAGCTCAAGGCCCGCGGCATCGCCGTCGTCGTCACCGACCACCATCTGCCGGGCCTCGAGTCCGAATCCGCAGACGGCGCGGGGCGTCCGCAGCTGCCGGCGGCCGATGCGCTCGTGAACCCCAAGGTAGCCGCGCCGCCCGAACATGCGGACCTCTGCGGCGCGGGCGTCGCGTTCGTCCTCGCCAACGCGCTGGTGACCAAGGCGCGCGAAAGGGGCGTCTGCGCGACATGCGAAAGCGTCTCCGCGCCGATGCTCGTCCTCGCCGGACTGGCCACGGTGACGGACGTCATGCCGCTCAAGGGCCAGAACCGCATCCTGGTCGCGGAGGCCCTGCGGCGCTTTCACGCGGCCGCTCCGGTGGGATTGCGCGAACTGTATCTTAGGGCCTCCCGCGCGGCGTCCCCCGCGCTCAAGTGCCGCGATTTCGGCTTTCTCCTCGGCCCCCGGATCAACGCGGCGGGACGGCTCGAACCCGATTCCGGCGCAAGCGCCATCCGGCTGGTCCTTTCCCGCGACCGCGAAGAGGCGCGTGCGTTCGCCCAGAAGGTCGACCTCCTCAACGCCGACCGCAAGTCCCTCGAAGGGCGCATGCTCGCTAAGGCGCTGGAGCAGATCGTGCCCGGGGCCGACGCGCAGGTCATCGAAATTTCCGGCGGACATCAGGGCGTGGCGGGCATCGTCGCCGCCCGCGTGATGGACCAGCTGGCGCCGAAGGTCCCCGTCTGCGTCGTTGTCGACGGTCTCGGCTCCGCCCGTGCGCCGGAGGGCTACAACGTGCGCGACGCGCTCGGGTTCGCCGCGTCCGAGCTGGAGCGCTTCGGCGGACACGCCCTCGCGGCCGGCTTCACGGTCCGCGCCGGCGCGCTGGAAGCCTTTCGCGAACAGTTTGCCGCGGCTTGCCGCCTGCAGGCGCAGAATCTTTCCACGGCATCGGCGGACGAGCGGGTCGACGCCTGGGTCGAGCCGGGCGACCTCACGCTGGAGCTGGCGGAATGGCTGGAGCGGCTCGAACCCTTCGGCGAAGGCAACCGCGAACCGCTCTTCGGACTCAGGAACGTCGTCGTGCGCGAACTCCGCCAGCTGCGCTCGGCCGACTCCGAGCGGCGGCACTACGCGATGTCCGTCGCCGGACTCAGGGCCGTCTGGTGGAACTGCGCCGACCAGATCGCCGCGCTGCAGCCGCGCGACGGCGCGGTCGGTCCCTGCGACCTGACGTTCTACGTCGGCATTTCCGACTACGGCGAGACCCATTTGGAACTGCGCGTCGAATCGCTCCGCCTCAGCGGCGCCGGAGCGGACGGGCGTCCGTGATCATTTCAAAAACAAGAAACTGGAGTAAGCAAAGCAATGTTCAAGACGGTATCCAACAAGGTGGCGTTTCCGCAAATGGAGGAGGAGATCCTCAAGTTCTGGGAGGCGGACGGGACGTTCGAGAAGTCGCTCAAGCGCAACGAGGGCAAGGAGCGCTACAAGTTCTACGACGGGCCTCCGTTCGCGACGGGCCTGCCGCACTACGGACATCTGCTCGCCGGGACGATCAAGGACATCGTGCCGCGCTACCAGACGATGCGCGGCAAATATGTCGAGCGCCGCTTCGGCTGGGACACGCACGGACTGCCGATCGAGGCCCTCGCGCAGGACGCGCTCGGCGTCGCCGGTGCGCCCGAGATCAAGGCGCTCGGCGTCGACAAGTTCAACGAACAGTGCCGGTCGATGGTGCTCAAGTACGTCTCCGAGTGGCGCAAGACCGTGACCCGCATGGGCCGCTGGGTCGACTTCGACCACGACTACAAGACCATGAACCCCGACTTCATGGAGACGATCTGGTGGGTCTTCAAGCAGCTCTGGAACCAGGGCCGCGTCTACAAGTCGCACCGCATCATGCCCTACAGCTGGAAGCTCTCGACGCCGCTGTCGAACTTCGAGGCCGGTTCCAACTACAAGGACGTGCAGGATCCGACGGTGACGGTCCGCACGAAGGCGCTCGATGCCGAAAGCGCGGTGATGAAGGATCTTCTCGCCAAAGAGCGGACCGTCTACCTGCTTATCTGGACGACGACGCCGTGGACTCTCCCCGAAAACCTGACGATGTGCGCGGGCGCGTCGATCGACTATGTCGCTGTTCGCGACCTCACCGACGACGCAAAGCCGGTCTACATCATGGCCAAGGCACGTCTGCCTCACATCTTCAAGAAGCCCGAGCAGTACGAGCTGGTCGCCGAATTCAAGGGCAGCGATCTCAAGGGCACGTCATACGAGCCGATCTTCCCCTACTTCGCGGACAAGAAGGCCGAGGGCGCGTTCAAGGTGCTGAACGACGACTACGTGACGACAGACGACGGCGTTGGCATCGTCCATATCGCCCCGGCGTACGGTGAGGACGACTTCCGCGTCTGCCAGGAGGCGGGAATGCACGCGATTGTCGATCCGCTCGACTCCGCCTGCGCGTTCACCGCCCAGGTGCCTGAATACCAGGGCCGCTTCTGCAAGGACTGCGACAAGGACATCATCAAGCGCCTCAAGGCCGAGGGCAAGCTCGTCCACCAGTCGACGATCGTCCACAGCTATCCGTTCTGCGACCGTACGGACACGCCGCTCATCTATCGCGCGATCGACGCCTGGTACGTGAAGGTCGAAGACCTGCACGAGCGTCTGGCGAAGAACAACGCCAAGGTCCACTGGACGCCCGCCTACGTCGGCGAGAAGCGTTTCGGCAACTGGCTGGAGGAGGCGCGCGACTGGAACATTTCGCGCAACCGCTTCTGGGGCAGCTGCATCCCGGTCTGGATCAACGACGACGATCCGTCGGACATGATCTGCGTCGGGTCGATCAAGGAGCTGGAGGAGCTTTCGGGCGAGAAGGTGACCGACCTCCACAAGCACTTCGTGGACAAGATCGTCATCCGCAAGGACGGCAAGACCTACCACCGCACGCCCGAGGTGCTTGACTGCTGGTTCGAGTCCGGCTCGATGCCGTATGCGCAGCAGCACTACATGGGCGAAGACTATTTCGACGGTGGGGATCGGGGCGTTCTCGCCCCGTCCGTTGTGAGATTCTTCCCGGCCGACTTCATCGCCGAGGGCCTGGACCAGACGCGCGGCTGGTTCTACACGCTGATGGTGCTCGGCACCTGCCTCTTCGACCAGTCGCCGTACAAGAACGTGATCGTGAACGGACTCGTTCTCGCCGAGGACGGCAAGAAGATGTCGAAGCGGCTGAAGAACTATCCCGACCCGACGAAGATGCTCGACACCTACGGCGCGGACGCGATCCGGCTGTACATGATCTATTCGCCGGTCGTGAAGGCGGAGTCGCTCAAGTTCTCCGAGAAGGGCGTTCAGCAGCTCATGCGCGACCTGCTGATTCCGTGGTGGAACGCCTATTCGTTCTTCGTCACCTACGCGAACGTGGACGGTTTCGCCGATGCCGAAGTCGTCTATCCGCAGTCCGCGAATGTCTTGGACCGTTGGATCGTCTCGTCGATGGAGACGCTTATCAACGACGTGACGGCGGCGATGGACGACTACGACCTGCAGAAGTCGGTGCGTCCGTTCGTGAAGTTCATCGAGGACCTGACGAACTGGTACATCCGCCGCAGCCGCCGCCGCTTCTGGAAGTCGACGAACGACGGCGACAAGCTCAACGCCTACCGTACGCTCCGCTACGTGCTCGTGCAGCTCGCGAAGGTCGCGGCGCCGTTCACGCCGTTCATCGCCGAGGAGATTTACCGCAACCTGAAGGGCGCGTCGGATCCCGAGTCGGTGCATCTTTGCGACTTCCCGACCGCGAACGCGGCGGCGCGCGACCTCGCGCTCGAAAAGGCGATGGCGGAGATCCAGGCGGTCGTCGAACTCGGCCGCCGGCTCCGCGCCGACAACGACCTCAAGGTGAGGCAGCCTCTCGCGAAGATCAACGTCGCAGGCGCGTCGAGCATTGCCAACGGTTCGAGCGTTGACGAACTCAACGCGCTTATCGTTGACGAACTCAACGTAAAGTCGGTTTCCCGCATTGCGGACGAGACGGAACTGTGCGACGTGACGTTCAAGGCGAACTTCAAGACGCTCGGCAAGAAGTGCGGTCCGAAGATGAAGGCCGTCGCCGCCGCGATCTCGCAGCTCAAGGCATTTGGCTCTCAGCTCGTCATCGAAGGCATTGCCATCGACGAAGCCGACGTTCTCGTCACCCGCAAGCCGAAGGATGGTCTCGTCGTCGCGTCCCAGGGGTCGATTGTCGTCGGACTGGAGACGGCGCTTACGCCGGAGCTGGTCGCCGAGGGCCTTGCGCGCGAATTCGTGAGCCACGTCCAGTCCATGCGCAAGGAGGCCGACTTCGAGGTGACGCAGCGCATCACCGTCACGGTCGAGGCCGATGCGGAGATGACGGCCGCGCTCACGGCCCATCTGGACTATGTCAAGGGCGAGACGCTGGCGACGGACGTCGTGTTCGGTTCGTGCGCGGCGGACGCGGTCGAACTGAACGGGCATCCTACGAAGATCCAAGTCCAAGCCAACGCCTGACGGTTATGCCCGCGAGACTTTTGAAGCCGTCGACGCGGGTGCGGAAGGGCGCGCGAGCAGATCGTACGGACGCAAAGTAGAAGGGGAGTGAATATGGCGAACGTCTTGATCTGGATTGTCGCCGCCGCGGCGGTTTTGACCTGCGTCATCGCGCTGGTCATGATTCTGCGGGCGCGCGAACGGGTGCTGGAGGAGACCGTGCGGACGCTGCAGGAGAAGTTCGCAAGTCTCGCGGCGGAAAAGCTGCGCGACTCCACCGAGCACCTCTCCGAGCGCAACCGCGCGCGGCTGGACGAAATTCTCCGGCCGCTCCGCGACGAGATGGACCGCTTCCGTCTGGCCTTCGACGCGAACCGGCAGCAGCAGGTGGCGAACAAGGCGAGCTTCGACCGGGCGATCGCCGATCTCGGCGACCGGGCGCTCCGCATCGGCACCGAAGCCGAGAATCTCGCCAAGGCGCTGAAGTCGGAGTCCAAGACTCAGGGCAACTGGGGGGAGATGACGCTTGCGAACATCCTCCGTGCGGCGGGTCTGAAAGAAGGCGTCGATTTCGTCGCGCAGGCGCAGGAGAAGGACGAGGCGGGCAATCGGCTCATCCCCGACGTGGAGATACCTCTGCCCAACGGCGAGAAACTGCTCGTGGACGCCAAGACCTCGATTACCGCCTACCTTGACTATGTCGGCGCGAAGGACGAGGCCGCGCGAGACCGGGCGGCACAGGAACACGTCGCCTCCGTCCGCCGGCACATGGACGAACTGGCGGACAAGGACTATGTCAAGCGAGTGAAGGGCTCGCAGGGCTACATTCTGATGTTCATTCCGAACGAAGGCAGCTATCTTCTCGCCTTAGAGCGCGACGCCAGACTGGCGACCGACGCGTTCCGCCGGCACGTCATCCTCGTCAATCCGACGACGCTGCTGCTGTGCCTGCAGGTCGTGGCGCTGCTGCGGGCGCGCGAGGCGCAGAACGAGAACGCGGAGAAGATTTCCGATGCGGCGGCGAAGATGTACGAGAAGTTCGCGGTCTTTTCCGAAACCTTCGCGGATGTCGGCAAGCGGATCGACGGATTGTCCTTGGCCTATAAGAAGGCGTCCGGGCAGCTGTGCGACGGACGGAACAACGTCGTCCTCCAGCTCGAACGGCTGAAGGACATGGGGGTCGTGACCACCCGGTCCATCGACGAGCGCGTCCTCGAAGCGGCGGAAAGCCGTACCGCCGCAAATTGAGGCATCGCACCACCAACCCTCCAAACTTTACCTCTGACCTCCGCGCGTACTCGGTCAGTCAATACCGCTGGCGCGGTTTTGACCGACCTCGGCATCTGAGCATCTGAGCAAAAGTGCATCTGAGCATTTTCGAATGGTCGAGTCCGAAGCCGCAGTCGACCTTCAGATGTTTCCCATCGACA
>JAZQPI010000068.1:0-2996 GCA_045628545.1 Kiritimatiellia bacterium
TTCAGCCAATGGGAAACGTCTGAAGCTCGACTGCGGCTTCGGACTCGACCATTCGAAAATGCTCAGATGCACTTTTGCTCAGATGCTCAGATGCCGAGGTCGGTCAAAACCGCGCCAGCGGTATTGACTGACCGAGTACCCAAAAATTTCATATATTTAATCTTCAATCTATCAGCCATAAATACGCCATATTTCAACGCATCCAGACGGGATCTGCCGCAGTGCCGTTCAGAGCACAACCGCGCGGTGCGCGGTGGAGGCCCAGCGTTCGCCGCGGCGGCGGAGTTCGGCGTCGGACAGCGGCGAAAGCCCCTTGGAACGCAGATAGCGGACGGCCCGCTTGTAGGCGATGCGTCCGTCGGGACTGTCCAGCCCGCGCAAGGCCGCGGCGTTCTGCCGCGTCAGGAAGTCGTTCTGCCAGCTGCCGTCCGCGCGCTGGCTGTCGACGAGCGTTTGCAGCGCCGCCGCGTCCGCCGTCAGCGCCGCGACATAAGCGGACGTCACCTCCTTGGGGGTGGAGCGCCACGGCCGGAGGATGGCCGCCGCTCCGAGCGCCGCGAGCGCCAGTACGGCCGCGAAGCGCGGCAGTGCGCGGCGAAAAGTCCGCCGTCGCGCCGCCGTGTCGGCGACGGGGCGGGCAGGACGGATCGTCCGTGCCGCCCGCAGCCGCTTGACGACACGGTACGCGTCAGGCCCCAGTTCGTTCAGCGTCGCTTCAAGATCCCTGTTCATCGAATATCTCCTTCAGTTTCCGAATCGCGTTTGACATCCTGGACTTCACCGTGCCGACGGGGATCGAGAGAATCTCCGCGACCTGCGCGTAGGGCAGATCTTGAAAAACCCCCAGTTCCACCACCTCCCGCAGCGGCTCGCTCAGCCGCGCCACCGCCCAGCGCACGTCCTCGCGCTCGCCGCGCAGCGGTTCGCGCACGGTCGGCTGGTCGGCCCCCCAGCGGTCTTCCCGCGCTTCACGGCGCGTCCGCCGTTTCAAGGCGTCGAGCCACACCTGGCGCGCCAGGATGAAGAGGAAGGTCGAAAGCTGCGCCGACTGCTGATACCGCTCGCGGTATTTCCACAGCCTGAGATACACCTCCTGGACGAGGTCTTCGCCCTCGGAAGGTGAAACGCCGTGGCGCCAGAAAAAGTTCAGCAGATTCTTTTCCAGCGCCCGTGCACGGTTAAGCAGCTGTTCGCCCGAATCGTCCATACGCACTTAAACGCTTAAACGCCGCCGGCCCCGCGTCGGTTCGCGCGGCGCGGCGACGGTGTGAGGCCGCCGCTCACAGGTAGCCGCCGATCAGGTCGGCGAGGACGGAGTGGATCTCGACCAGTTCGGAGTGATTGGCGGCGAAGATGGCAAGGATTCCCAGTGCGAAGCCCGTCGCGCCCGAGACGAGGAACCCGAAAATCGCGTCGGCCGGCTGGTGAAGGAGTCCGTTGACGACTTTCTTCACGCACCAGCGCACGAGTCCGAAAATCAGGAGCGAAGCAACCAGGACGACCAGTCCGCGCGCCCAGGCCGCCTCGAAGCGGGGCGCGGCGACCAGCCAGGCCAGCCGTCCGCCGAGCGCGCTGCCAACCAGCGCCGCGAGAAAGGCGAGCGCCCCGGAGAACCCGCCGAAGAGGCCGAGGACGGCCAGGACGAGGGCGAAGACCAGGACGACGAGATCGGCGGTGAGCAGATTCATCCGTTATTTGCCTTTGCGCGTCGCGAGCGTGTCCCGATAGCTCTGATATGCCTTCGTGACTTCCTTCGGACTGCCGACGCGCTGCAGGGCGCGGATCAGTCCGTCCAAGGCCGACAGATTAGTCGGGTCCGCCGCGAGTGTCCGCGAATAGAGCATGACTGCGGTCGCGTGCTGTCCGCGCTTGACCGCCAGCTCGCCGGTCGTCAGGTAGGTCGAAATCGCGCTGGGGCGCAGCTTGCAGGCGATCCGATAGGCCTTAAGGGCCTCGCCCTGCGGATCGGAGATGCCGCCGCGCTTGCGGGACGGCGTCGTCTTCATCAGGCACTTCGCCATCCCGAGCGCCGCCGGATAGGATAGCGGATCGGATTTCAGCGCCAGCCGGTACTCCTGCAGCGCCATGTCGTTGCGGCCCCGCTTCTCCGCCGCCTGTGCGCGCTGCAGAGCCGCCGCCGAAGCGGTGCTGTTGCGGTTCGCCGCGCTGGGCAGCTCGCGCAGCGAGCGGGCGATCGACTCCTTGAGCGCGGGGATGTGGACGCGTTGGACCTCCTGGACGCGCGGGCTGGCCTGCTGGCCCAGCCGGACGTAGAACTCGAACTGCTCGAGGGCGGCTTCGGCGTAGTCGAAGCTGTCGCGGTAGATGAGCGCCAGATGATACCGGGCGGGAGCGTTCCGGCGGTCGACCAGCAGCGCCTGCAGGAAGTCGACGCGCGCCAGGTCGAAGTTGTTCTGCGCCATTTCGACGATGCCGAGTCCCGTCCAGCCCTTGGCGCGCACCGTCCCGTCGAGGGAGGCGTTGCCGGCCAGGGCGCGGAAGCCCTGCTGCGCAACCGCGTAGTCCTTCTGGTGAAAGGCCACCTGCGCCCCCAGCTCGATCACGTCGACCGCGTTCGGTTCCAGCTTCGCCGCCGCGTCGACGGCTTCGCGCGCGGCCGGAAGTTCGCCGAGTTCGAGCTGGACGCGCGCCAGCCCGACATAGGCGTCGACTTTCCCGGAGTCCTGTTCCAGACATTCGGTGAACAGGCGTTCGGCCTTCTTGAGTTCGTGCGCCGAAAGCGCTTCGAGCCCCGCCGCCAGTTCCTTTTCCCCGTTATTATCGCCGCAGGCGATGAGCAGGACGGACATCGCCGCCGCGCAAGCGCCCTTAAGCGCGAATGATCGCGAGAAATTCATCGCGTTTCGCCTCCATGATTGCCTGCGTCCGGCCTTCGAGATTCAGCCGGACGAGCGGTTCGGTGTTGGACATGCGGACGTTCGCCCACCAGCCCTCCGAGTCCCACGCGTCCACGGACACGCCGTCGAGTTCGAACA
>JAZQPI010000069.1:0-31647 GCA_045628545.1 Kiritimatiellia bacterium
ATGGGCCGCCGCGTGACGAAGAATGTGGAGTGCGGAATGCAGAGTGCGGAGTGCAGTTGTTTCATCTACAACGGCTACTTGCAGGTTTATAACAGCCATTCTCCAACTCCAACTCTTAACTCCAACTCATACATCTGGGATTCCACCGAACCCATCGCGACTCGTCCACTCGTGTGGCTTCGCGCTGATTCCGCCGCATATTATGTTCACGACGGAAACAAGAACGTCTCCGAGGTCATTTCGTCCAGCGGCGATCTCGCCGCGCATTATGACTACGCGCCATTCGGCGCGGAGATCGCGCAGCGCGGCGAATCCGCCGCGACCAATCCTTGGCGCTTCTCCAGCGAATTCGCCGACGACGACCTCGGCTGCGACTACTACAACTACCGCGAGTACGAGCCGGTGTCGGGAAGGTGGATGTGCATGGATCCATTGTATGAAAATGGAGACCTGAATTGTTATGCTTTATGCCAGAATAATATTGTTTTATACTTTGATGTCGGTGGACAGTATGCATCTAATTTGTTTGGCATTTTGCAATGGGGTTATTGTGAACGCGCGTATGGCTATGGGCTTAAGCATTTGCATACTTCGCAAGAACGAGCCGCATGGGTAAGGTATACTAATCATGGATTCCTCGGTAGAAATCGAAATATTCAGTTGTCACCGGAAGATGTTCGACACATTGCAATGTCTATAAATGCCGTTTCCGAATATATCAAGAGTAAGCGCGAAGCGTGCAAAGATGGTAATGATTTTGAAATCTCTACTTCTATTGGGGGAACAGCGCCTGCTCCATGGGTGTTGGCAATTGGCGGCGTATCAATCGCCGTTAAAGCTTCTTGTCAAAGCGGTTGTTTCTCCTATTGCCTCTCGATAAACGATCAGTATGATTTTGATATCAAAGGGTTCCCCGGTTTTTCAAGCCGCTCAGCACGTGGTGAGATTGCTACTTGGTTCGTGAATATAGCAGAAACCTGTTTGCGATGCGACTGGGAGACATTTTATCATGTCGGTAGCTTCTGTGGCAAAGATTGACAATGGTTATCGGGGAAAAGGAAATGCTTTCATACGTAAAGTTGATATCAGGTGTTGTGTTTTTGATTTGTCCATTCCACCTTTTATTGCCGCAGTTGCCGGTGCCCGCAGAGCGTGGATTATGGTGCGTTCAAATAATTGCTGGTATGATCCTTTATTCTTTAGCGCTGTCCTCAAGAATTCATAGAAGTAAATCGATAATCATAGATTTGGTGATTTATAATCTTGTACTTGTGCCTATAAGTTTGCTATTGTATTGCATCGAGCTGATCATCCTTTTGTTTATTTCAATAAGCATATATGGACTTCCTTCCGATATATTTTAGCCCTTGTGTCTTGTCTATTGAAGAGCATTACTCATTTTTCAGGATCTGTCTTTTTGATAGCGAATTGAAGCAGTGTCTGTTCTACCTCAACGGTCTGAACGCGCTCGGCCACGCGGTCGTTTACGAGTACGACTTCCGCGGCAACAAGACCTACGAAGGCGACACGACCCGCTGGCTCTATGACGACGCGACCGGTCGCCTCTGATTGTGCTTATAACCATATGATCCCCGAGGTAATGATGTGGCCGGGATGTTGGGATAAAGATCGGCATATAGGCGAAGGTTTGTGGACTCGGATTGATTTCGGGGCCAGCCGATACGTTTTGATGCCGCCAAGCCTCGCTTCGCAAAATGGAAAATTCCGTCTTGATGAAGAGGTGGGTCAAATAAATGCTATAATAATAAGAAAGGGCGAAGTCGAAATGACTTTTCGGTTTGGTTGTGCTAATTGGAGAGTAAGGTACGCACGATGAAAGATAGTCGGGAAGAATGGTATGCGGCGGACAAAAAAGTCGCCGTGACGATCGTCGACGTGACGACGGCGGCGCAGGAACTTGCGCGCGGTCACCTGTGCGGACCGACCGCCGCGCACTATCTCGCCAAGGCGCTGGCGGCCGCGGCCTTGCTCGGCGCCGAGACGGAGAAGGACGACGAAGTGGTCTCCGTTCAGGTGAAGTGCTCGGGTCCGCTCGGCGGCGTCAACGTCGAATGTACGGCGGCGGGGACTTTGCGCGGCTACACCGAGCGCAAGATCCTGGAGGATTTCGACGGCCAGGGACGCCCCGACGACCGGCGCGTCATCGGCGACTGCCAGGTCCAGGTCACGCGCTCCATCCCCGGCAAGATCCTTTCGCAAGGACTCTCCAATTCCCTGAACGGCTATCTTGCCGGTTCTGTCCAGCGCAAGGCGAACCTTTATCTCGAAGCGGCGGTGAGCGACGAGGTCGAGGTGTTCGAGGCCCGCGGCGTGCTGGTGGAAGAGCTGCCCGACGCCGAACGAACCGGCGTCCTCGGGCAGGACCTCGGCTCGCTGGCGGTATCTTCGCGCAAACTGCTGGATCGCCTCGGTCTCGGCTCGGCCGAACTCCGCCGGACGACACCGCTCAAGTTCGCCTGCCGCTGTTCGCCTGAACGCGCCGTCGCCATGCTGGCCGCGCTGTCGGACGAGGAGCGTCGCGCGCTGCCGGAGAAGATCGACATCACCTGTCACATGTGCGGTCGGACGTTCACCGTTCCGACAAAATGAGGAATTTGAAATGAGAAGGCGAGTCGTCGTTGAAATCGATCTGAAGGCGTTGGAGCGGAACTACCGGCGGATCGTCGCCCATGTTCGCCCGGCCAAGGTGCTGTGCGTCCTGAAGGCCAACGCCTACGGACTGGGCGTGGCCGATTACGCCAAGGCGCTGGTGAAGGCCGGTTGCCGCGACTTCGGCGTGGCGGAGCCGTTCGAGGCGCTGGAACTCAAGTCGGTGCTGGCGGGACGCGACGGCGTGTCGATTCAGATCCTTTCCAGCGTGCTGCCGGACGAGATTCCGGAGATGGTCAAGGCGGACGTCATCCTCCCGGTCACCGATCTCGAGACCGCCCGGCTTATCAGCGCGGCGGCGGTTCGCTTTCGTCGTACGGCGCGCGTCCATTTCAAGCTCGACACCGGCATGGGGCGGCTCGGCATCTTGGCGGAGGAGGCCGTCGAGACGATGAAGGCGGTCGTTCGTCTGCCGGGTCTCGACTGCGAGGGCGTCTTTTCGCATTTCCCGATGGCCTACGATCCGCTCGATCCGTTCACTCCGCGGCAGATCGCGCTTTTCAAGCGGATCGTCGAGGAGGCGGGACGGGCAGGAATCCGCTTCAAGAAGGTCCATATCGCCGCGTCGGACGGCATCAACAATTTCCCTGAATGCGCGAAGAGGCCCTTTACGATGGTGCGCACCGGCATCAACCTCCACGGCAGTTTCGATCCGTGCGGACGCAAGGCGCTCAAGGTCGAGCCGGTGCTGACGCTGAAGACGCGCGTCGCGCAGGTACGCACGCTGCCGGCCGGAACGACGCTCGGCTACGGCCGGACCTGGTGCCTGAACGCGCCGACGAAGGTGGCGACGATTTCCGCCGGCTATGCGGACGGGCTGCCGCTCGCGCTGACGAACCGGGGACGGGTGATCGTCGGCGGACGGCTCTGTCCGGTGATCGGGCGGATTTCGATGGACTACACGACGGTGGACGTGTCGGCGGTCAAGGACGTGAAGGCGGGCGACGAGGTCGTCTGCTTCGGCAAGGTGGGACGGCTTTCGATAACGCCGGACGACTGGGCGGCCTTGAAGGGGACGCACGCCTACGACATCATCTGTTCGCTCGGCAACCGCGTCGAGCGCCGAGTTCTTCCGGATTGAGGTTCCTTCATGGTGTAATTCGCTTTCTTGTGTCAACGTAAAAGGATGTTCGGATATGCAGACAAGTCGTCGCGATTTCATTCGGGGCACAGCGTGGATGGGGGTCGCCGCCGCCTTTGCGGGGTGCGCTACTCCAACGGCAGGTGGCGGTGAACGCCGTTCTGTTCGCGGCGGACTGGCCCCCATTCAGACGGTGCGCACGGGTTTCATCGGACTCGGCCGGCGTGGCTCCGAGGCTGCTCGCCGAATGTCGGCGATTCCGGGCGCCGTCGTGACGGCGCTCTGCGACATCGACGAGAGTCGTGTCCTGCGTCAGCAGGCATGGTTACGGCAGAACGGCAAGCCGGAGGCCTGCGCCTTCGTCAGCGAAAAGGATAACGTGGAGGCGTGGCGGAGACTGTGTGCAAGCGAGGACGTTGACCTCGTCTACATTGCCGCGCCATGGCAGGAGCAGGCGAAGATGGCTTGCGAAGCGATGTCGTGCGGCAAACATGTGGCGGTCGAAGCCCCTGCGGCTATGACCGTCGAGGATTGCTGGAAACTGGTCGAGACCTCCGAACGCACCGGCCGCCATTGCGTCCAGCTTGACAGCTGCTGTTACGGCGAGGCGGAGATGTTGTGCCTCAACCTGGTGCAGAATGGGCTTCTTGGAGAAATCGTCCATGTGGAGGGGTCGTATGTCCTCGACTTGCGAGAATCTCTTTACCGCAGTCCTAAACATGGCGGCGATTCTGGCTACTGGCGGTTGAAGTGGAATGCGCGGCATCAGGGAGGTTGCTGCCCTGTTGGCGGACTGATGCCAGTTCTTCGGGTGCTGGGCGTCAATCGCGGCGACCGACTTGATTCCGTATGCTGTGTTCAGTCCGTTGCGCACGGAAACGACCTCTATGCCGCCGATACATTCGGCGCACGGAGCTGGCAGGCTGGTGTCCATCCGATGTGCGGTGACATGTCCCTTGTCATGGGCCGGACGGTTGGAGGGCGGACTGTCTTGGCGCGGCACGCGGTTAGCACGCCGCAGCCGTCGGCGCGGCATAACCTTGTGCAGGGAACGCGAGGGATGTTCCGCGGGACTGAATTTGCCAGCCAGGCTGAGGATTTCATTCGGATTGGCGACGGCGTTCAGTTCGCATGGGAGGAAAAGGTCGGCGTCGGCGTCGCGACGTATTTTGACTTTGAGAAGACCGAGGAACTGCGCACGAAGTGGCGTCATCCGCTTTGGCGGCAGGAATGGCCCCGCCTGTCGGCGATGGGCGACCAGGAAGGTCGGGATTTTCTGATGGATATGAGCCTGGTCCATAGTCTGCGGAACGGACTGCCGCCAGATCGTGACGTCTACGATCTGGCCACGGTCTGCTCGCTGGTCGAACTGTCTGAACGCTCCTGTCAGGAAGGCGGACAGCCTCAGAAAGTGCCTGACTTCATGTGCAACTCCTGATCGTAGCTTCTTGGGTTGGTCCGTTTGAAGTGGAATGTGGTATAATAGTGGAAATGAGAGAAGACCTTGAGAAGTGGATGGCGTCGGAGGAGGCTCGCGAATATTTCGAGCTGCTCCGCTTTCCGAGCGTTGGCGCGGAGGCGGCGCATTTCCGCGACAGCCTGAACTGCGCGAGCTGGCTGAAGTCCTGGCTCGGGCGTATCGGCTTCACCGCCGAGCTCGTCTATCCGCCGGCTGCCGGCCAGGGCGTTCCGCCGCCGCCGGTCCTCGTCGCCGAGCGCAAGGGCGACGAGAACCGTCCCGCCGTGCTTTTTTACGGCCATTACGACGTGCAGCCGGAGGATCCGGTCGCGGAATGGAAGACCCCGCCGTTCGAGCCGACGCTCGTCGACGACCGCGTCCACTGCCGCGGAGCCCAGGACGACAAGGGGCAGACCTTCGCGTTTCTTTGCGGCGTGCGCGACCTGGTCCGCTCGGCTGACGCCGCCGATGCCGTTCCGCTGTCGACGCTGAAGATCGTGCTTGACGGACAGGAGGAGTCCGGCTCGGTCGCGCTGTTCGAACTGCTGAAAGAGCCGGCGTTCCGCCGTCGGCTCACGGCCGACGTCCTGCTTGTGTGCGACACCTCCGCGGGTCCCGACCTGCGGCCGGCGATCGTAGCGGGTCTGCGCGGCGTCAATCACTTTACCGTCACGCTGAGCGCCGCTTCCCGCGACCTGCACAGCGGCGAATACGGCGGCATCGCGCCGAACGCCGCGCAGGGCATGTGCGAACTGCTCGCGTCGCTGCACACCCCCGACGGGGCGATCGCCGTCGCCGGGTTTCGGGACGGCATCCTGCCGCCCAGCGCGGACGAGCTCACGGCGGCGACGGCCGGGATGGCGTCCGAGAGCGCCTACGAGGCGGACATCGGCACCGAGCCGTGCGGCGGCCAGCTCGGCAAGACGCTCGTGCAGCGCAACTGCTTCGAGCCGACGATTGAGATCAACGGCGTGCATTCCGGCTATGGCGGACCCGGCTCGAAGACGGTGATTCCGTGCACGGCTGTCGCCAAGATCTCCACGCGCCTGGTGCCGGGGCAGAGTCCGTGCGCCGCCTACCGGGCGGTCGAGCAGCATTTGAAGGACCGCTGTCCGCGCGGCATGAGGGTCGAGCTGTCGGAGCTGACCGGCGACGCCCCTGGTTTTCGGCTGCCGCTCTCGTCGCCGCTCTTCTGCCTTGCGGAAGAGGTGCTTGCGCAGATGGATTCGCGCGGACCGGTCTACCAGTGGGACGGCGCGTCGATTCCCGTCGTGTCGTCGATTCGCGAAGCCTCCGGCGCGGCGCCGCTCCTGGTCGGGTGGGGTCAGGGAGAGGACCGCATTCACTCGCCGAACGAAAGCTATTCGATCCGTCAGTTCGAACGGTCCCGCGAATGGGCGAGGAGGATCCTATGTGCATTGTAGAGGAAATTGCCGCGCTGAAGGCGGCGAACGACGCCGTCATTCTTGCGCATAACTACTGCCGCGGCGAGGTTCAGGACGTTGCCGACTTCACCGGCGACTCGCTGGAGCTGGCGCGCCGCGCGACCCAGGTGAAGGCCGGGACGATCGTCTTCTGCGGCGTCAGCTTCATGGCGGAGACGGCCAAGATCCTCAATCCCGAAAAGCGCGTGCTGATCCCCGACCCTGCGGCGGGCTGTCCGATGGCGGACATGGTGACGGGTCCTGCGCTGCGCGAGCTGAAGGCGCGCCATCCGAACGCCAAGGCCGTCTGCTACGTCAATTCGACGGCGGAGGTCAAGGCCGAGTGCGACATCTGCGTCACGAGCGGGAACGCCGAAAAGGTGATGCGCACCTTCCCGGCCGACCAGGAGATCCTGTTCGTCCCCGACCAGCATCTCGGCAGCCATGTCGCCGCCCGGCTCGGACGTGCCTACCGGCTCTGGCCGGGCTACTGTCCGATTCACGCGCAGCTGACGGCCGAGGCGGTTCTCGCGGCGAAGGCGGCCCATCCCGGCGCCCCGGTCCTCGTGCATCCCGAGTGCCCTGCGGCGGTGCGCGCGGTGGCTGACGAGTGCCTCTCGACGGGCGGGATGTGCGCCTTCGTGCGGGAGTCGCCGCGGCAGGAGTTCGTCATCGGCACCGAAGAGGGCATTCTTCACCGTCTACGCAAGGAGAACCCCGGCAAGACCTTCCACTCCGTCGGCGGACTCTGCTGCGCGGACATGAAGAAGATTACGCTCGAGAACCTCCGTGACGCCCTCAAGGAGGGACGTTACGCGGTCGAGGTGCCGGATGAAGTCGCTCGGCGGGCGCGGCGCGCCATCGAGGCGATGCTGGCGGTTTGAGGGGGAGACGGACGACATGGGACGGAACGCGCTGGCGGTAATCGGGGGAAAAGGGGCGGTCCTGGCGGGACTCGAACCCACTACCCGCTGCTTAGAAGGCAGCTGCTCTGTCCAGATGAGCTACAGGACCATAAAGACGATGGATATTATACCATATTCGATGAACACTGTGACGGAGAACTTGCCCGGCCGGGCTGCGGTCTGTCGCGGATGCGGCGAAGGGGAGGCGTGAACATGTCCACACGAATTCTGAAGAAGACGCAGTTGAGCGAAAACGTCTATCGGCTGACGCTGGAGGCGCCGCGGATCGCCCGCGTGCGCAAGGCCGGGCAGTTCGTCATCTTGCGGACGGATCCCGAATGGGGCGAACGCATTCCGCTGACGATTGCGGACGCGGACGCCGCGGCGGGGACGATCGACGTGATCTTCCAGTCCGTCGGCGCCTCCACGCGCGAACTGGCGACGTTCGCGGCGGGAGACGAGCTTGCTGACCTGGTCGGTCCGCTCGGACGGCCGACCGAGATTGCGCGCGTCGGCCACGTGGTCGTGGTCGGCGGCGGCATCGGCGTCGCGCCGGCTCATCCGATCGCGCAGGCGATGAAGGCGGCCGGGAATCGCGTCACCGTCATCATCGGCGCACGGACGAAGGAACTCGTCATCATGGAGGAGGAGATGCGCCGCGTCGCCGACGAGCTGATCGTCGTCACGGACGACGGCTCTTACGGACGCAAGGGCCTGGTGACGGAGCCGCTGAAGGAGCTGCTGGAGACGCAGGACGCTTCCGTCGGCGAGGTGATCGTGGTCGGGCCGCCGGTGATGATGAAGTTCTGCGCCCTGACGACGAAGCCGTTCGGCGTGCGGACGGTCGCCTCGCTGAACGCCATCATGGTCGACGGCACGGGCATGTGCGGCGGCTGCCGGGTGACGGTCGGCGGACAGACGAAGTTCGTCTGCGTCGACGGGCCCGAGTTCGACGCGCACGCGGTCGACTTCGACAATTTCATCCGCCGGCTGGGGACGTTCAAGGCCGAGGAGCGCGCGCACGTCTGCCGCAGCGGCCTTTTCGGCAACGCGCCGCATGACGGCGGGAAGGGGGAGGCGAAATGACGAACAAGGAACGTCTGGCGATCGAGCCGCAGGCCATGCCCGAGCAGGATCCCCTGGCCCGGGCGCGCAACATGGAGGAGGTCGCGCTCGGCTATACGGCCGAGATGGCGCAGAAGGAGGCGAGCCGCTGCCTGAACTGTCCGGCCAGGCCTTGTGTGGAGGGCTGCCCGGTGAAGATCCGCATTCCGGACTTCCTCGCCGCCGCGGCGAAGGGCGACTTCGCCGGCGCGCTGGCGATCGTCCGCGAGAGCTCCCTGCTGCCGGCGGTCTGCGGCCGCGTCTGCCCGCAGGAGCGCCAGTGCCAGAAGTACTGCACGGTGGGCAAGCTTTTCAAGGACGTCTCGAAGGCCGTGGCGATCGGCCGCGTCGAGCGGTTCGTCGCCGACTCCGCCGCCGCGGCGGAAGCGCCGCGTCCGGCCGCGGCGAAAGAGGGCCGGCGGGTCGCGGTGGTCGGGTCGGGTCCGGCGGGCATCACCTGTGCGGCGGACTGCGCGCGCGCGGGCTGCCGCGTCACGATGTTCGAGGCGTTCCACCGCGCGGGCGGAGTGCTTGTCTACGGCATTCCCGAATTCCGTCTGCCCAAGCGCATCGTCGAACGCGAGATCGACGGCCTGCGGGCGATGGGCGTGGAGGTGGTGACGGATTTCGTCGTGGGCAAGACGGCGAGTCTCGAAGACCTCCGGCGCGAGTTCGACGCGGTCTTCGTCGGCACGGGGGCGGGGCTGCCGAAGTTCATGGGCATCGTCGGCGAGGAGCTGATCGGCGTCTTTTCGGCGAACGAATATCTGACCCGTGCCAACCTCATGAAGGCCTATCGCGAAGACCGCGCGGCGACGCCCTACTGGCACGGCCGCAGGGTGGCCGTGCTCGGCGGCGGCAACGTGGCGATGGACGCGGCGCGGATGGCGCTGCGGCTGGGCGCGGAGGAGGTCAACCTCATCTACCGCCGCAGCCGGGCCGAGATGCCGGCGCGGGCGGAGGAGGTCCATCACGCGCAGGAGGAGGGCGTCAAGTTCCATCTGCTGGCGAACGCCCGGCGGATCCTTGGCGACGCGGATTCGCGCGTGACGGCCGTCGAATGTCTGCGCTACGAGCTGGGCGAGCCCGACGCGTCGGGACGCCGTTCGCCGGTGGCGATTGCGGGGAGCGAATACCAGCTGGCGGCGGACACGGTCATCGTGGCGGTGGGCAGCGGGTCCAATCCGCTTCTGGCGGCGACGACTCCGGGGCTCAAGGTCGATGCGCGCGGCCACATCGTCGTCGACGAGCGGACGATGATGACGTCCCTACCCGGCGTCTTCGCGGGCGGCGACATCGTCCTCGGGGCGGCGACGGTCATTCTGGCGATGGGCGAGGGCCGGCGGGCCGCGGCGGGCATCGCGGATTACCTCGCCAACACCGCATCCGGCGGACATCAGGCTAAGGGTTGAGCCGGATGGACGACGGACCGGTCGTTTCGCGGGGCTGGAAGCAGAAGCCCTGCTCGACGCTTGTGGCCATGTCGAAGACTCCCTGCCAGGACTGGATGCGCTCCTCGCGGTCCTTGACGAGCATGACTTCGAGCAGCTGGGCAAAGCCCTTGGAGAGTTCCGGACGGTAGTGCCGCGGATCGTCGGCCTGATTCGTGTCCGTGCAATGCGCGAGCATCGTCGCGTCATTGCTGAGCAGCGGGAAGAGGATGCGGCCTGTCGACAGGTGGTAGAGCGTCGCCCCCAGCGAATAGATGTCCGCGCGGCAGTCCAGTTCCACGTCGCCGTAGACTTGCTCGGGAGAAATGTAGGCCGGCGTGCCCATGACCTGCTCCGGCGTCGTCTGCGCGCCGTTGTCCAGATACTGGAAGCGGTGCGAGATGCCGAGGTCGGTCAGCTTCACCACGCCTTCGGAGTTGATCATGATGTTCTCCGGCTTGATGTCGCAATGGACGATGCCGTGGTTGTTCCATGCGTAGTCCAGCGCGCTCGCCACGGACTGTCCGATCAGCAGGCAGTCCGACTCCTTGATGAACCCCTTGCGCTTGAGCAGGTCGCTGAAGGCGTAGCCGTCGACATATTCCATTACGAAATACCAGAAGCCCTCGCAGCAGTTGAAGTCATAGGCCCTGACGACGCCCGGATGGCTGATCTCCTCCATGAACCGCTCTTCTTCGCGGAAGGCGCGGATCTCGTCGCTTTTGTTGGAGAGGTCGGTGTTGAGGACCTTGACCGCGACATGCTGGCCGAGCTTCTGGCTGTAGGCCTTCCAGATCGTGGACATGCCGCCCGTGCCGATCTGGTGGAGCAGTCGGATGCCCGGAAAATCCACAAGCTGGATGCGGGAAATCAGTTGAGATGTTGAAGGGCTTTCCATTCGTTCAATTTGCGGTGAAGCGTACGACGGGAGATGCCGAGCACGTCCGCGGCTTTGGTCTTGTTCCCTCCGCAGGCGGCAAGCGCATCGAGAATGCGCTGCTTTTCCGTCTCGGCGAGCGTCAGATTGGCCGCTGCGGACGGTGCGGCGGGCTGAACCGGTGATACGGGTGCGGGGGCCGCGCCGGCTAAAGGAGGCGGCGCAGCTGGCGCCGCCGGTGCGGACGGAACCGGCGCGGCCGTCTGCGGCGCGGCGAACAGTTCCGGCGGCAGGTCGGCGACGGTCAGTCTGGGGCCGGTCGCGAGGATGACCATTTTCTCGATGGCGTTGCGCAGCTGACGGACGTTACCTGGCCAGTCGTAGGCCTCGAGCGCCCGCATGGCCTCCGGCTCGACCGAAGTTACGGGACTCGCGTTTTTCGCCGCGAATTCGCCGATGAAGCGCGTCACCAGCAGGCCGATGTCCTCGCGGTGTTCGCGCAGACCGGGCATGCGGATGTCGATGACATTGAGACGGTAGTAGAGGTCTTCGCGGAACTTGCCCTCGGCGACCAGCTGGGCCAGGTCCTTGTTGGTCGCGGCGACCAGCCGGAAGTCGACCGGAATTTCCTCGTTACCTCCGACGCGCTTGACCGTCCGCGTCTCCAGCACGCGCAGGAGCTTCACTTGCGTCGACAGGTCGATTTCGCCGATTTCGTCCAGGAACAGCGTGCCGCCGCCGGCGGCTTCGATGTTGCCGGTGCGACCGTGCGCGTCGGCGCCGGTGAAGGCGTTTTTCTCGTAACCGAAGAGTTCCGACTCCAGCAGGTCTCGCGAAAGGGCGGAGCATTCGACCGCGACGAACGGACCGTTCGCACGGCGGGAGAGGGTGTGGATCGCGTGCGCCGCGAGTTCCTTGCCGGTTCCGCTCGGCCCTTCGATGAGCACGGTCGCTTCGCTCGGCGCGACGCGGCGGATGCGGTCGTAGACGCGCTGCATGGCCTCGGAGGTGCCCGTGAATGCCTCCAGTCCGTATTTTTCGTCCAGCTGATGCCGGAGGTCGGCGACCTGGCGTTCGAGGGTCTGCGTCTTGATCGCCTTGGCGACGCGCAGTTCGAGCTGGGCGAGGTCGGTGATCGGCTTGGTGAGGAAGTCGTCCGCGCCGTCCTTCATGGCCTTGACGGCGAGGTCGATTTCGCCGAAGGCCGTGATGATGATCGCGCCGAGGAGGGGGTTGGCCGCCTTGGCCTTGCGGATCAGCTCGATGCCGTTTTCGCCGGGCATCTTGTAGTCCGTGATGAGCAGGACGAGGTCCGGATTCGCCGTCACGGCGGCGAGGGCCTGTTCGGCGTCGGCCGCGGTCAGGCAGTCGTAATGGGCGCCGAGCAGCCGCGCCATGACCTCGCGGGTCGGGCGTTCGTCGTCTACGATCAGAATTTTCGGTTTCACGGGGTCGGTCCTGTCCGTTGGGTGTTCGTTTAACGCAAGGCGCGAATGCGCCGCTCGATCCGCGGCAGACGGATGGTGAAGGTCGTGCCCCGTCCGCATTCCGATTCGACGGCGATGGAGCCGCCGTGGTCGCGGACGACGCGCTGGGAGATCATCAGCCCGAGTCCGGTGCCGAACTCCTTGGAGGTGCGGTAGGGCTCGAAGAGGTGCTGGACCTGTTCGCTGTCCATGCCCACGCCCGTGTCGCTGATGGTCGTGATGACGTCGTTGTCGTCGGATCCGACCGAAATCGCGATGCGTCCGCCGTCCTTCATCGCCTCCATGGCGTTCTTGATGAGGTTGAAGTAGACCTGCTGCATCTGCTCGGCGTCGAGCGCGACGGAGGGAATCGCCGAATCGAAGTCGACTGCGACGGCGATGCGGTGTTCTTCGAGCTGCGGCTGGAGGACGGTCAGACAGGCGGAGAGCGGTTCCGCCACGGAGCCGACCATGAGGTTCGGCTTCGAGGGGCGGAGCGCCTGGAGGAAGCCCTTGAGGATGCCGTCGAGCCGCTTGACCTGCGCCTGGCAGATCGCGACCGACTCCTTGTCGGTCGGGTCGCGCTCCAACAGCTGGAGGTTGAGGGAGATCGCGTTGAGCGGATTGCCGATTTCGTGCGCCACGCCGCTGGCGAGGTCGCGCACGGCGCGGGTCGCCCCGACGCGCATCTCCTCTTCGCTGCGCTCGCGTTCCGCGGTGACGTCGCGCAGGAAGACGAGCGTCGCGGCGGCCATCGGCTTGGTCGTCACCTCCAGCAGCCGGGCGTCGGGATAGGTGATGGCGATTTCGCGCTTGGCCGATTTGCCGAGCGGCAGCTCGAGCGAGGGCAGGATCTCCGCCGGCTCCATGCCCAGGAGGCGCTTCGCGGCGGGATTCGTCTTGACGACGTTTCCGTCCGCGTCGATCACGAGGATGCCCTCGCTCATGGTGTGGAAGATCATCTCGGAAAACGCCAGCTCGTCCGCGACGAGTCCGTACTGCTCGCGGAGGTGGTCCGCGTCGAGTTTCCCGATGTGCTTGCGCACGCCTTTGAAGAAGGACTTCATGCCTTGCGGTTGTCGATGACGCGTTTGATCTTGCCTTCGCTGCGCGGCAGGGAGCCGGGGGCGACGAGCGTGATTTTCGGCGAAAGGCCGATGATCTGCTTGACTGCGGCCAGCACCTTGCGGCGAAGGTTCTCCAGGGCGCGGATGTTGTCCGAGAAGGACTCCGCCTTGATCTCGACCTTGATCTCCAGGATGTCGAGCGTCTCCGTCGGGGTGATGATGATCTGGTAATGGGGTTCGACCTCGGGGACGGACAGCAGCGCCGTCTCGACCTGGCTCGGGAAGAGGTTGACGCCGTGGACGATGAGCATGTCGTCGCTGCGCGCCTTGATGCGGTCCATGACGCGCATCGTGCGTCCGCAGGGGCACGTCCCGGTCTGCAGCCGCGTCAGGTCGCGAGTGCGGTAGCGGATCATCGGCGTGCCGAAACGGTCGAGCGTCGTGAAGACGAGTTCGCCGAGTTCGCCGTCGGGAAGGGGTTCGAGCGTGTCGGGGTCGACGATCTCGGGATAATAGTGGTCCTCCCAGATGTGCAGGCCGTTGCTGAACTCGCAGTTGCCGGCGACGCCGGGGCCGGAGATCTCCGTCAGCCCGTAGATGTCGTGGGCGACGATGCCGGCGGCGGACTCGATCTTCCGGCGCATTTCGTCCGTCCAGGGCTCGGCACCGAAGATGCCGTGCCGGAGTTTCGTGTCGCGGCGGAAGTCGATGCCCAGTTTGCCGGCGACTTCGATGATGTGGAGGAAGTAGCTCGGCGTGCAGGCGATGGCCGTCGTGCCGAGGTCCTTCATCAGCATGAGCTGCTTTTCGGTCGCGCCGGCGGAGGTCGGCAGGACGGCGCAGCCGAGCTTTTCGCCGCCGTAGTGGAGGCCGAGGCCGCCGGTGAACAGTCCGTAGCCGTAGCTGACCTGAAGGACGTCCTCCGGCCCGAGGCCGTACATCGCGAGCGTGCGCGAGGTCGCGTCCGCCCAGACCTCGATGTCGCCGCGCGTGTTGGGGATGCAGATCGGCTTGCCGGTCGTCCCCGACGAGCAGTGGAAGCGCACGATCTCGGAGAGCGGCGCCGCCGTGAGCCCGGTCGGGTATTCGTCGCGCAGGTCGGTCTTCTTCATGAACGGCAGGCGGGCGATGTCCTTGAGCGTCACGATGTCGCGCGGCTTGACGCCTTTCTCGTCGCAGCGGCGGCGGAAGAGGGGGACGCGCTCGTATTCGTAGGCGACGATCTTCTGGAGCTTCGCGAGCTGCAGGGCGCGAAGCTCCGCGGTCGGCATGTAATCTGGCTTGGAAATCGGATTCATCGGTTCTTCCTTTCGAGCGCGTCGAGGGCGGCGAGCAGTTTCTTCATCTGCGCCGGCGTGCCAATGGTGATGCGCAGGCGGTCGCCGGTCAGCGGACCCTTGAAGTAGCGCACGAAGATCTTCTGCTCGCGGAGCGCGGCGAACAGTTCGGCGGCGTTGCCGCGCGGCGGACGGACGAAGACGAAGTTGGCCTCGCTCGGGATCACGTCCCAGCCGCGTTTCTCCAGCGCGGCGGAGAAGGAGGCGCGGGTGGCGACGATCTTCCGGACGTTTTCGCGCATCCAGCCGATGTCCTTCACCGCGGCGAGGGCGACGGCCTGGGCGATCGCGTCGACGTTGTAGGAGTCCTTGATCTTGAAGAGCGCGGCGATGAGGTCCTTCGGGCCGACGCAGTAGCCGACGCGCAGGCCCGCGAGCGAAAAGCTCTTGGAGAAGGTGCGCATCACGATGACGTTGCGGTTGTTCTCCTCCGTCGCCAGCGACATGCAGTTGCCGCGGGAGAAGTCGGCGTAGGCCTCGTCGACGATGACCACGCCCTTGAACTTGCGGGCGAAGCGTTCGACCTCTTCGCAGGTGCGGAACGTGCCGGTCGGCGCATTGGGGTTGGTCAGCAGGAAGAGCGAGGTCTTCGGCGGCAGGCGAGCGGAGTCCAGCGGGGCCGTCTTGACGTCGAGTCCCGTCCACTTCACGTCCCGGATCGCCGCCAGCGTCTTGTAGAGCGAGTAGCTCGGATCGAACGAGCCGATCTGCTCGTCGTTCTCGACGAAGGCCCGCGCGGCCAAGGAGAGGATCTCGTCCGAACCGTTGCCGACGAAGATGCGGTCGGGGGTCGTGCAGTTGAGCTCGGCCAGGGCCTTGCGCAGGTCGGCGCATTCGGCGTTGCAGTAGCGGCGCAGCTTGTCCAGGTCGAACGCGGCCAGCGTCTTGCTGATCTTCGGCGAGGGCGGATAGGCGTTTTCGTTGGTGTTGAGCTTGACGACGCGCTTGTCCTTCGGCTGTTCGCCGTAGACATAGGCTTCGAGTTTGCGGACGTGTCTGGCAATCGGCATGGCGTGGTCCTTTGGTCTTAAGGGTCAGGGGACGAGCTCGGCGCTGGTTCTGAGCGTGTGCTGCCGCAGGATGAAGACATAGCTTTTGTCCGTCGTGCGGCTGACGACGTTCCGCAGGTCGTGCGCCTGCTTCTTGCGCATGGCCCAGCGGATCATCTTGAGGTTGTTGTCGAGGGTGACGGTGTCGGAGAAGTAGTCGCAGATCTGCTCGTTGGGGCGGTCCACGTCGCCGGAGCCGATCGGCAGCAGCCCGAGGATCGACCAGGCGTTGTTCTCGGCGTCGACCATGACGCGGCCGCCTTCGGAACTGGTCTTGACGGTGGCGCAGCCTGCGAGCGCGGCCGCGGCGAAAAGGGCGAACAGCGTTTTCATCGTTCGACTCCTGAAATCTGGATCTCGTGGTAGGTGATGATGTACGGCAGCGGGATGTCGATGTAGATGAAGGGGATCTTGAACCAGATGTCGTCTTCGAAGTCGCAGACGAGGTCGGTCACCGTTTTGCCGTGCCGCGCGGCGTCTTCGACGACGCAGCGCTGCATGTGGTCGGGCGTGACGTTGTCGCTGAAAAGCTTGAACTTCGAGCCTTCCTGCATGGAGGCGTCGCCGCACGCGATCGGCAGGGCGCCGAACAGATACCAGCCGTAGTTGCGCGCCAGAACGTGATCGCCGCCGTCGGGCAAGGAGGCGCGTTCAATCGTGCAACATCCTGCGAGACAGAATGTCGCGCCCAGCCATAAAAATAGAGACTTCAGATTCATTTGGAATATTATAGTCTTTTAGTCCATCCAGTGCAAGCGGTTGCGTGGTGATTTTTGCTGATTTTTGCTGCGCCGGGGGGGCCGCCGATGGTGTGTCGGCAGGGCGTTGAACGCGTTGAGAAAAACTGTGGTATAACTGTAACAGGAGCAGCGTGAGATTTTGGGGGAACGGTCGCGAATTGATCTGCGGAGGCCCCATTTTTTTTGAGGCGAGAATTTTTTTTGGGGAACCTCCAACATTTGCCAGTTTACCTTTTGCCGCGCATTTGTTATAATCAAGGGTATGGCTTTGAAGCTTCCAGTTGAACTGCGCGACGCCTTCCCGATGCGGGAGGTGCGGGCGAGCAAGTATTCCGTCGGGACGATTTGCGTCGTCGGCGGATCTGGCCGCTATCCTCATGCGCCGGTCATTGCGGGGATGGGGGCGCGCGCGGCGGGGGCGGGGCTGGTGCAGCTGGTCGTGCCCGACGATTCCCGCGTCGCCGCCGGAGTTCATCTGCCCGAAGCGACCTTTACGAAGCTGACGCCGGCCTGCGTGCCGCCGCGGGCGGACGTGCTCGTCGCGGGAATGGGGCTGGGCGTGTCGGCCACGTCAGAAGGCGTCGTTTCGCAGCTCTTGTCCGGCTCGTGCGGACGGTTCGTGCTCGACGCGGACGCGCTGACCATTCTGTCCGAACGGCGCGGAAAGGCCGGCGGCTGCAGGCTTTCGCCGGGGCAGGAGCTGGTCCTCACGCCGCACGAGGGCGAGGCGGCGCGGCTTTTGGGCTGGACGCGCGAGCAGGTCGCGGCGGATCGTCCGGCGGCCGTGCGCGAGATCGCCAGCCGCTACGGGGCGACGGTCGCGCTCAAGGGCGCGCGGACGCTGGTCGCGGCGGCGGAAGGCGGACGGCTTTACGAGAACGAGACGGGCAATCCGTTCATGGCGCTGGGCGGGATGGGCGATCTGCTCGCCGGCGTCATCGGCGCGCGGTGGGCGTATCTGAAGGGCGACGCCTTCCTGGCGGCGGCGAGCGGCGTGTGGCTGCACGCGCTGGCGTCGGACCGCGTGGTCGCGGCGCGGAGGGATCCGTCGCTGGCCAATACCGCGGCGGAAATCGGGGCGTTGCGGGTCGCGCTGGAATGTGCCGCCGGAGACGGCGGACGGGTCGACATTTAGGAGGTAGGAACATGGCGATTATCAACTATGAAGGACTCATCAACCATCTCGCGCAGAAGAGCGAGCCGTTCGGACTGCTGACCATGCAGGCGACGAGCACGACGGGACGTCTCATGAAGATGTTTCCGGACCGGCTCAAGGCGCTGTTCTCGGCGGAGCACGGCTTCTTCGGCATGGCGGCGCCGGGCGAGACCACGGCGAGCGCGTGGCATCCGTTCTGGGACCGTCCGATCCACTCGCTCTATGGCGAGCACCGCAAGCCGACGGACGAGATGCTGGAGGGGATCGGCCGCATGGTCATCGACCTCTGCGACATCGGCGTGCGGTGCTACACCTATCTGGCGACGATCAAGAACGTCATCGAGGCGTGTGCCCAGCGCGGCATTCCGGTGACGGTGCTGGACCGCCAGGTCCCGCTGGGCGGAGTTCTGGACGGTCCGATGCGCAGCCCGGGTTTTTCCTCGTTTGTCGCGCCGATCAACGTGCCGCTCTGCCACGGGATGACGCCGGGCGAGTGCGCGACGTGGATTATGCGCGCCGAGGGGCTGGACCTGGACTTGAGCGTGATCAAGCTGCACGAGTGGTCGCACGCCGACCGGGCGCCGTGGCCGAGCTTCGTGCCGCCGTCGCCTGCGATCACGAGCTGGGACAGCGCGGTGATGTATCCGCTCACGGTGTTTTCGGAGGCCTATCCGGCCATTGACGTCGACCGCGGCGGACCGCTCTCCTTCCGCATCATCGGCGCTCCGTGGATGGATCAGAAGGGGTTGATGAAGGATCTGGCGCCGGGGCTGTCCAGCTGCGGCGTGAGCATGCGGCCCTACCGTTATCAGCCGCAGCCGGGGAGCAGGTACGCCGGGCACAATCTCAACGGCATCCTCTTTTCGGTCGGCAACGCGGAGGCGTTCTATCCGGTCACGGCCGGGGTCCTGATCTTCACGGCGCTGCTTCAGCACCACGGGGACAAGGTGACGTTCGGTTCGCGGCCAGAGTGGCTGGACAAGCTGATGGGCTCTTCCGAGCTGCGCAACACGCTGGAGGGCGGCGACCTGGGGTATCTCTTCCAGTCGTGGATCGACGGTCAGGACGCCTTTCTGCGCACGCGGGTGAATCTCTACCCCTGTTGACAAATTTCCGCTTAAATGGTATCTTATTGTCTGAACTTTTCGGAGACCTCTTGGGCCTTCCGGGGGTTGGTTGTTGATTTTTGACAGACATAAGGAGCGAAGCGATGGCAATGAACAGTCAGTTGCTGGCAGTGATCCAGCATATCGAGACCGAACGCGGCGTGTCCCGCGAGATCGTCGTCACGGCGATCGAGCAGGCCATTCAGCAGGCGGCCCGCAAGAACCACGACGTCACCAACGATCTTCGCGTGAAGATCGACCGGAACGACTTTACGCTCCATGTCTACGACACGCTCGTCGTGTCCGACGAGGACGTCGGGCCGGGCTTCATCACCAAGGCGCGGGCGGTGCGCTTCAACCACGGCCAGCCCGTGGAGGAGGGGCAGTCGATTGAGATCGAGATGCCCGCCTCGCGTCTCGGACGCATTGCCGCCCAGACGTCTCGGCAGATGATCATGCAGAAGATTCGTGACGCCGAACGCACGAACACCTTCAGCGAATACCGCGACCGGGTCGGCGACATTGTCTCCGGCGTGGTCACGGCCGTTGCGAACCACGACACCTATGTCACCGTCGGCAAGACCGAGATGCTCTTGCCCGCGAAGGAGCGCATCCCGACCGAGACGTACCAGGTTGGAGATCCGATTCGGGCCATCATCAAGCGTGTCGACTCCGAAGCCAAGGGACCGGCCATCACGCTGTCGCGTGCGGACTGCAAGTTCGTCGAGGCGCTCTTCCGCATCGAGGTCAGCGAGATTGCCGACGGCGTCGTCGAGATTATGGGCGTGAGCCGTGATCCGGGTTTCCGGGCGAAGATCGCCGTGCGCACGTCGAACGAGAACGTCGACCCGGTCGGGGCCTGCGTCGGCCAGCGCGGCAGCCGCGTGCGTACGATCGTCAACGAGCTTTCGGGCGAGAAGATCGACATCGTCCGCTGGAACGAGGACATCCGCCAGTACGTGGCCGGTGCGCTTTCGCCGGCGAAGCTCGAGTCCATCGAAGTCGACCAGGCATTGCCCAACACCGTACACGTGGTGGTGTCGGCCGACCAGTATTCGCTCGCGATCGGCAAGCGCGGGCAAAACGTCCGCCTGACGACCAAGCTCACCGGCTGGCACGTCGAAATCAAGAAGTCCATGGCGACGGCGAGCTTCGAGGACCAGAAGGCCGCGGCGATCAAGGAACTGGCCGAGACGTTCAGCGTTTCCACGGCGGTGGCCACCCAGATGGCCGATGTCGGCTACCTGACGATTGACGGCATCGTCGAGGAAGACGAGGCGAGCTTCATTGCCGCAACCGGCCTGGACGAGGTGACGGCCAAGGGCGTCTACGCGGCGGCGAAGGCCGTGGCGGCGATGACGTCGGGCAATGGAAACGATGCGGAGTGAGCTTTCGGTAGCAGGGTTTTCGGTAGTTGAATCGGTTGTCGTTGAAGAGGTTGTCGCATGAGAATCTATGAACTGGCCCGGGAAGCAGGGGTTACGAGCGCTGAGGTGCTTAAGGTCGCGGAATCGACCGGGGTCGAGGCGACCAGTGCGATTAGCGCTGTCGATGACGGCGAGCTGGCCGCGCTGAAGCTGGCGCTGGCGAACGTCCAGAAGACGGATGTCGCCGCCGAACGCGCGGCCAAGGGCGCCAAGGCGGCCAAGCTGGCCGCCGACTGCCGGGCCGCAGACCGCGAAGCCCTGAACCGGCATCTGGAGGTCGCCCGCGCGGCGGCGGACGGAAAGTCCGTCAAGGTCGCTCCGGCCGCGCCCGCGCCACAGGCGAAGGCGTCCTCTCCCGCAGCGGAAAAACCGCAGGAGAAGCCCGCGGAGAAGCCGGCGGAGAAGTCCGCCGCCAAGCCGGTCGCGACGCCCGCCAAGCCGAAACCCGCCGCGCCGGCGATTTCCGCCGCGAAGACGGGGCTCACGGCCGCCGGCTTCAAGCCGCTCGCGCATTCCAAGCCGACGCCGACGATCTCCATTACGGTCGCCGCCAAGCCCGCCGCCAAGCCGGCCGCGCCGAAGGTGAAGGTGGACGATTTCGACGATGACCGCAACCGCCGCGGCAAAAAGGGCCGGGACGCCCAGAAGGCGTTCGAGAAGCGCGTGCCGCGCGTCGCGCCCGCCGTGCCCCAGCAGGGCAGCCGCATTTCGGTGGACGAGTCCTCGCGCGAGATCTCGATCCGCGGCGCGGTGATCGTGAAAGACCTCGCCGCGAAGCTGAACATCAAGCCGAACCGGCTGATCGCCGACCTCATGAGCCTCAAGATCCTCGCGTCGATCAACCAGCGCGTCGAAGTCGACGTCGCCACCAAGGTCGCCGAGAAGTACGGCTTCAAGGTGACGATCGAGCACGCGCGCGACAAGGCCGCCGCGAAGCCCGTCCTCAAGGCCATTGACGCGGACGACCTGATTCCCGAAGACGCGCCCGAGACGCTGCGTCCGCGCGCCCCGGTGATCACCTTCCTCGGCCACGTCGACCACGGCAAGACGACGCTGATGGACTGGATCCGCAAGGAGCACGTCGCCGCCGGCGAAGCGGGCGGCATCACCCAGCAGATCTCCGCCTACCAGGTCGACGTCGCGGGTCGCAAGATCACCTTCCTCGACACCCCCGGCCACGCCGCCTTCAGCGCGATGCGCGCCCGCGGCGCCCAGCTGACGGACATCGCCGTGCTCATCGTGGCGGCCGACGACGGAGTCATGCCGCAGACCGAGGAGTGCATCAAGGTCGCCCGCCAGACGGGCGTCCAGATGATGGTGGCCATCACCAAGTGCGACAAGCCGACGGCGAACGTCGACCGCGTCAAGCAGCAGCTGCAGAAGCGCGGACTCACTCCCGAAGACTGGGGCGGCGACATCATCTGCTGCCCCGTGTCGGGCGTCACCGGCGAAGGCGTCGACGCCCTGCTCGAGAACATCCTCGTGCAGGCCGAGGTCCTGGAGCTCCAGGCGAATCCGTCGCGCCGCGCCAACGGCTACGTCATCGAAGCCGAGCTTCAGCAGGGTCTCGGACCGTGCGCGACGCTGCTGGTCACCGGCGGCACGCTCAAGGTCGGCGACGCCGTGCTCATCGGCGAACACTTCGGCAAGGTCCGCGCGCTGATCGACGACCACGGCCGCCGCATCAAGGAGGCGCCGCCGGCCATGCCCGTCAAGTGCACCGGCCTCTCCGGCGTTCCCGAAGCCGGCGCGGAATTCCGCGTGATGCTCGACGAGAAGCGCGCCCGCACGCTCGCGGAGCAGACGGCCCAGGAGAAGAAGGAGCTCGAGCTCTCGTCCTCGCGCGCCTCGTCGCTCGACGCGCTCATGAACCGCATGGCGGCCGAGGGCAAGCGCGAACTCAACGTCATCGTCAAGTCCGAGAACCAGGGCACGCTCGAAGCGGTCGTCGCCGCGCTCAACGAGATCAAGTCCGAGAAGGTCGGTCTCAACGTCATCGGCACCGGCACCGGCAACGTCTCGCTGACGGACGTCAAGACCGCCGCCGCGGGCAAGGCGATCATCGTCGGCTTCGACATCGGCAACGACTCCGGCGTCCAGCAGGTCGCGCGCCACGACGGCGTGCGCATCAACTCCTTCCGCATCATCTACGAGCTGATCGACCACGTCAAGAACTCGATGCTCGACCTGCTGCCGCCCGAATACAAGGAGGTCGTCCTCGGCCACGCCGAGATCAAGGCGATCTACGACATCGGCAAGCTCGGCAAGATCGCCGGCTCGCAGATGCTCGACGGCAAGCTCGCCGCCAAGGAGCGCTACCGCATCCTCCGCAAGAAGGCGCAGGTCTGGGACGGAACCGTCCAGACCCTCCGCCACTTCAAGGACGAGGTCAAGGAGGTCACGGGCCAGCAGGAATGCGGCGTGTGCTTCGCGAACTACGAGGGCTTCCAGGTCGGCGACGTCATCGAGTGCTACTCGATGGAGGAGCTGCCGCGGAGCCTCTGACGGCCCTCCGCCCATGAACTACGCCTCCATCCGCACCTGCGACATCGCCAACGGAGAAGGCGTACGCGTCTCCCTGTTCGTTTCGGGCTGCACCCACCGCTGCCCCGGCTGCTTCAACGAGGAGGCGCAGGCGTTCGACTACGGCGACCGCTTCGTCGCCGGCACCGAAGACTACCTGCTCAAGGCGCTCGAACCATCGCATATCGCCGGCCTCACCCTCCTGGGCGGCGAACCGATGGAACCCGAGAACCAGCGCGCGCTCGTGCCGTTCCTGCGGCGTTTGCGCGAAAAGTTCGGCCGCACGAAGACAGTCTGGGTCTATACCGGCTGCGTCCTCGAACGCGACCTGCTTAAGTCGGACCGCCCGAGCCGCTGGCGCACCGAGGTGACGGACGAATTCCTCGCCCTCTCCGACGTGATGGTCGACGGCCCCTTCATCGAGGCGCTTAAGGACATTTCGCTGCGCTTCCGCGGCAGCTCCAACCAGCGCGTGATCAAACTCCACTGACGTGGACACTCCGTCCGAGACCGCCGGACTCCCGGCCCTGAACTATCCGCCGGAACTCCCCGTCGCCGCGCACCGCACGGAAATTCTCGCCGCCCTGCGCCGCCACAGCGTCGTCATCGTCTGCGGCGACACCGGCTCGGGCAAGACGACCCAGCTGCCGAAAATGGCCCTGGAGCTCGGCTGCGGACGCGGCTCGCGCCGCATCGCCTGCACCCAGCCGCGCCGTCTCGCGGCAGTGACGACGGCCGGCCGCGTCGCGTCCGAACTCGGCGAGGAGATCGGCCAGACCGTCGGCTTCCAGCACCGCTACGGCCGCCGCCTGAGCGACCGGACGCGCATCAAGTTCATGACGGACGGCGTGCTGCTGGCCGAAACGCGCAACGACCCGCTGCTGCGGCGCTACGACTGCATCATCGTCGACGAGGCGCACGAGCGCTCGCTTAACGTGGACTTCCTCCTCGGAGTCCTCAACCGCATCCTCCGGCGGCGGCGCGACCTCAAGGTGATCGTCTCCTCCGCGACGCTGGACGCGGGGAGCTTCAGTGCCTTCTTCGACAACGCGCCGGTCGTCTCGGTGCCCGGGCGGCTCTTCCCCATCGAGACGCGCTACCTGCCGCCCCGCGACGGCGAGGAACTCGACCTGCCGCGCGATGTCGCGAGGGCGGTCTCCGCCCTGCCGACCGAAGGCGACATCCTCGTCTTCCTGCCCGGCGAACGCGACATTCGCGAATGTGCCGACGTCCTCGCGTCGGCGCGTCCGCACGACGACATCATCCCGCTGCTCGCCTCCCTCCCCGCGGCCGAACAGCAGCGGGCGTTCCGTCCCTCCCCCCGTCGGCGGATCGTCCTGGCGACGAACGTCGCGGAAACCTCGGTGACGATTCCCGGCATCCGCGCGGTCGTCGACTCTGGACTCGCCCGCATTTCGCGCTACGTCCACCGTACGCAGGTGCAGCGCCTGCAGGTGGAGCCGATCTCCCAGGCGTCGGCCCGCCAGCGGGCCGGGCGCTGCGGACGCGTGGGGCCGGGCATCTGCGTGCGGCTCTATTCCGAAGAGGACTTCCTCGCGCGCGACCCCTACACCGCGCCGGAGATTCTGCGCTCCTCGCTGGCCGGAGTGATTCTGACGATGCTCGACCTCGGACTCGGCGACGTGGCGCGATTCCCGTTCCTCGATCCGCCGCGGCCGGGCATGGTCGCCGAGGGTTTCCGCGAACTCATCGAGCTCGGCGCCGTGACGCGCAACGCGGCGGAAGAACCGTGTCTGACGGCGATGGGCCGCCGACTCGTCGCCCTCCCCGTCGAACCGCGCCTCGCGCGCATGCTGATCGAGGCGTCGGTCCTCTCCCGCCTGCCGTCCGTGCTGCCCGTCGTCGCGGCGATGTCGTGCGACGACCCGCGCCGCCGTCCCGTCGACGAACGAGAACGCGCCCAGCAGGCGCACGCGGCGTTCAAGGTGACGGGCTCCGACTTCCTCGGCACGCTGAAGCTCTGGCGGTGGTGGCAGGAACAGTCCGCGGCGCTTTCGCAGACCCGCCTGCGCAAGCTCTGCCAGACCTCGTACCTCTCCTTCCCGAAGATGCGCGAATGGACGGACCTCGTCCGTCAGCTCGAACGCCTGGCGGACCGCCTGAAGCTGGACACCACCCACGACGACGGCGATGACGCGGCGTTTCACCGCGCCCTTTTGAGCGGACTGCTGGGAAGAATCGGCCACTGGGACGCGGAGAACCGCGACTATCGCGGCGCCCGCGGCCTCAGGTTCACGATCCATCCGTCGTCCGTGCTGGCGCCGCGCTTCCGGCGGGCAGAACGCGCGGCGGCGCGTCCGCGCGGCGAAACGGACGGCAAACCGCGGCAGAAAAGCGAGGAGGGCATTCCCGAATGGATCATGGTCGGCGAGCTCGTGGACACTTCGCGCCTCTTCGGCCGCGAGGCCTGCGGCATCGACGTGCGCTGGCTGGAAGTCGCCGCGGGACCCTTGGCGCGGCGCCACTGCCATTCGCCGGAATGGGACGGACGCCGCGGCTTCGTGACGGCCACCGAACAAGTCACGCTCTACGGACTCGTCATCGTTCCGGCGCGGCGCTGCGACTACAGCCGCTACAATCCGTCAGAAGCCCGCGACATCTTCATCCGCCGCGGACTCATCGACGGCGCGTTCCCCCAGCCGCCGCCGGCGGTCCGGCAAAACACCGCGCTGCTCGACGCCCTGCGCCGACACGCCGAAAAGCTGCGCAAGGCCGAACTCTTCGACGAGGACGCTCTCGCCAAGACGCTGGACGCGGCGATTCCGCCCGGCATCTGTTCCGCGCCGGATCTGCGGCGCTGGCTGAAAACGGCGTCTCGGGCGGAGCTCGAAGCATTCCGCCTGCGGCGTGACGTCTGGTGGCCGAGCGAACGTCTGAGCGACGCCGACTATCCCGACGAGATCCGCATCGGAGACGTCCGCATGAAGCTCGCCTACCGCCATACGCCGGACGATCCCGACTGCGACGGACTGACCTGCACCGTGCGCAAGTCCCAGGCGGCGGCATTGCGGCTGTGGCGGGCGGACTGGCTGGTGCCGGGGCTGCTGCCCGAGAAGCTGATGTGGATGCTCTCGGTGCTGCCGACCGCGCAGCGCAAGGTGCTGACGCCGCTCGACCAGACGCTTTCAGGGCTGCTCTCCCGCCTGCGCCCCGGCGACGGGCCGCTGGACGAGGCGGTGGTGCGCACGGTCCGCGAAGCGTGGGGATTCAGGATTTCGCCCGAGGCGTGGCAGCGGGCGCGGCTGCCCGACCATCTGCGCGTCCGCTTCGTCATCCTCGACGACGATAACGGACGCGTGCTGGCCGCGTCGCGCGAACTGGACGAAGCGCTGCGCACCGCCGGCGTCTCCGAGAACGGCGCGAGTTCCGTCCAGCTCGGACGCGCCGACGCGCCGGCGACGGACTGGATTTTCGGCGACCTCGACGAACGCGCGTCGGCAAGCCGCGCGGGCTGGACGCTGGAGCACTATCCAGCCCTGCACGACGAAGGCGGCGGCGTGACCTTGCGGCTCTTCGCGTCGGCGGCGGAAGCGCTGCGCTCGCACGCCGACGGAGTCGTTCGCCTTTACCTATTGCGGCTCGGGCCGAAGGCCGCAATGCCGTTTCCGGTCCGGCGGCTTTCCCTGGCGGCGCAATCCTATCTGGCGGAAATGCGCGTCACGGCGGACGCGCTCGCCGCCGACATTCTGGCGGGAGCGGTCCGTGCCACGCTGGTCGACGGCCGAGCGCCGGTCCGGACCGCGGCGGAATTCGCGGCGCGCTTCGACGCGGAGCGCCAGAACCTGCGGCAGATCCAGTCCGAAATGACCCAGTCCGTCGCTGCGGCGCTGGACGCGGCCGCCGCGCTCCTGAACGCGCTGGAACGCGACGAGCGGCTCGACCCCGTGACGGCGGAATCGATTCAGACGCAGCTCGTGTGGCTGACGTGTCCGGGCTTTCCGCGAACGACGCCGCTGGCCATGCTGCGCCGGTATCCGCGTTATCTCAAGGCGGCGTCGCTCAGACTGGAGCGGGCGGTCCTGTCCCGCAGCGCCGACCGGACGAAGGAGGCGCGTTTCGCGCCCTGGTGGCAGCGCTACCGCGCGGCCGCGGCGGACCGTTCGGAAGCGCGGCTTCCGCCAGAGACGCTGTCGCGGATACGGTGGCTGCTGGAGGAATTTCGCATTTCCGTCTTCGCCCAGGAGCTGAAGACATTCGAAACCGTCAGCGAGAAACGGCTGGAAAGAGTCTTTTCGGGAGAGGAGGTCGTATGAGCGCACAGGTAGTGAAAGTGGAAGGGGAGGCGTGACGGATGCGCGCATGAACAAATCCCGAGAAACAAAAATCGCGTCTCGCCCTTGATTTCATTGGTTGAAACGCGCTTTTTTATTGGCTCGGGTGGCTGGATTCGAACCAGCGACCAATTGATTAACAGTCAACTGCGCTACCACTGCGCCACACCCGAACAATCAATTGCCATATAGTATATCATTTTCTTCATTGCCGCGCAAGGGGGTATTTTTAAATTGGCGGACGGACTGGCCTGCGGACACACACTGCAGGTCGACGAATCCCAGCACGCCGCAGTCCGCTCCCACGCGGTACGAATTGGCGATGGCCGCATAGACATAGCGCTTGGCTCCGGCGACGGACTCGGCCAGGCCGTGTCCGAGGCACAGCTCGGCCGCCAGCGCCGCCGCGAGCGAACATCCCGTCCCGTGCGTAGACACCGGATTCTCCACCCGCGGCAGGGAGAACTCGCCGAAGTCCTTCCCGTCATAGAGGACATCCACCGCCTCGGAGCCGCGTCCGTGTCCACCCTTGACCAGCACCGCGCAGCCGAAGCGTCCGTAAAGTTCCGCCGCGAGTTCGCGTGCGGACGCCTGACGTCCGCAGAGCGCCTCGGCTTCGGGCAGGTTCGGGGTGATGAGCGTCGCCAGCGGCAGCAGCCTGGCCTGCAGGGTCGCGACCGCCGCGTCGGAGATGAGCTTCGCGCCGCTCGTCGCGACCATCACCGGATCGACCACCTTCGCGATTTCGGGGTGCCGCGACAGCCGGTCCGCGACCGTCTCGATGATCTCCGGCTCCGCCAGCATCCCCGTCTTCAGGGCGCGGATGTCGTAAACGCCGAGGACCGCGTCCAGCTGGGCGCCGACGAATGCCGCCGGGACGGCGTGAATCGCCGAGACGCCGAACGGATTCTGGGCCGTGAGCGCGGCGAACGCCGTGCATCCGTGAAGACCGTAGGCGTGGAACGCCCGCAGGTCCGCCTGCACGCCGGCATTGCCGCCGGAGTCACTTCCGGCGATGGTCAAACAGCATCCTGAATGCTCTTGCGGCTTCATACGGATCCTCCGATTTTGAAAATGCGCTCACGACGGCGAGACCGTCCGCTCCGGCCGCGACGATCTCCGCGGCGTTCTCGACGGTTATGCCGCCGATGGCCACCATCGGTCGTTCTGGCTCGGCGGCGGCGATTTGTCCGAAACCGGCGACGCCCATTGCCGCCGCCGCGTCGCGTTTCGTCTTCCGCGCATCGAAAACCGGGCCGACACCCAGACAGTCGCAGCTGCAGATTTCTTCCCGCCTGGTTTTCAACTGACAGATGTCCGTGATCGAATAGCCGATTTCGCAGTCCGGACCGACGATGGCGCGGACCCGTGACGGCGGCAGGTCGCCCTGGCCGACATGCACGCCGTCCGCTTTCACCGCTTTCGCGAGTTCCGCGTCGTTATTGACGATGATCGGCGTCTGTCCGATCGCGTCCCTGAGCGCGAGGATGCGTTCGTACTGCGACTTCGCCGAACTCTCGGTGTCGCGGTATTGCACGCAGGTGACCCCGCCCTCGACTGCGGCACGGACGTTGTCGAGCCAGTTTCCCGAATAGCGCGACGGATCGTCCGTCACCAGATAAACCCGATAGTCAATCATGGCTCAACTCCCAAAGGGCATCCACCAGCGCCAGCTGAAAACTCCCCGGCGTCTTCGCCCTTTTCCAAGCCTCCTCGCCAGCCCGTTTCATCAGTCTCGAGGCGGAGAGCGCAGCTTCACGAGGGGTCTGTCCCCATCCGAGGAACGCCGCGCAGATTCCGCCTTGGGCACATCCGGTCGCCGTGACCGCCTGCAGCATCGGCACGCCGCCGGCCACCTCGGAGACCGCCCCGTCACCATCGACGATCCGGTCGGTCGGACCGGTCGTCAACAGTGCCGCCGATGTGGGGTCAGACCCCATTGACGTGAGGCCAGGCCCCAAAAAAACTTCGATTTCGGCGTTGTTTCCGCGAATAATTGACGGTTTGCTGGCAAGGAGCTCAAATGCCAGCTGGCGGCGAAAGGCAAGGAGCTGAACCCCGACCGGATCGAGCACCCAGGGTACGCCATGCGCGTTCGCGGCGGCCACGGCGGCTTGCATCGCTTCGGCCTGACGCGCGGTAACCGTGCCGAGGTTGACGAGAAGCGCGTCCGCTGCCGCGACGAGTTCGGCGGCTTCGGACGGCTCGGCGACCATCGCCGGCTTGGCGCCGACTGCCAGCAGGCAGTTGGCCGTGAAATTCGCCGCGACCTCGTTCGTGAGACACACTACCAGGGGCGTCGCCCCGACTTCCGCCGCCGACCGTTTCGACGCGGCGGTTCTCGCATCCATACACGCCATCTTTCATTCCTTTCGCGGGCATTACCCCGATCCGCCTGCCGGCATGGCCGCGACGGTCTTTCAAGTTCAGTGGGTCTGATCTCAGCATCGTGGCACGTCGCCACGCAGCACCCCAATGACAATACGCATATTATACCATATTCTCCGCCGATTCGGTCGCCGAATATGGTATAATATTACCTTATCACAGAAGGGGACAACAGAGGCTGACAATATGGAAAAGCATTACGACGCAAAGGCCGCAGAGGCCAAGTGGTATCCGATTTGGGAAAAGAACGGCTACTTTCACGACGAGCCGGGCGAGGGCGTGCCGTATTCGGTCGTCATCCCGCCGCCGAACGTGACGGGCATCCTGCACATGGGCCACGCGCTCAACCAGACGATCCAGGACATCCTCGTCCGGTGGCGCCGCATGCAGGGCCGCAACACCCTCTGGCTCCCCGGCACCGACCACGCCGGCATCGCCACGCAGAACGTCGTCGAAAAAGCCCTCAAGAAAGAAGGCAAGCGCCGTCAGGACCTCGGCCGCGAAAAGTTCCTCGAGCGCGTCTGGGAATGGAAAAAGCAGTACGGCGGCACGATCGTCCATCAGCAGCGCATGCTCGGCAACTCGACGGACTGGCAGCGCGAACGCTTCACGTTCGACGAAGGCTGCAACCGCGCCGTCCTCAAGGTCTTCAAACAGCTCTTCGACGAGGGCCTCATCTACAAAGGCAACTACATCGTCAACTGGTGCCCCCGCTGCGGGACGGCCCTCGCGAACGACGAGGTCGAGCACGAGCCGAACCACGGCCACTTCTGGTACATCAAGTATCCCGTCGTCGGGAGCGCCAAGGGACAGAACGGCGAGCCGTACCGGGACTATGTGATGGTCGCGACGACGCGGCCGGAGACGCTGCCCGGCGACACCGCGGTCGCGGTCAATCCGAAGGACGAGCGCTCCGCGCACCTCGTCGGCAAGACCGTGATCCTGCCGCTCACCGGGCGCGAAATCCCCGTGATCAGCGATGACTACGTCGATCGCGAGTTCGGCACGGGCATCGTGAAGATCACGCCCGCGCACGATCCGAACGACTTCCTCGTCGGCAAGCGCCACAACCTCGAGGAGATCAACATCATGACCGACGACGCGCACATGAACGCGCTCGCCGGCGCGAAGTACGAGGGGATGGACCGCTGGGAATGCCGCAAGGCCCTCGTCGCGGACCTCGAGGCGGGCGGGTTCCTCGACCACATCGAGGACCTCGACAACCAGGTCGGCCACTGCTACCGCTGCCACGAGGTCGTCGAGTCGCGCCTCTCCAAGCAGTGGTTCGTGAAGATGAAGCCGCTCGCCGAACCCGCGATCGCCGCGGTCAAGTCCGGCGAGGTGAAGTTCATCCCCGACCGCTGGTCGAAGATCTACTTCAACTGGATGGAGAACATCCAGGACTGGTGCATCTCGCGGCAGCTCTGGTGGGGCCACCGCATCCCGGCGTACACCTGCGAGAAGTGCGGCGAAATGTTTGTGACTGACGAGACGCCGACCGAGTGTCCGCATTGCCATGCGAAGGGAATCGCTTCGGACGATGTCAATCAGACAATCGAACAGTCAAACAATCAAACGATCTTCCGTCAGGACCCCGACGTCCTCGACACCTGGTTCTCCTCCTGGCTGTGGCCGTTCGAGACGCTCGGCTGGCCGGAGCAGACGAAGGACCTCGACTACTACTATCCGACGGCGGACCTCGTGACGGCGCAGGACATCATCTTCTTCTGGGTCGCGCGCATGATGATGGCGGGCATTCATTTCATGAAGAAGCCGCCATTTAAAAATATCGTCATCCACGGCATTGTTCGTGCTGCGGATGGCTCAAAGATGTCTAAGTCGAAGAGCAATTCGCTTGATCCATTGGAACTCAGTGAACAGTATTCGGCGGACGCGCTTCGCTTTTCAATTGCTCTCATTACTTCGTTGGAATGCGACACGAAGGTGAATAAAGAGAAGTTTGAGATTGGGCGTAACTTTACGACCAAAATCTGGAACGCAGCGAAATTTATTGAGATGAATCGCGATGTCACCGCTGCGTCATACGAGATTGCCTCTTGCACATCTGATGAGCGTCATATTCTTTTTGCGTGCAATAAGGCTGCCGAAAAGATGGATACGCTTCTTGAGGCCTATCGCATTCAGG
>JAZQPI010000070.1:0-7255 GCA_045628545.1 Kiritimatiellia bacterium
CCCGACTTCTCTCGCCGACCAAGAAGCCCGTCGAATGGCTGTGGGCTGGCGAGGTGGGCTACATCGTCGGCACGGTGAAGGACCCGAGCGAGATCAAGATCGGCGACACCGTGACGACGTCGCGGCTGGGCGCGAGCGAGCCGCTGCCGGGCTTTCAGGACATCCGTCCGACGGTCTTCTGCGGCATCTACCCCATGTCGACGGACGAGTTTCAGAAGGTCGAGGCGGGACTGGAGAAGCTGCATCTGAACGATTCGGCCTTCACCTTCCACCACGAGTCGTCGCTGGCGCTCGGGTTCGGCTTCCGCTGCGGGTTCCTCGGGCTTCTGCACATGGAGATCGTCCAGGAGCGGCTCCGGCGCGAGTTCGGTCTGGACATCATCTCGACGAGTCCGGGCGTCGTCTACAAGCTCAAGATGAAGAGCGGCGAGGAGAAGGACCTGGACAATCCGCTCCAGATGCCGGATCCGTCGGCGTTCGAGTCCATCGCCGAACCGGTCCTCAAGGCGCGCATCATCACGCCCTCGGAGTCGATCGGCGACGTGATGCGCATCGTGATGGACCGCCGCGGACTCGTGGAGGGGACGGAGACGATCGACGCCAAGCGCGTCATGCTCCACTGCCGTCTGCCGCTCAACGAGATCCTCATCGACTTCCACGACACGCTGAAGTCCGTTTCGCACGGCTACGCCTCGATGGACTACGAGCCGGACGGCTATCAGGTGTCGGACATCGTGCGGATGGACATTCTTTTGAACGGCGAGACTGTCGACGCCTTCGCGACGATGGTGCATCGCGACAAGGCGCGGACACGCGGCATCCAGATGTGCAAGGCGCTGGCGGAGACGATTCCGCCGCACCAGTTCAAGATTCCGGTGCAGGCCGCGATCGGCCGCGAGATCATCGCCCGCGAGGACAGCCGGCCGTTCCGCAAGGACGTGCTGGCGAAGCTCTACGGCGGCGACGTGACGCGCAAGATGAAGGTGCTGGAGAAGCAGAAGCGCGGCAAGGCGCGGATGAAGGAGTTCGGCCACGTCAACGTGCCGCAGTCCGCCTTTATCGCCGTCTTGAAGGGAACTATCAAGGAATAACCCATCGGGAAAGGAAGTCCGTCATGCTCAAAGGTATCTCACCTGTCCTCTCGCCGGAACTGCTGAAGGTCCTGGCCGAAATGGGACACGACGACGAAATCGTGTTCGCCGACGCGCATTTCCCGTCCGCGGGGCTTGGTCGCGACGGCGCGATCGTGCTGCGCGCCGACGGCATCAAATGCGACCTCCTGCTGGCGGGTCTGGCGCCGCTTTTCGAGCTGGACTCCTATTCGACGCCGGTCGTGATGATGGCGGCGGTGGAAGGCGACACGCTCGATCCCGAGGTGGAGCGGCGGTATCGCGCCGCCCTGAACTACGACGGCAAGGTCGACCGCATGGAGCGCTATGCGTTCTACGACCGGGCGAAGAAGGCGTATGCGATCGTCCACACCGGGGAGACGGCCCAGTACGGCAACATCATCCTGCGCAAGGGCGTGACGCCGATTCCGGCATGACGAGGAAAAGCGGCAGCATGCGAAAAAACCGTCGGTCCGAACCGGTTGCGCAGGGACTCCGGCTTCCTGCGGACGGCAAGGTTCTGCTCGTCGGCTACAAGGCGGCGGACCTTTCCGCCGACATTCTGCGCGAGGGCGTGACCTGCCATGTCCTCGACATCTACCATCAGCACGCGATCGAGAAGGTGTTCCCCGGGGCCACGGTCGTCTGCTCGCCACGTCTGCCCGAAGGCTTGTGGGACCTGGTCCTGTTCCGGACGGGTCCGAAGCTCATGAGCGGAGAGCTGGCGCTCGACCTTTTGCAGGAGATCCGCAGCCTGAAGCCGGTCCGTTTCGAGCTGGACTATGTCGGCCGCGAGCGCGACCGCAACGAGCTGCTGGACAAGGTCCGGGACAGTCCGGACCGGGTGCGCAACTTCCGGGCGACCTGGCAGGCCAGCGTGCCGGGCGGGGAGAAGCTGACGTTCGCGAGCTATCCCGGCTGCTTCTGTCACCGGCGGCTGGACGAAGGTGGGCTGGCGCTGGCCGAGGTCGTGACGCGGCAGATCCTCGGCGGAGTGGTTCCGCCGTCGAAGGACGGGCGACTGCGGATTCTGGACATGGGTTGCGGCTGCGGTCTCGTCGGACTGCTAATCGCCGCGCGGATGAAGGCTCCCGACGCCGCGGCGCTGGTTTCGTCCGTCGACCTGGTCATGGTCGATTCGCACACGCGGGCCGTCGAGGCGGCGCGGGAGAACGCGCGGCAGCTGGGGGTGGACGCGAAGGTGTATCTGGCGGACGACGGACTCGCCTCCGCGCCGGAGACGGAGCCGTTCGACGTCTTCGTGGGCAATCCGCCCTATTACAGCGACTATCGGATTGCGGAGGTGTTTCTGGACACGGCGCGGCGGACGTTGAAGCCTGACGGCGTGTGTTACACGGTTGTGAAGAACGCCGCGAACCTGCAGCCGGTCCAGGAGCGGTATTTTCCGGCGGTCGAGGTTCTGCCGCGGCGGAACTACGCCGTTTTGAAGAGTCCGGCCTGCGGGCGCTGAACAAACGCGCATTCAGCGCACGGAAGTTGCTTACCGCTTCAGGATTTTCGCGATCGCCTCGTAGAAGACGCGGCCCATCTGCATGGAGCCGTAGTCGTTCGGATGGATGTAGTCGTGGGTCGCCTCGCCGTCGTCCGGCAGCATGCCGTCGCACGGCAGGTAGTGGAGCTTGTCCGCGAGTTCGCGGTCGGCCTTGAGCTTTTTGTAGACGCGCGCCATCGCGTCGTTCGCGTCCAGCCGGCAGCCGCTCGCCTGCGGTCCCTCGCAAAGGAGGATGGGCGTGTCCGGACGGAGCTCGTGGAGACGGCGCACGAAGGGCTCGGCGCGTTCCTCGATGACCTGCACGCTGCAGTTCCAGACGGGGTCGACGACGAACAGCGACGCGTCGGCGCAGGCCATGGTGTCCGCAAGGGGCAGTTCCAGCAGGGCGCTGCCGGAAAAACCGAGGTTCACGTAAGGCACTTCCAGCCGGCGCGCGGCTATGGTGGGGAAGATGAGCCCGGGGCGCGAGGCGCAGCCGCCGTGGACGAGCGAAGTCCCGTAATGTACGACCGGACGCGTGATGCCGCTCGCGGGTTTCGCCGGACGGAGAGTCGCGCCCTCGGAGACCCCGAGCCGCACCCACTTGATGTTCGCCCGGATCGGCAGATAGACGATCACCTGGCGCATTCCCTGTCCGGCCAGGTCGGCGCGGGTCTCGTCCCAGGCGGCGGCCTGGCCGGTTTTCGGATCCGTCACGCCGCCGAGGCGTCCGTTCTTCACGAAGCGCCAGCCCGCGTCGCCTTTCAAGTAGATGTCGACGCCGTACAGGCCCTGCTCCGGGATGTAGGGGTCCTTTTCGGATTTCTGCTCGCACTCCCAGCGGACGCCGAACTTGGACGAATCGGTTTCGAGCAGATAGTAGTGGCCGGTCGAGTTGCGGCCCATCGCCCGGACGTTCGGCGGAACTTTCTCCGCGAGCGCGGCGGGGATCCGTCCGTACGGAGATTCGGTGTCCGGGCAGACTTTCGAGGCGAGCGGAAAACCGGCCGCGTCAATCCAGACCATGCCGTCCGCCGAGGCCATCGTCGTGTCTCCGGCGATGCGGGAGTCGAATTTCGAGACGTCAGCCGCGGCCGTCCAGACGGCCGCCAGCGCCAGTGCGAGGGTCGATAATCTTTTCATGCCAAGATTATAGCATATTCTTGCTGCGCGTGCGCCCGCTAATCTTTTTTTGCAAATTTACCCCTTGCGCTGAGGGTGCGTTTTTTGATATACTATACGCTAATTCTCTTAGGAGGGGTCGCGATACGGGCGAGGGTTCTCCCGTCGCGTCGTGACCGACGAGCAGCGCTCGCGGTCACAGCGTGGACCGCGAGCGGCTTTGTTTTAGGGGGATGGCTGGGGTGAGACTCAGTCGCGAGCGAAGCGCCGAAAGGGCTTCTCGCGCCAACGCCGAGAGTCCGTCGCGAGACGGTAAGGTGCGCGCGAAGGTCGTGACCGTCAAGCGCCAGGAAACGAGGGGCCGGAGATGGCGAGCGAAAAGTGAGCGAGCCGTCGAAAGCGTAAAAAAAGGAAAAAGAACATGCAACAGCAGAGAGTGCGCATCCGCCTTCAGGCATACGATCATCGTGTGCTTGACCAGGCCGTCGGTGGAATCATCGACACGGCCCGGGGCACGGGTGCTCAGGTCGTGGGGCCGATTCCGCTCCCGACCCGTGTCGAGCGTTTCACGGTGAACCGTTCGCCGAACGTCGACAAGAAGTCCATGGACCAGTTCGAGATGCGGACGCACAAGCGTCTCCTCGACATCGTCAATCCGACCGCGCAGACGATCGACGAGCTCAAGAAGCTCAATCTTCCCGCGGGCGTCGACATCACCATCAAGGTCTGATAGGAGGGTGTCATGGAAGGTTTGATTGGCAAGAAGATTGGGATGACCCAGGTTTACGACGCGGACGGCAAGCGCACTTGCGTGACCGTCATCGAGGTCGGTCCGTGCCCGGTCGTCCAGCTGAAGACCGTCGAGAAGGACGGCTACGTCGCCGCGCAGGTCGGTTTCGGCCCGCAGAAGGCGTCGCGCCTGGCGAAGGCTCAGCAGAAGCATTTCGAGAAGGCCGGCGTCGGGGCGATGCGCGTTCTGCGCGAGTTCGCGCTCGACGAGGGCGAGACGCTCGAGGTCGGCAAGGCCGTGACGGTCGCCAACTTCGAGGGCGTCAAGTACGTCGACGTCACCGGCGTCACGAAGGGCAAGGGCTTCGCCGGCGTGATCAAGCGCTGGGGATTCGCGGGCGGCAATCTGACGCACGGCGGCCATTCGAAGCGCCGCACGGGCGGTCTGGCCGCGCGTGACCTGCCGGGCTGGATCGAGAAGGGCAAGAAGATGCCCGGCGACATGGGCGACGTGAACCGCAAGGCGCAGAACCTCGAGGTGATCGCCATCCGTCCGGACGACAACGCGCTGCTGGTGAAGGGCTCCGTTCCCGGCGCCCGCAACGGCGTGGTGATTGTCCGCAAGTCCCTCAAGAACAACGCGATTGCCGCGAAGGCGAAGAAGGGGGCCAAGTAATCATGCAGAAGATCGAAGTCACTTTCGACGAGTCGCAGCTGACGCTCGACAAGGGCGAGCAGGCGGTCAAGGACGCCGTCACCGCGATTCGCAACGCGCTCCGTGCGGGCACGGCCTGCACCAAGGGCAAGGGCGAGGTCGCCGGCTCGAACAAGAAGCCGTGGAAGCAGAAGGGCACGGGCAACGCCCGCGCGGGCTTCCGTCAGAGCCCGGTTTGGCGTGGCGGCGGCGTCGCGCACGGTCCGAAGCCGCGTTCGTTCGAGACGAAGCTCAACAAGAAGGTGTGGGCGCTCGCGTTTGCGCGCGCGTTCTCGGACAAGCTGAAGGCGGGCGACGTGATCGTCGTCGACGAATTCAAGTTCGAGGCGCCGAAGACGAAGCTCATGGCGCAGTTCCTGAAGGGCCTCGGGATCGACCGCACGGCCGTCATCGTCCAGAAGGACGTCGACGACACGGTGGTGCTCGTGACCTCTAACCTTCCCCGCATCGACTACTCGACCGCTCAGGCGCTCGACGTGTACACGGTTCTCGCGAACCGCAAGCTCGTCTGCGACAAGGCCGGGTTCGACGCGCTCATGGCCCGCATCGCCAAGTAAGGAGATTTAGTCATGACGAAACAGGAACTGAAGGAAAAGACCAACGGCGTCATCCTCAACGTGCTGATCACCGAGAAGGGTTCGCGGCTGACCGTCGAGAACCGTTACCTGCTCGAGGTCGCAGCCGACGCCCGCAAGCCGCAGATCGCCGCCGAGGCCGAGAAGGCGTTCGGCGTCCACGTTCTCGCGGTCCGCACCGTCAACGTGAAGGGCGGCCTGAAGTACATCCGCGGCACGCGCCGCGCGACCACCGAAGCGACCTGGAAGAAGGCGTACGTCACGGTCAAGGCGGGCGAACGCATCGAACTGGCGTAAGGAGCGTAAGAATATGGCACTCAAGAATTACAAGGCCCGTTCGTGCGGCATGCGTTTCCGCGAGTCCGCGACGTTCGAGGAGATTACCGAAAAGAAGCCGGTGAAGCGCCTGACGAAGGCCGTGCGCAAGACCGCCGGCCGCAACAACCAGGGCCGCATCACGACCCGCCATCACGGCGGCGGCGCGAAGCAGCGCCTGAGGATCGTCGACTTCCGCCGGACGAAGTTCGGCGTCGAGGCGACGGTCAAGGACATCGCGTACGATCCGACCCGCAGCGCCTATCTCGCCCTCATCGAGTACACGGACGGCGAGAAGGCCTACATCCTCGCGCCGGAAGGCCTCAAGCAGGGCATGAAAGTGATGAACGGTCCGAAGGCCGAGGCGACGGTCGGCAACTGCCTGCCGCTCAGCCAGATCCCGCTCGGGCTGTTCGTCCACGCGATCGAACTCGTTCCCGGCCAGGGCGCGAAGGTCGGCCGCAGCGCCGGCAACGCCTGCCAGGTGATGTCGCGTGACGGCAACACGGTCCAGCTCAAGATGCCTTCCGGCGAAGTGCGCATCTTCGACGGCCGCTGCCTCGCGTGCATCGGCACGGTCGGCAACAAGGACTGGGCGTCAATCAAGCTCGGCAAGGCCGGCCGCAAGCGCTATCTCGGCATCCGTCCGACGGTGCGCGGCGTGGCGATGAACCCGGTCGACCACCCGATGGGCGGCGGCGAGGGCCGCACGTCCGGCGGCAGCCATCCGCGGTCTCCGTGGGGCCAGCTCGCCAAGGGCGGCAAGACCCGCGCGAAGCGCAAGGCGTCCAACAAGGTCATTGTCAAGAGGAGGAAATAATCCATGGCACGTTCTCTCAAGAAGGGACCCTACGTGGAGGAGAGCCTCCTCCGCAAGGTCGAAAAGATGCAGGCGAGCGGCAAGAAGCAGCCGATCAAGACCTGGAGCCGTCGTTCGATGGTGCTCCCGGACTTCGTCGGGCTCACGTTCGCGATTCACAACGGACGGCAGCACATGCCGATCTTCATTACGGAAAACATGGTCGGCCACCGTCTCGGCGAGTTCGCCCCGACGCGTACGTTCAAGGCGCACGGCAACTCCGCCGCCAAGGCCGAGAAGTAAGGGGATAGACAATGGAAGTTACAGCCATCACCCGTAACGCGCGCATGTCGGCGGCCAAGGGCCGTCCGCTCGCGCGCGCCTGCCAGGGCCTCAAGG
>JAZQPI010000071.1:0-3315 GCA_045628545.1 Kiritimatiellia bacterium
GTGTGATGATGGCGTACCGCGTCTACAACGTCCTGCGCAAGAACAAGGCGCTGAAGAAGTATGCGGCGGTCAAGACGCCGGAGACCTACCTCTGGGACGTGCGCGTGACGAACGTCGGCGACGGTTGGCAGCTGGAGCCGATTCCGAAGTCGTCACGATGCGCGCTGGAAGCCCTAGGACTGACGGTCCCCGAAACACTCCCTGCCTCCGACATCCCAAATGCCCCTATGGACTAACCGCGAAGAGATACGGGTGTATAATACCAGTATGTTTGGCAAACGGGGTCCGAACCTGTCGGAGAGAACTTCTCCGCACATACGGGCGTTTCAAGGAGACGGTATGAACTGTGAAGCGATAGTGTCGGTAGCGTGTGCGGCGCTTGTCTGGGTGCTCGGTGATCAGGCTGGCGCGGCACCCTTGTCGCATGCCCGTCGGTGGATGACGGTTGATTTGGTCAGCGGCGTCGTCAGTTATCATGACTATGACTTCACGACCGCGACGAACGTCTTCAACACCGAGGAATACAAGTCGACGAAGATGGCGTTCAGGCGGGTTCAGGCCGGCGACGACTACTATGTCCAGAACGGCGCGTACACGGCGCAGATGACGAACTCGTACTACATTGGCATCTTCGAGGTCACCGTCGCGCAGTACATGATAATGCAGAACGGGAATGCGCCCGGGAGTTTTTCTGTCGCAGAACTGAAGACGCAGGGCAAACTCAACCGAAGCAATACGCGCGGCGTCGCTGAGGCGCCCGCAGCCTTTGGCTCGGGAATCACCGCCAGTTCGCCGCTCGGACTTTTCAACGCCCGTGTGCAGGCGTCTAATTGCAATGCCCGGTTGGTGTTCGATCTGCCGACAGAGGCGATGTGGGAGGTTGCGGCACGGGCTGCCGAGCCGGGGGATCTCGTCCGCAGCACCTGGACCTGGTATTTTGGCGAGGACGAGTCGCTCCTTGCCGATCATGCGTTCATCGCCAATGACTCGTCGCCGGATGACTACGGCAACACGTCCGGTCTGCGTGTGCCGGGCGGTCGTTTGCCGAACGGCTGGGGACTTTACGACATCTACGGCAACGCGCGGGAAATCTGCTTGGACGGAGCGAATGGCGAGACGACGCCGGAATATGGTCAGGGCGATTGGGTTGAAGCGCCGCATTACCTCGACAAAAGGCAGCGTATGCGTGGCGGCGGGTATGATGATTTGGTCTCGCGTGGACGTTCGTCCTGGCGCACGTATCACGACAGCGGCACGTACGGTCATTCCGGTATCCGTCTCGCGCGCATCTGCACGGCGGAGGAGGAAGATTACTGCACGGCGACCTGGACTAATCCGAAGTTCCAGCCATTTTTTCGCCGCAAATGCGGCGCAAACATAAGCGGGAGAATGCTTTCCTTATGCTAGTAACCTGTATTTTTCGCTCCAAATGTTCCCATGTAAATTTCAAATTTACTATTGCATTCAAGAGAGAGTGTGTGATACGATACGCCCATGTACATCGAAAGCGTTCCGAACCGAAACTCCAAGCCCGCGATTCTGCTGCGCGAAGGCCGCCGCGAAGGCGGCAAGATCGTCAAGCGTACCATCGCCAATCTTTCTGCGCTTCCCGCCGAAGCCATCGACGCCCTGCGTCAGTCGCTCAAGGGCGTGAAACTTTGCGACGCCTCGAAGGCCTTCGCCGTGAAGTCGACGGTCCCGTGCGGGCACGTGAAGGCCATCCGCAAGGCGATGGAGCGGCTCGGCATGGCGGAGCTCGTCTCGTCGAAGCCCTGCAGGGAGCGCGACATCGTCCTGGCGCTCATCGCCCAGCGGCTGATCGAGCCTTGCTCGAAGCTCGCCCTCTCGCATCGCTTCCGGCTCTCGACGGCCGCGGCGGACTTCAACCTGCCCGCGGACGTCGACGAGAACGACGTCTACGCCGCGATGGACTGGCTCGCAGGGCGACAGCCGTTCATCGAGAAGAAACTCGCCGCCCGCCACCTCGACGACGGCTCGATGGCGTTCTACGACCTCTCGTGCAGCTCCTACTACGGCTCGCACTGCGAACTCGCCAGGCGCGGCTACAACCGCGACGGGCTGAAGCTTCCCTCCGTCGAATACGGGCTGCTCACCGACCGCGAGGGCCGGCCGGTCTCCGTGCAGGTCTACCCCGGCAACGCGGGCGACCCGAAGACCGTCCCCGACCAGGCCGCGAAACTCAAGAAGGACTTCGGTCTGAAGCGCGTCGTGCTCGTCGGCGACCGCGGCATGCTCACCGGCACGCAGATCGACGAGCTGCGCGAGGACAACGCCTTCGGCTGGATCTCCTGCCTTCGCTCGGACGACATACGCAAGCTTCTCGAGGACCGCGACCCGTCCGGTGCGCCGCTGTTCACGAAGGGCTACCTCGCGGAGATATCGCACCCGGACTTCCCGGGCGAACGACTCGTCGCGTGCTTCAACCCGTTCCTCAAGGAGGACCGGACGCGGACGCGCAACGAACTGCTGGCGGCGACCGAGGCGAAGCTCGCCCAGCTTCAGGTGTCGGTGGCGCGGCGCAAGGCGAAGCCGATGTCGGACGGCGAGCTCGGCGAGAAGATCGGGCGGCGCATCGAACGCCACAAGATGGCCAAGCATTTCAACATCGAGATCCGGGACGGAAACTTCACCTTCGCCCGGAACGAGGGGTCGATCGCGCGCGAGCAGGCGCTTGACGGCATCTACGTGATCCGGACGAGCGAGCCGGCGGAGAGGCTCTCGGCGGCGGACGCGGTGCGCGCCTACAAGTCGCTGGGCAATGTCGAGAAGTCGTTCCGCACCTTCAAGGGGGTCGACATCCTCGTGAGGCCCATCTACCACCGCGTGACCGAGCGCGTGAAGGCGCACATCTTCCTCTGCATGCTGACCTACTATGTCGAGTGGCACATGCGCCGGGCGCTCTCCTCTCTGATGTACGTCGAGGACGACCTCCCGGCGGCGCGCGCGGAGCGCAACCCCGTCGCGAAGGCGCGGCCGACGGCCGAGGCCGGGCGCAAGAAGAGAACGGGACTCTCGAAAGACGGGTATCCGCTCCTCGACTGGCGCGGGATTATGGCGTTGCTCGGGACGATTTCTCGGACGACGATCGAGTCCGGCGGCATTCCGGTCGTGATGGACACCGAGCCGACCGGGCATCAGGCGAGGATATTCGAGCTGCTTTCAGCGGAGGGGTCTTGCTGGAAACGGCGCTGTTCCCAGTGAGCGGAACGGCTTTTTCGGCCTGCCCGACGCGGAAACCCGCGTAAAACAAGGGCGAAACCGCAACGCGGAGCGTGAAAACCGCTGGAACTTCGC
>JAZQPI010000072.1:0-7365 GCA_045628545.1 Kiritimatiellia bacterium
TCAGAAAGAACGGGGGAGAAGCCGCATGTGCCTTTCAGCCAATGGGAAACGTCTGAAGCTCGACTGCGGCTTCGGACTCGACCATTCGAAAATGCTCAGATGCACTTTTGCTCAGATGCTCAGATGCCGAGGTCGGTCAAAACCGCGCCAGCGGTATTGACTGACCGAGTCAGCCCGACAGGGCTTGTCTGACCATGTGCGTTCATGGTATAATAAAAGGATGAAGTCGCAAGCTTTTCCGAGCGGGGCAGTCCTGTACGAGATCCCGCATTTCGTCGATGCGCGCGGCGCGTTGAACGTGCTGGAGATCGCCCGTGAGCTGCCGTTCGGCTGCCAGCGCATCTTCTTCACCTACACGGTTCCGGAAGGGAGCGTGCGCGGCACGCACGCGCACCGCCGCTGCGAGCAGTTCCTGATCGCCGTGCGCGGCGAAGTGCACGTCTCGGTCGACGACGGCGAACGGCGCGACGAGTTCGTCCTGGACACGCCGGACAAGGGGCTGCACCTGCCGGCGGGGTGCTGGGGCGAGCAGTTCAGCCATTCGCCGGACTGCATCCTCCTCGTGCTGGCGTCGCTCCCCTACGAGAACTACGACTACATCCGCGACTACGACACGTTCCTCGCCTGGAAGAAAGGACAGTCCAAATGATCAAGTTTCTCGACCTGTACAAGGTGAACGAGCGCTTCCGCGGCGAAATGGACGCGGCGGCGCGGCGAGTCCTCGACAGCGGCTGGTATCTCCTGGGCAAGGAGGACGAGGCGTTCGAACGCGAGTTCGCGGACTACTGCGGGACGCGGCACGCCGTCGGCTGCGCGAACGGACTGGACGCGCTCAAGCTCATCATCCAGGCCTACGGCTTCGGACCGGGCGACGAGATCATCGCGCCCGCGAACACCTACATCGCCTCGCTGATCGCCATCAGCGCCAACGGGGCGACGCCGGTTCTGGTCGAGCCGAAGGCGGACACGTATCTCATCGATCCGGCGAAGATCGAGGCGAAGGTCACGCCGCGCACGCGGGCGATCATGGTCGTCCACCTCTACGGCCGCACCTGCGAGATGGACGCGGTGACGGCGATTGCGCGGGCGCACGGCCTGAAGGTGATCGAAGACTGCGCCCAGGCGCACGGAGCCTTCTGCGGCAGCCGCCGCGCCGGCAGTCTCGGCGACGCGGCGGGCTTCTCCTTCTATCCCGGCAAGAACCTCGGCTGTCTGGGCGACGGCGGGGCGATCACGACGAACGACGGCGAACTCGCCGTCCGGCTGCGCGCCCTGCGCAACTACGGCAGCGACGTGAAGTACCACTTCCCCTATCGCGGCACGAATTCGCGGCTGGACGAGGTCCAGGCGGCGTGGCTCCGCGTGAAGCTGCCGCATCTGGACGCCGACAATGCCCGCCGGTCCGAGATCGCCGCGCGCTACTGCGCGAACATCACGAACCCGGCCGTCGTCCTGCCGTGTCCCGCTCCGGCCGTGGACGGCCGTCTCGCCAACGTCTGGCACGTCTTCCCCGTGCGCTGCGAACGGCGCGACGAATTCCAGGCCTATCTGACCGAACGCGGCATTCAGACGGTCATCCACTATCCGATTCCGCCGCACCGGCAGCCGGCCTACACCGAATGGCACGACCTCAGCCTGCCGATCACCGAGAAGATCCACGACACGATCCTCTCGCTGCCGATTTCGCCGGTGATGACCGATGCGGAGGCGGACGAAGTGATTGCGGCCGTCAACGCCTGGCGCTGATGCCTAATTACGGTCTTCACTTGTAATTTTGCAAGAGAAATTATTATTTTTGCAAATCCCGTCGGTGGAGATTAGGACATCGGCTGTTCGCTGGCATCTTCGGCAGAATCGCATTTGTGCTTCATCTCGGTGAGGACGTTCTTGATTTCAAGCGCGGCTTCGTAGCATGTTTCGCAAGCCATTTTCTTAGTTTCTTCGTCTATATTTTCCATTTTTAGAAGCTCAATGCTACTTAAAATGATAGTTGAAGGCTGGCCGAGGATATGGCAGTATTCTGAAATCGAGGACACGATTGCACGGAGATGTTCGTTTCTGTTCATTTTTCAGTTTCCTGATAAGAGCGCACCTACAAGGAGTTAGCAGAAATCGTGCCGAGTTTTGGCACGATTTCTGCTAATACACATTAAAATGACATTTAAGGAATTTAAGGCAATGCTGACCCAGCCTATTGGGTCGTCGGCGGCGAAGGTCGAGCAGAAGAAGCGAGGGCCTTCGGCGTTGGCTGATGTTGTGGGCATTGAGCTTGGCGGAGGGGACGAACGGGGGTGCCCTGCCGTTCGCCTGGTGCGTCGCAAGGGGGTTTGGGCGGTGCGGGCGCTGGGGTTCGTCAAGCCGCCGGCGCAGGCTTTGCCGACGTCGTGGAAGGACATTGACATCCAGCCAAACTGGTCGCTGCCGTCCGCGTTCGCGGCGCCGTCCGCTGCGCTGGCGGTCCGTTCTGCCGATCAGGTCGTTCGGCAGATGTCGCCGGAGGCGTTGGCGGACGGAGAGAAGGGCGGCTTGACGAAAGCGCCGTTTTCGCGCGACGGGCTGAGGCTGGCGGTCGCGCCGTTGGGCGACGGGGCGTTCGTGCTGGAGGCGGGCCTGCCCGAGTACCAGGTGCTGTGGCTGTCGCGTCTTTTCCCCGAGGGGCACCGTCCTACGGCCGCCTCGGTCCAGCCGGCTTCGGCGGCGATGCTGTCGGCCTTGGCCGAGCAGGAGGACTTCAATGCGGACGGGGGGAATGCGGCGGCGTTGTTCGTGACGGAGTCGTCGGTGTGTTTCGTCGGCTATCGCAACGCCATGCCGGTTCTGTTGCGCGAGTTTCCCGGCGTGGGCGGGACGGTGCGCATCCGCGAGGCGGTCAAAGTCGGCTTGGGTCTTTCCGAGGACAAGATGGTCGACGCGGTGATGGATGACACGCTTGTAGACCTCGATTCGGTGTTGCGTCCGCTCGTCAACCCGATCCTGCGGCAGCTCGAACTGTCGCTGGACTACATGAAGGGCAGGTTGGGGATTTCGGTGAATCGGGTGTTCCTCATGGGGCAGACGTTCGGGGCCGCGCACTGGAACCGGCTGGCGGACGAGCTGCTGGGAGTCCGGCTCGAGGCGCCGGAGCTGTTCCGCGGCTATGAGTTCCCTGCGGGCCTTGACGGCGAGACCGGGGCCTTGGCCAGCCAGTCGCATCTCTTCATGGTGGCCCTCGGGGCTGCTCGTTCGGCGATGGAGGAGCAGGACGAATGAGCGCGAAGACCATCCATCTCAACCTTCTTCAGGACGGCGAGCGGCTGTCCTCCTCGCCGGTGCGTCTCAAGGTCATCCTGCCGGTCATCGCGGGGACGGTGCTGGTGGCGCTCCTCGGCTGGTGGCTGTTCCTTCTGCTGCAGCTGTGGATGTTCGAGTCCGACGTGCGCCGGCTGAACGGCGAAATCGAGGCGATGGCGGCGGATGACGCCGTCGTCTGCCGGCTGAAGGACGAGCTGCGGGTGAAGTCCGCCGAGCTGGGCCAGCTGACCGGTTACCTGCGCGGGCGTCGCGCCTGGGGCGGAACGCTGGCGGCCGTGGCCGAGATCGTTCCGCCGACGGTAAGTCTGGACTTGATCGAGATCCCGCCGCCGCCGCCCCAGCATCTGACGCCGCCGCCGGGCATCCGTTTGCCCCCGCTGCCGGGGCCGACGAACGCGGACGAGCGCGTGACGCTGCGAATCGCCGGGCGGTCGTCGGACGAGTCGGGCGTGTTCGCCTTCCTGTCGGCCGCGCGCCGGACGTCGGCCTTCACCAACAATGTCATCGTCGTCCGTTCTCCCGACGGGCAGGAGAGTCCGCGCATGATCCAGTTCGGCCAGGCCTCCGCCGCGGACGAGTCGGGGCGGAGGGCCATTGTGTTTGACTTCGAGTACCGCACTCCGGGGAGGAACTTCGCACCATGAAAAAGCGCAATCCCCTGATTATGGTCCCGATTTTCGCCGCGGTCGCCGCAGCCGTCTACCTGATGCTGGTCGCGCCCTGCTCGGCCAGGCTGGACGGATGCCGCCGCGACCTCGTGTCCCTGTGCGCCAGGCGTGACGCGATGGGCATCGGCATCAGCAGCCGCGACGATCTGGAGGCGAACCTCGCCCAGACCGGCGAGAAGATCGCCGCGCTGTCCTCCCGGCAGCTCGAGCCGCTGCTGGGTTCCTACGCCATGCGCGCGAAGGCGGTCGTCGGCGACCTGGCGGCTCAGGCCGGCCTCCTCGACGCCGAGTTCTCCGATCGCGCGGTTCTGGCGCTCCCGGTTCTGCCGGGCTCGGCCGTTCCGCCGGTGCTGCACGCGCGGCGTCTGGTCGCCATTACGTGCCGCGGCGACTATGCGGCCATCGTTTCGTTCATCATGCGCGTAGAGCGCGATTTCCCGCACATCGGCCTGAGTGCGCTGCGCATCTCTCCCGTAGCGGGCTCGCCGGGCGTGCAGCAGGCCGAGATCGTCCTGGAGTGGCCGGCTTTGAAGGAGGCTTCGAAATGACGGGGGCAGTCATCCTGTTGGCCGCGCTGCTGGCGGCGGACGTTCCGCTGCGGGATCCATTCTGGCCGGTTGGCTATGAGGGCGAGCGGCGTGTCATTTCAGCGGAACTGCGCTTTGCGCCGTCGGCGGAGGAACCGGCCGCCGAACCGGTCGCGGAGGAGCCGGCCGCGAAGTCGGTTCCGGCCGCGAAGACCGCGGCGGAGGCAGATGCCGCGGCGGAGGAGCCGGGGGCTGACGTGCGCTGGTCGGAGGCCAGCCGGTCGCTGCGCTTCGGCGGGCTTGTCGGGATGCGCTCGGCGGACGGGCAGTCCGCCAGTTCGGCCATGCTGGTCAACGGCCGGGCGTGTTCGGCCGGCGATTCGATTTGCGTCGACTACCGGGGGTTCAGGTACTTCTGGCGCGTCGAGCGAGGGGAAGACGAACGCAAACTGAGGCTGGTCCGCATCCGGGCGGACCGGCTCGGTGAAGAAAGCAGCAAAGAAAAGAGGCAGCAATGAAAGTCAAAGCTCCGATCTTCGTGTTTAGTGCCGTCACGGCGGCCGTAACCGTGGCCCAGTCCCAGACGCCTGTCGCCGTCCAGGCGGCTGCGCCTGTCGTCGTCGCTGCTTCCGCTCCCGCGGCCCGCGTCGCCGCCCCTGCGGTCGAGACGGATGAAATCGAGCTTGAGTCCGGCGGCGGCAAGGTCGAGCTGAAGGTCTCCGGGCAGGATTTCGGCGAACAGCTCGTCGACATCGTCTGCGAAGACGCCACGCTGGCCGACATCCTGCGCCAGTTCCGCCGCACGGTCCGCGCGAACATCATTTCGACGGACTCCACCAATCTGAACCGCCGCGTGTCGATTTCGCTGCACGACGCTCCCTGGTTCGATTCGCTCCAGGCCGTGCTGAACCTTGGCGGCTTCGCGCTGGAGACGCGCAACGGCATCTTCTTCGTGGAGGAGGAGCATGCGGTCGATCCCGTCAAGACGAAGTCGTTCCCCCTCAACCACGCCAATGCGGACGAGCTGTCCAAGCTCTTGAACGACTCCTTCGGAGTCCGGGACAAGACCGGCAAGATCGTCGCGAACGTGGCCACCGTCTTCAAGGACGCCAATGTCATCGTCGTCTCGGCGCGCGAGAAGACGTTGCGCGATTGCGAGGCGATCATCAAGTCCGTCGACAGCGCTCCGGCCCAGGTCTACATCGAGGCGCGCTTCATCGCCATTTCCAGCGAGGCCCTGCACAATCTCGGCATCCAGTGGGATTCGCTTAAGAACTACCAGGTTTCGCTGCGAAACCTCCAGGCCGGCTACGAGGGCAACCGCGGCAACCCGAATAACTTCGGCGAGCATGTCACGCAGCGCACGTCGAACAACACCCTGTCGGATAACAGCAACTTCTCGTCGAGCACGGACGCCGACGGCAAGTCGACCTCGTCGACCACGTCCACGCGGAACGGCAACCAGAACGACAACACGACATTCTCCTCGCTGGTGCCGACGGCGATCGGCGAGGCGACGCGCGCCGGGGCGAGCGCCGCGAGCATGGCCTGGAAGGAGGCGCTGACGTTCTCCGGCCAGCTCACGGCCGATGACTTCAGCCTTGCGCTGAGCGCGTTCGAGTCGATGAGCGACGTCAAGATCTTCTCCAACCCGCGTATCATCGTTTCGAACGGCAAAGAGGCGATGGTCGATATGACGACCAAGTACCCGAACGTGACGGTGCAGGCGAGCCGTTCCGGCGGCTACAACGACGCGCTCGACATCTCGACGCGCATCGAGACCATCCCCGGCGAGGACAAGCACATGTTCGCGAAGGAGGCGTTTTTCTCCTGGGGCATTTCACTGTCGGTCACGCCGCGCATTTCTCCGGACGGGCTGATCAACGTGGAGATCGTCCCGACGATTAGCGACCGCAGCGACTGGGCCGAGGTCGAGGGCAACGGGGCGAACGACGCCGTCTACACCAAGTACCCGGTCATCGACATCAAGCGCCTCGTGACCGACTTCACTATGAAGGACGGCGCGACGGCCGTCATCGGCGGCCTTACCCGCACGAAGGAACAGGATGTCGACACCGGCATCCCCTACCTGCGCAAGATACCCTGGATCGGTCCGCGGCTGTTCGGCTGGAAGGGACGCCAGAAGGTGCAGGAGGAGATCATCGTCTTCGTGACCGTCGGCATTGCGAATCCGCGGGCGCTGCGGCAGGATGTCGGTCTGCCGAAGAATGCGATTTTCGGGCGCGAATTCGTCGAGGGCCGCGCCTTCGAGCCGGGGGATCGCGGCGGAGTCGGCAAGGCGATGACTTTGGACATGCGGACGGTCGAGGAACGCTTCGAGTCGGATGGTCAGGGGCCTCAGCAGACCCAGAAGGCCTCCCCTGCTCCCGTCGAAGAGACTCCGGCGGTCGAGCCCGTCGCTCCGGCGGTGAATGTCCCTGCACCGTCTCCGGCGGCGACGGAGTCGCCAGTTGAATCTGTCCACGCGAAGAATTCGCCTACCATTGAGATTTCGAATCGCTCCCCGAGGGTGGTGCAGGTAGAGCCGCAGGCCCTGCGGGCGGAGAAGCCCGCCCTCCCGAGCGAGGACGACCTGGCGGTTTCGGGTCCCCGAAAGACGTTGCGCCCTCCAGTGCAGCCAACCTCGTCCAAGGTTGTCCAATCCGAGGCGGCTGAACCCAAGATCCGCCACGGCCGTCTGCACTGAAAGCAGACGTTGTCGCTGTCGATTTAATCCGCCCTGTACTCGGTCAGTCAATACCGCTGGCGCGGTTTTGACCGACCTCGGCATCTGAGCATCTGAGCAAAAGTGCATCTGAGCATTTTCGAATGGTCGAGTCCGAAGCCGCAGTCGACCTTCAGATGTTTCCCATCGACAG
>JAZQPI010000073.1:0-3284 GCA_045628545.1 Kiritimatiellia bacterium
TTCTGTCGATGGGAAACATCTGAAGGTCGACTGCGGCTTCGGACTCGACCATTCGAAAATGCTCAGATGCACTTTTGCTCAGATGCTCAGATGCCGAGGTCGGTCAAAACCGCGCCAGCGGTATTGACTGACCGAGTACCCGCAGGAGAATTAGGAATGAGGAATCGTGCGATCGCTCAATGCCGCGAAGCGGTGTTGAGTGACCGACTACTCAGACCATCTCGAAGCGCCTCATGCGACGACCGGCGACCTCGATCTCCTCGAAGAACATCTTGGCGGGGCGCACCCAAAGGCCGAAGTCGCCGTAGAGGAGCTGATAGACCGCCATCGGCTCCAGCGTCTCGCTGTGCGGCGCAAGGCCGAGCAGCCGGTACATCTTCCCCTTGTAATGGCGGAAGTCACGCCCGATGCCGGCCTTCCACTCCTCCGGCACCGCGCACTTTTCGGAAAGTCGATAGCTCATGTCGTCCATAACGCCTCCAGTTCGCCGCGATTCTTCAACAATCGGTGTTTACGTGATTATAGCAAAAACCCTGCCCGCCCGGCGGTCAGATCGACCAGCCGCCGAGGCCGAAATAGCGGCAGACCTCCGACACGAGGATCGCCGTCACGAACAGCGGCGCGAGATACCGCACCATCAGCAGGTAGAGCCCCTTGGCGCGGAACCTCGCCCCCTCCGCCTCCACTTCGTCCACGACGACGGACGGACCCGTCGCCCAGCCGATGAACACGCACGTCGCCACCGCCACCAGCGGCATCATCACCGAATTGGACGCGAAATCGAAAAACGCCAGAAAACGCTGTCCGCCGATCGTCACCCCGGACCACATCCCCTCGCCGAACGCAGACAGCGACGACAGCGCGAGCGTGACCGCCCCGACCAGGACGACCGCCTTCGCCCGTCCCCAGCCGGTCAGGTCGCAGACCGACGCGACGAACGCCTCGCACAGGGAGATCGAAGAGGTCAGCGCGGCGAAAATGACGAGCGTGAAAAACGCCAGCCCGACGTGCGCCTCCGCCGCGCCGAAAGTCGCGAACACCCGCGGCAGCGTGACGAACATCAGCTTCGGACCGGCGTTCATCATCCCCTTCACGGCCAGATGCCGCGCCGCCTCCTCCGAACCGCCGCACTCCGCGATCAGTTCGGGCGTCACGCCGGACTTGATCGCGAACATGTAGACGGCCGGCACGATCATCAGCGCCGCCACCACCGCAATGGCGGTGTCGAAGAACTCGATGCGGCGAACGCTCCGCTCGATCGAGTCGGACCGCTTCATGTAGCTGCCGTAGGTCACCATGATCCCCATCGCCAGCGACAGCGAGTAGAACATCTGCCCCATCGCGCCGAGGACCGTCCGCCCGAGCTGCGCGAACGAGAAGCGTCCGTCCGCGCCGCAAAGGGCGTCCAGCGACGGCACGAGGCAGTACCTAAGTCCGTCGCGCGTGCCCGGCAGGCAGATGACATAGACCGCGATGGCCAGGGCGAGGGCGAACAGCAGCGGCATCAGGACGAGGTTGGCCCTTTCGATCCCGTTCTTGACGCCCAGTCCGACCACGACGACGGTCGCGAACACGAACAGCGCCCCATAGCCGAAGGGCGCGAAGTCCGAGGCGACGAACGCGGAGAAGAACCCCTCGGCCCCGGCCGCCTCCGCGCCCATCGGCAGCGCGCCCGCGAAGGCCATCTGGCAGTAGGCGGCGAAATAGCGGACGACCCAGCCGCCGATTACGCAGTAGTACGGCAGGATCAGCAGCGGCACGAGCGCGCCCAGCCAGCCGACGAACCCCCAGCCGCGCCGCAGCCGCGAGTAGGCGGTGAGATGCGACTGCCGGGTCAGCCGGCCGACGGTGATCTCGGAAATCATCAGGGTGAAGCCCAGCGTCACCGTCAGCACGATGTAGATGGCGATGAACGCGCCGCCGCCGTACTGCGCCGCGAGATACGGGAACCGCCAGAGGTTCCCCAGTCCGATCGCCGACGCCGCCGCCGCCACGACGAACGCGAGTTGTCCCGACCAGCTTGCCCGTTTCATCTTCCGCCTCCTTTCCGTTGCATCCTCACGTCCCGGCGCTACAGCGCCGCCATCGCCACGGCGATGACGGACGGCATCGTCACCACGCTCAAAAGCGTCGTCCCGCTCACGAGGCCGACCGACGCGTCGACGTCCCGTCCGTATTTCGCCGCGAACATCGAGACCATCGCCGCCACCGGCGCCGCGGCTGCCGTCACCATCGCCAGCGACATCGTCCGGTCCAGCCAGCCGCGCAGCGCCCACAGCGCCGCGACCAGCGCCAGCGGAAAGGCCACCAGGCGGACAAACGCCGCCGTGTACGCCTCGGCGCTGTGCAAAACGCCGCGTAGGTCGGCGCCGGCGAGATAGTAGCCGATCACCACCATCGCCAGCGGCGTGTTCAGCCCCGCCATGAGATGCACCGGCTCGTGCAACGCCGCCGGCAGGCGGAACGAGGTCAGGAAGAGCACCAGCCCGACGGCGAGTCCGACCGTGCCGGGATTGACGAGCGACGTGCGGCTGAAGCCGCCCTCCGTGCCGCGCATCGTCCGCAGCCCCCAGCTCCAGATGAAGAGGTTGAAGGTCGCGACGTAGACGATGCCGAAGAAGACCCCGTCTTCGCCAAGGACCGCCTGCTCCAGCGGCAGTCCCATGAAGCCCGCGTTCGAGAAGACGGTCGCCAGGCGCAGCACGGGCAGCGTCCGCTCGTCCCCGTGCGCCGTCAGCCGCGAAACGCCGATCAGCAGGAGATGGCAGGCGACGGCGATGACGAACGCCAGGCCGAACTGGCCGAGCAGCGCCGCGTCGAACGGCCGCTGGAAGACGTCGACGATAAGCGCGGGCGTCACCACGTAGATCAGGAGGTTGACCATGCCGCGGACGGACGCGGAGTCGATCAGGGACACGCGGCGGCAGAGCGCCCCCGCGCCGATCAGCACGAACAGGATGGAGACCTGTTTCGCGACGATGAGGAAATCAGCCAATTCTCACCCTTCGGCCGTCGATCCGGCAACGGCCGGCGGCCAGCAGGCGCAGGGCCTCGGGAAAGGCCTCGTGCTCCTGGACCTGGATGCGCGCGTGCAGCGTCTCGGGCGTGTCGTCCTCGAGGACGGGCACCGCGCGCTGGACGATGATCGGCCCGGAGTCCGTCCCCGCGTCGACGAAATGCACCGTCACCCCCGCGACCTTGCACCCGTAGTCCAGCGCCTGAGTCCAGCTGTGGACGCCGGGAAAGGCCGGCAGCAGCGCGGGATGGATGTTCAGCACGCGGTT
>JAZQPI010000074.1:0-14820 GCA_045628545.1 Kiritimatiellia bacterium
TTCAGCCAATGGGAAACGTCTGAAGCTCGACTGCGGCTTCGGACTCGACCATTCGAAAATGCTCAGATGCACTTTTGCTCAGATGCTCAGATGCCGAGGTCGGTCAAAACCGCGCCAGCGGTATTGACTGACCGAGTACCCGTACACAGAAAAGCGAACGCCGAAGGCCATCTGACCTTCGGCGTTCCCGCGAAATACATTCGCGCTCGTCGCTTACTCAGCCGCAGGAGCCTCAGCCGCAGGAGCCTCGGCAGGAGCCGCTTCCGCCGGGGCCTCCGCCGCCGCAGGGGCCTCAGCCGCAGGGGCCGCTTCCGCAGGGGCCTCAGCCGCAGGGGCCGCTTCCGCCGCAGGAGCCAGAGCGGACGCCGCCGCCTCGGCCTCGGTCTCGAAGGTGACCGTGAACTTCTTGATCAGCGCATCCTTGCCGGACGCCAAACGCGAAACCTCCTGGCCGTCCTGATGGACAACGTACTTGTAGTCCTGGAAGCCGAAGCCCGCCGCCGGGATGAACTTCTTGCAGTCGACCTTGACCGGCTTCGTCTTGTCCTTCGCCGCGTCGTCCGTCGCCAGGGCTCCGGTAAGGACGGTGAACGGGCAGTCGGTCGTCTCGACGTGGTCTTCGGGCAGCGGGTCAAACGTGGTCGTCACCGACACCACGGCGTCGAACACAAAGCCGTCCTTCTCCGCCGTCTGCGCGATGCGCTTGGCCGTGAACTTCGCCTTCGTGAGGTTCATGCGAGAATCCGGGACGTCGGGATTCCAGCACTGCTTGATGGGGCTGTCGACATTCACCGCATAGGCGTTGTTCGCATAGCCGCCATGCGGCGCCGCCGGGGCGATCTTGAAGACCGGCGAAGCGTAGCACGCGCCGATCGAGCAGTGGAAGAAGGACTCGGGCGTGCAGCGCGAGGCGTAGAGGACGCCGTAGTCATGCCGGTCGGAGCGGTTCGTGTCCACCACGGAATAGTCGTAGTTCTGGTCCGCGAAGATCGCCAGCGGGAAAAGTCCGCCCGCCGAAGGATTCTCGACCTCGAGCTCGAACGACTTGACGCAGCAGCCGGCCGGAGGGACGACCTTGAAGCCATAAGTCGCCGCGGCATCTTCCGCCGCGTCGGCGGCCTTCTGCACCGTCAGGCCCATGACGCCGCCCTCTTCGCCCTTCTTGATGACGAGCGTATTCAAATCCCAACCCGCGCCGGTCGGCTTCGCGACCTTCTTGAATTCCGCCAGCTGCGCTTCCGCGTCCTCGCCGGAGAAGTCCCAGCTCATCGTCTGCGGCTCCGCGACAGCCGCCAGAGCACCGCCCACGCACAAAACACCGAGGATCTTTTTCATACTTCCGAGTTCTCCTTTTTTGTCGTCCCGAAACCCGAATTACGCTGCCACCATGACCGCGCCGAATCTCAAGATTTTAACTTATTGTATCAAAAATCCAGTCCTGCGTCAATCATCAAAAGGCGGCCACCCACATGCCGATGGCGATCAGCCAGAGAACGGCGGCGGCCGACCAGGCGACGATCCGCGCCCACGGCGAGACCGCGCACTTGGTGAAGCCGGCCGCGCGCTTCATCGAAAAGCGCATCGGACGGTTGATCGCCCAGCCGCTCGCGTTGAGCACCGCGCCGATGTCGCGCTGACGCAGCTTGAACCACGTAAGGATCACGCTCGGCAGCGAAACGACCGCCAACACCGCGAGAATCGCCAGGACGATCTGTCCCGGGCCCATCCCCTTCACCGCGGCCGCGAGCGCGGCGACCGCCGTGCCCATCATGCCGACGCCGATGCCGATGGCCGCCACGCTCGACGCCATCGCCGCGCCGCCCCCCTGCGCCTCGGGCGGCAGCTTGCCGCTGCCCATCGAGGTCTGGACGGCGGTCTGACGGTCGCCCAGGAACTTCTTCGCCAGGTCGCCGATCGCCTCGCCCAGCTTGCGCCACGGCGCCCAGAAGGCCTCCAGCAGCGAGACCTGCGCCTCGACGACCTTGGTGACGACCGCCTCCCAGTCCTTGCCGTCGCGGTCGTAGAAGACGCCGTTACGGCCGACATAGAGTCCGGCGACCGTGCCGGCGGTGACCACGGCGCAGATCGTCCGCACCGCGCCCTCGGACGGACGCTCGAGCTTGAGGTAGACGACGCAGCAGTTGGACTTGCCGACGAGCGCGGAATGCGCCCCCTCGTTTTCGACGTGCAGGCAGAGGTTCATCTCCTTCGCGTCGATGCGCAGCACGCCGACCTGGAAAATCGAGAGCGAATCCTCGTCGTAAAGCCGCCGCATGTTGACGTAGTTTTCGAGGAACTCCAGCAGGTGGAGGCGGTAGCGCAGCACGCGCTCCTCGTCGTCGAGCGCCGCCTTGGCCGCCGCACCCATCACCGGCTTCGAGGCGACCCAGTCGCGGTAAGGGGCGAACGCCGCCTTCACGCGCTTCCACTCCAGGCGCGACAGCGAGTCGCGAGCGCCGAGAAGCGGCACGACGCACTTGTCGGCGAAATCCAGCACGGCCTCGAGGTGCCGCGGATTCAGGTGGTCCCGCAAGGGCAGCGCCTTGTCCGGCTCCTCCGTCACCAGCGGCAGGTCCTCCGCCGGCGTGAAGAAGCCGTCAATCGTCTTTTCCACGGCCGCAAGCGCGGCTTCGGCGGCGGCCGTCGCCTCGCCGAGGACGGCTACGGGCTTGTCCTTCCCCTTCGCCTCCCAGTCCGCCATCGCCTGCTTGTCCTCGGCGGACGGCTCGACCTTCGCGAGATCGGCCTGCTTCTCGAGCACGTCGGCGAGCGCCTTCTCGTCCTCCGCCGTCGGATGGAAGAGCGTCTCGAAGTCGAAGTTCTTCGCCTTGAGGAAGTCGATCGCCGCGAGCACCTCCTCGGTCCGGATATGGCCGTCGTGATCGGCGTCCATCAGCTCGAGCATCCGGCGGTCGAAACGCGCGCTCGCCACGGGCATCGAAATCGCCAGCCAGCGCTTGCGGTCAAGTTCGGCGAGGTGCGCGACGTCGGCGCCGGTCTTCAGGGCGGCCTGGCAGAGGCGCCCGGCGCAGTAGCAATTCCACTCGTATGCGTTTTCCATCTTCGTGTCTCCTGACTTGTTGAGGTTCTGATTAAATCCGATGCATCCCGTCCCTCAGCGGCGCGCGACGCCGGTGGTGCGCGCGGCGGCCGCGACCGCGGCGGGGATGACCTCGCGCAGCCGGCGGTCGAAGGGCTTCGGAATGATGTAGTCCGTGCCGAACTCCAGCCGTTCGCCGGGATACAGCTCCTTGACCTCGTCCGGCACGCTTTCGCGCGCGAGTTTCGCCAGCGCGTTGGCCGCGGCGACCTTCATCTCGGTGTTGATCGTCCGCGCGCGGACGTCGAGCGCGCCGCGGAAGAGGTAGGGAAAGCACAGCACGTTGTTGATCTGGTTGGGATAGTCGCTGCGGCCCGTCACCATCACGTAGCGCCGACCGCCCATCGCCTCGGCGACGACTTCGGGGCGGATCTCGGGATCGGGATTCGCCATCGCGAAAATCGCCGGGAAGTCGCCCATCGCCAGCACGTCCTCGGCGCCGATCACGTTCGCCGTCGAGACGCCGATGAAGACGTCCGCGCCCTTCATCGCCTCGCGGCGCGTCAGCCCCGCCGGCACTTCGCGCGCATGGACGCGGTTCTGCGGCGGGAGGTCCGTCCGCGACGACGCCAGCACGCCCTTGATGTCGAACATCGTCAGGTCCTGGACACCGGCCGCCTTGAGCATGTCCGCGATCCGCGTCCCGGCCGCGCCGGCGCCGTTGATGACGACCTTCAGGTCGGACATCGCACGGCCCTTCAGGAAGGCGAAGTTCATCACCCCCGCCGTCGCGATGACCGCCGTCCCCCACTGGTCGTCGTGGAAGACCGGAATGTCGAGCAGCCGGTCGAGCGTGTCCTCGATCTCGAAGCAGGCCGGCGAGGCGATGTCCTCCAGATTGATGCCGCCGTACTGCGGCGCGATCGCCAGGACCGCGTCAATGACGCGCTGCGGGTCCGTCGGACCGGTGTCGCGGCCGCCGACGCGGCAGTGGGCGAGCGGAACCGGCCAGGCGTCGACGCCGGCGAAGGACTTGAAAAGCACCGCCTTGCCTTCCATCACGGGAATCGACGCCGAAGCGCCGCGGTCGCCGAGGCCGAGGATCGCCGTGCCGTCCGAAACGACCGCCACGAGATTGGACTTCGCCGTGCAGTCCCAGACCGCGTCCGGCTCCGAATCGATCGCCAGCACCGCATGCGCCACGCCGGGCGTGTAGGCGAGGCAGAGATCCTCCTTCGATTTCAGTTCCTTCGGCAGCGCCACCGCGACTTTTCCGCCGCGGTGGTACGCCATCACCTGCTCTTTGCCAAATGCCATTTCTCTCCTTACTGCTTAAAAACGATTGTCCGCCGCCCGTCCTCAGGCGACGACGCCGTCGAGCGACGCCTGAATCGCCGCGGTCAGCCGGTGCGATTCGCCCGGCGCGAGCGTACGGCCGCCGGGCCAGTCGCTCACCGGCTCGACGCAGACGAAACGCCGCCAGTCCTCGCTCTCGAAGTCGGCCAGCCGGCCTTCGGGGCCGGGATTCCACACGACCGCGCTGTCGTTGCCCGACGAGACCACGGCCACCGCGCGGCGCGACCCCGGGTCGAGCACCGCCAGCTCGTGCTTGAGCGCCGAAAGCGTCCCCGCATCCGGGGCGGACGGACGGGTGCGCAGATCGAAGATGTGGTCGGTCGAGCGGTCCATGACGAGATCGCCCGCGAGGACCTCGCCGGGGGTCTGCGTGACGCCGTTGAAATAGGTGCAGCCGTCCAGCCCCTTCACCACCGCCGCATTGCGGTCGCGCAACAGGAAGTAGGGGTGAAAGCCGCAGCTGAAGCCGAACGGCGCGTCGCCCGTGTTGCGCGTGACGAGCGTCAGGGTGAGCTTCATCGAGACCGTCACCTTGTACTCCAGGTCGAAATCGTGCGGCCAGAGCATGCGCGTCTCGGCGTCGGACTTGAGCCCCAGCGTCACTTCCGTCATCTCCTCCGAGTATTCGGTGCCGCGGACCTCGAACGGCAGGATCCGCGCGAACCCGTGCTGCGGCAGCGCCTTGTTGAAGCGGTTGCCGAACTGCGGCCAGCACACCGGGATGCCGCCGTGGAAGGAGTCGCTGCGGTTGTAGTCGCGCTTGGCGGGACGGAACAGGACCTCGCCGAGGCCGGTCGGCTTGTAGCTCAGGACGTTCCCGCCCATGAGCGCGACCTCCGCCGCGCCGAACCGGTTGGCGATCACGACGTTCGGATAGCCGCAGTGGCCCGCGCGGAAGACGATGCGCCCCGGCGCGCCGAATCTCGAATTCAAAGAGTCAATCATAATTGCACCTTGCTAATATTATACCAAAATCAAACGCCGGCGACTGGAAGTTCCGCGTCAAAACCGCGGCAGCTTGGCGAGGGAGTCGACGCGGCCGCCTTCCCGCGAACGGAGGCGCCAGATGCGGCCGTGCTCGTCGCGAAGCGCCCGGAGGCGGCTTTCGTCGCGCCGATGGCAGGCGCAGTCGACCAAGTTCGCCATGTAGACGATCTCCTTCGCCCAGTCGTTGCGGTCCGCCCACTTCTCCGCCGCGATCCGCACGCCGGCGGCGATTCCGCCGATCTCCTCCAGAACCGCGTCCGTCAGCCCCGGATGGCGCGAATAGCCGTGGTCGTTGCTGAGGATGTTGAAGAGTTCCGAACAGTTGGCCCGCAGCGCCCCGCCCCGCAGGTAGAGCGTCCCCAGCCGCAGCAGCAGCCCGCCGAGCGGCGCGTCCATCACGCGGTCCAGCTCCCGTTCGAGGTCCATCTTCGCCGCCTTCGCGCCGGACGCGGCGAACGCCCCGCCCATGACGAGTCCCGGCAGGGACGCCGCGAGCGGCTGCCAGTGTCCGTCGTCGCCCCAGTCGGTCACCAGATAGCCCTTCGCGCCGTTGAGCCGTCCCGCGCGTTCGGCCGCCTCGAGATTGCTGCGCATGTTTTCGACGCGGCCGCAGAGCGACCGCCAGGACGACGTCCCCGGGCAGACGTAGAAGTCGAACCCCGCCGCCTTGAACGCCGCACATTCGCGCTCGAACGGATGATTCGCCTCATAGCCCCAGTCCAGGGCGATCACGTCCTTCGGCAGGCGCGCGATCAGTTCGGGATGGCGCAGGACGATGTCGCCCCAGAACATCGGACGCCTCCCCCGCCTCTTCACCGCGTCCAGCACCTTCAGAAGAAATCCCAGATACTCCTCGGGGTCGGAGATCTCGAAAGTCTCGTCGCAATTGACGTTGACGAGCGGCGAGGAGAAGTTCGGCAGCAGCTCTTCGAAAAGGCCGTCAACGAGCGCGAACGACTCGGGGTTGGCGGGGTCGAGCGTCGTCGGGTACTTCTTCACGGTGCCCCAGGGCGTGACGGCGCCGCCCTTCGGGAACTTCGACAGCGCATTGTACTCCGGATGGGTCAGCCAGCGCTCCATGTGTCCGAAGGAGTTCTGGTTCGCCACCAGCTCGACCCCCTGCATCTGGCAGTAGGCGTCGAGCTTGCGGATTTCCGCCGCGGTCAGCGGATCGGCCTCCTCCCACACGACGCCGTGCTTGGCGTAGGCGAACGTGTGCTCGGTGTAGAGCTGGAACTGGTTGTAGCGGCACCGCGCGAGGAGGTCGACGATCTCCCGCAGCGTCTTCATCGTCGGAACCCGGTCCCGGCTTATGTCCAGGAGATAGCCGCGCGCCTCAAACATTCCAGGCACTCCTTTCGATGGTCGAAGTACTGCCCCACCATTCCGCCGCGGCCGGCCACGTCGCTCACGCATTTGAGCGCCCGGCAGCGCACCCCCGCGCGTTCGCAGACATGGGCGATCGCGCCGCCCTCCATGTCGCGCAGCTCGGCCTTCAGCTCCACCGCCAGATAGTAGTGATCGGACTCGTCGTCCGTAAAGCGGTCCCCGGTCGCCAGGCGTTTCGCGGCGAAGCGTCCGACTGTCGCCAGCGGAATGTACGGACTCGTCCGCTCGTTCAGAACGCCGCGCGCCGTGCCGTTGAGCCGCGCCAGGTCGAAGTCGTACTCGACCGCGTCCGCGACTTCGTAAACGCCGCCGAGTTCCACGCCGTCGCCGAAGCCGCCGCAAAGCCCGGCGTTGAGGACCTCCGTCGCGCCCGCGTCAATCGCCCGTTGCGCCGCGGCGGCGGCATTGACCTTGCCGACGCCGCAGACGAGCAGCAGGTCGCCGGAACCGACCGCAGGCCGCACGGCCTCGGCCTCGTCCGCCGTCGCGATCACGAACGCCCTCATGCGAGCGGCTCCAGTCCGATATGCCTGACCGCCGCGAGGAAGTCCGCCTTCTCGGCCTCCGGGACAGGACGCCCCCGTTCGTAGACGAGCGCACCGTCGACATAGGTCTCGACGACGTCGCTCGCGTGCATGGAATGGACGACCAGGTTCGGCAGGTCGAGGCACGGCGTCAGATGCGGACGGCCGAGATCGACCACGCAGAGGTCCGCCCGGCGGCCGACGGCGATCTCGCCCGTGTCGGGGAGCCCCAGCGCCTTCGCACCGTCCACGGTCGCCATGTCGATCACCTCCCAGGCGGACAGGACCGTCGGATCTTTCGCGAGCCCCTTGTGGACGAGCGAAGCGAGGTGCATCTCCTCGAACATGTCGAGATTGTCGTTCGACGCGCAGCCGTCCGTCCCCAGCGCCACGTTGACGCCGAGCTCCTTCGCCCGCACGACGCGCGCGAAGCCGCTGCCGAGCTTCATGTTGCTGGACGGGTTGTGGACGAGCGCCACGCCCTTCTCGGCCATGATGCGGAAATCGTCGTCGGTACACCACACGCAATGCGCCGCGTAGCCGCCGTGGTCGAGCAGCCCCGTCGAGGCGAGATACGCCACGGGCGTCTTCCCGTGACGGGCGATGCACTCGCGGTGCTCCTTCTCCGTCTCGGAGACATGGAAGTTCAACGGCCGCTTCAGCTCCCGGTTCGCCTCCGCCAGCGCGCGGCAAAAGGGCTCGTCGGTCAGATACTCGGAGTGGACGCAGAGATCTTCGAGGACGGCGTCCTGTCCGTCGCGAGCCGCCGCCTCGTTCCAGCTCCGGCAAGATTCGATGCAGTCCTCCAGCCGGCCGAGGACGAAGTTCAGCCCGACGCGGCAGACGCGGCCCTTCATCCCCGCCGCGCGCAGCGCCTGGCCGCAGACCGAGGGGAAGTCGTACATGTCGGCGACGCAGGTCGTGCCGCCCGCGAGCATTTCGCGGATTCCCCAGGTCATGCCGGCGCGGACGTCCTCGGGCGTCATCTTCGCCTCGACGGGAAAGATCGCCTCTTCCAGCCAGCGCTGGAGCGGCAGTCCTCCGCCGAGTCCGCGCACAAGCGTCATCGGCGTATGCCCGTGGCAGTTGACGAGGCCCGGCATCACCAGCCGCGTCGGACGGCAGTCGTGTTCGACGACGGCGGCAATGCGCGCCCCGTTCAGGACGATGTCGCCCTTGGCCACCCGGTGGCCCGGGAGGAGCATCCAAACGTCAGTCAGTTTTCGCACGTCATTTTCAGCAGCTTCCATAGTCCCTTTATTTTACCACAATTCGCTCAGGCGTGGGCGAAAAAACGCAGGGCGCCGACGAGCGCGGCATAAGGGGCGTACCAGACGGCCTTGCCGACGAAACGCGCGGCGTAGTCGCCGGTCGAACCGGTGGCCAGCACGAGCCCGGTGACGGCCGCGGCGAAAAGTGCGCTGCCGATGACGACGTTGCGGTTGATCTTGATGTTCATGTTCGCTCTCCTTTTCGGTTTTCGTTTTGGTTGGTTTCAGCCCCTTCCAGGTGCTGATCCGAAGGGCGGAGAGCTTTGCTTGAAAACAAAAGGACTCGCGCCGTTCGGATCAGAATCCGAATGGCGTGAACGTAAAAGTCCCTTTGCGAACAAGCTTTAGCGGCGTATGGCCCGGTTAACCGAGTCGGTGACTCCTGAGCGTTCGCGAAGCTCGGCCCGAAGGCCTGGCGCTTTCCAGCGATTCACTTGAGACCAGTATACTAAAAAAACCGCCCCGCTGTCAACGGGCGAAACGGCAGAGTCAGGGTTGACGCACGGCCTGCGACCAACTCAACGGCCATTATTTGGTATAATATCTAGAAACGATTTTAGTCCCATGGAAACGGCAGTGATTTTCAAATGACGGTCTTTCAATATCTCGGGACGGCTGTGGTCGCCGTCTTCGCCGACTATCTTCTAGTGCTGACGGACTGCGTCATCGCCGGGCGCGTCATCGACGAAACCGCCCTCTGCGCGATGAACCTGCTGATCCCACTGTTCTCGGCCGTCATGTTCTTCACCTGGCTGCTCGCGTCCGGCGTCTCCAACCTCGCCATGCTCGCCGCGCGCAAACGCGACGAACGAAGCAGCGCGGAAATCGCCTTCCAAGGCCTGACCGCCGCCGTCATGCTCGCGCTCGTCCTCTGCGCCGCGATTTGCGTCGGCAAGTCCGCCTACCTCTCGTTCATGGCGCCCGGACAGGAGATCGCCCGGTACTTCAACCAGTATCTGACGTGGTATCCGGCCACCGTGCTGCTGCAGTCCGTCGGAATGATGTTGCTCTACCTCGTCTTCGTCCGCGGCGGACAGCTGGCCTGCGTCAAGGCGTACGCCGTCCAGATGATCGCGAACATGGTGCTCTCTTACGGCCTGTGCGAACGGTTCGGCATGGCCGGCATCTCGCTCGGAACCGCCGCCTCCTATCTCGTCTGGCTCGCGACGATGCTCGTCCTGCTGCGGCGTGACGAGTCCCGCCCGCGTTTGGCCTGCGCACGTCCCGACCTGGCCGTGCTCGCCCGGGCGGTCTGGTCGTCCTTCGGCGACTCCTTCATCTGGATTTTCCACGCCGCCCTCTTCTTCGGCATCGCGAAATACGTCCTCTACGCCTGGGACGCGGAATCCCTGGCCGTGTGCTCCGTCGTGTTCTTCATCATCCGGATGACGGCCTTCTTCGGAGGCGTCGGCGTCGCGCTCCGGTCGCTGGAGGCGAAGTTGCGGGCCGGCACGGCGAATCCGTCAGAGATCACCCGGGTCTTCCGCATCGGCACCGGGGCGACGGTGGCGACGCTGGTGTCGGCGACGGCGATCTTCGTCATCGCCCCCGAACCCGTAATCGGCCTTTTCGGCATCGCGTCCGCAGACCTCGTCGACGGAGCCAAGTTCGCGGCGCGCGTGACGGTGGGCGGCCTCGTCCTGGGAGGGCTGGCGGCCTTTCTCCCGCTCGTATGGCGGATGCGGCGCACGCGCCTCCCCGAAGCGCGGCTGAACTACCTCCAGAGCTACATCCTGAGCCGGATCGCCGCGGACGACTCGTCGCAGATGTTCAACCTCGCGAAGCTCTTCCGCCTCCGCCGCGGCATCGACCTTCAGCGTCTTTCGGCGGCGCTGACTGCGGCCGGCGAAGCGCACGCCGCGCTGCGCACGGTGTTCCGGCGCGACGCCAGCGGCGACTTCGTCCAGCGGCTGGAACGCGCGGCGGGCTCCGTCAGCTGTCCGATCGTCAAGATGTCCGAAACCGACCTCCTGGAAGACCGGTCGGCGCTGGTCAAGTCCTTCAAAATCAACGGCGGCGAGCTTTTCGACGCGGCGATCTTCGACTGCGGCGACGGCAAGGCCTACCTGCTGTCGAACTTCCACCACCTCATCTGCGACGGCTACTCGTTCCCCCTGATCCTCGCGGACGCGCACCGCGCGTGGGACGGCGAGACGCTGGAGCCGGACGCCTATTACGAGGTGCTGGCGCGGCGCGAGGAACGCTCCGCCCGTCCGGTTGCCGTCGCGGGCCGCAACTTCATGCGGGAGCTTCTGAAGGAACGGGAGTTCGCGACGCTGCCGCCGGCCGACTTCCGCGGCAGCCCGGGCTACGGCTCGATCGAGATCCCCGTCCCGCTGCCGCCGACGTTCGACGAAACGCTGGCCGCGCTGCGGGCCACGCGCCACCACTTCTTCCTGGCGGCCGCGGCCATCGCGCTCAGGAAGATCACGGGCGCGTCCGACGTCCTTCTGGACTGGGTCTTCCACGGACGCGTCTCGAAGGAGGAGCTCAAGACGGTCGGCGCGTTCATGGTCGACCTGCCGCTCGTCTTCGACGGCACCGAAGACCTGACCGCGGCGGACGTGATCTCGCTCGTGAAACGCTCGACGTTCAACGGCATCAAGGGCGTGAACATCTACCAGAGCGTGACGGACTGCAACCCGACCGGACAGGACCGGCTGACCTTCATCTATCAGGACGAATGGGGCGAGCTGATGAGCCCGGGTCCGGTGCGCGCAGACGGACCCTACGCCTGGATGATCGAGGAGACGATTCCGCTCGCGGCCCCGCATGCGGCGACCGAAAACCCCTTCAACGTCGAAATCATGGAGCACCGCGACGCGACGCGGCTCTTCATCGAATACGACACCGGCCGCTATTCCGAAGCGACCGCGCGCCGTTACGCCGAACTGTTCATGGAATCGCTCGCCTGGCTGCTCGCCCAGCGCTGAAGCGTCACCATCCGCGCAGGAGCGCGAGCGCGGCGCCGACGACGATGACGAGGATGACGTTCACGCGGCGACTGGCCGCCAGCAGCGTGGACAGCACGACCAGCGCCAGCGCAAAGAGGTCGAACCGCCCCTCGTCCGTCACGACGCTCACCTTCAAAAAGGCGATGAGCACCACCGCCATCAAAGCGGCCGAGGCGGGACGCACCCCGCCCATCACGCCCTTCACCAGCCGGCTCGACTGGAAGCGCTCCAGCGACCGCAGAATCAGATAGATCAGCAGCGTCCCCGGCAGAATCAGCGCCAGGCTCGCCAGCACCGCTCCGGGCACCCCCGCCAGCCGGAAGCCGAAATACGTCGCGCCGTTGATGCCGATCGGCCCCGGCGTGATCTGCGTCAGCGCAATGACGTTCGAAAACTCGTCCGTCGCCAGCTGCAGATAGGGCGCGGCCGGTCCGACGAAATCCTCCAAGTACATCGGCAGCAGCACGAAACCGCCGCCGAAGCCCAGCAGTCCGTACTCGAAGAAAAGCAGCAGCGCGAACCAGGACGAACGGAACATCCGCTTCGGTCCGCCGGACGGCCGCGGCGAGAACTCCGCCAGCACGCCGACTAACATGGCCGCCAGCAGCACGAACTGCGTCTCGACGCCAAGAGCGAGCGCCCCGAAGGCGAGCGCCAGCAGCACGTAGGCGAAAGGTCCGCGCACCATCCGCGGCCAGCTGCGCCAAAGCGCCGCCGCGATAATGCCGGTCTCCGCCGCGCGAACGCCGCAGAACGCCGCGCCGACGTGAGCGTTCTCGACCGGCAGGCGGTCGTAAGCGAGCGACACCGCGAGGAAGATCAGGATGCTCGGCAGAATCGCGGCGGTCACGGCGACCAGCGCCCCCCAGCCGCCGGCGACCCGCCGTCCGACGCAGACGGCGGTGTGGGTCGCGATCAGCCCCGGAGTCATCTGAAAGACGGGGAGCATCTCGAAAAGCTCCCCTTCCTTGAACCAGCCCTTCCGCGTCACCAGACGGTCGGCGACGGAAATGATGACATAGCCGCCGCCGACGACGGAAATGGAAATGCAGAAGAAGACCCAGAAAAGCTGGACGAGCCTTTTCACGGAAAAACGAAAGGTCTCACTCGGCCTTCAGCTCCCGGCTCATCATCTCTTCGACCGCCTGTCTGGCGTCGAAGCCCTCGTAGCAAAGGCGATAGACGCAGTCGCAAATCGGCATGTCGACGCCGCGCCGCCGGGCCATCTCGCGCACGACCTTCGCGTTCCAGACGCCCTCGGCCACCATCTGCATGCCGCCGAGGATGTCCGAGATCTTCTCGCCCGCGCCCAGCTTTTCGCCGACGGCGTGGTTGCGAGAATGGATCGAGGTGCAGGTCACGATGAGGTCGCCGACGCCGGCGAGGCCCGAAAGCGTCTCGGGCTTGCCGCCGTAGGCCAGCACGAAACGCTTCATCTCCACCAGCCCGCGCGTAATCAGCGCCGCGCGCGTGTTGTCGCCGAAGCCCATGCCGTCCGAACAGCCCACGGCAATGGCCAGCACGTTCTTCACCGCGCCGCCGATCTCGACGCCCGCGGGATCGTCCGACGTGTAGACCCGGAAGCGCGGCCCCGCCCAGATCTCCTGGACCCGCCGGGCGCGCTCGGTGTCCGCACAGGCCGCCACGATCGCCGTCGGGATGCCGCGCCCGACCTCCTCGGCGTGGGTCGGACCCGCCAGGGCGACGATCCCCCTGAGGCCGAGGACCTCCTCGCCGATTTCCGTCATCCGGCGGTTCGTGCTCTCGCACAGGCCCTTGGAGATCGAGACGACCAGCATCTCCGGCGTGATGAGTCCGCGGAAGCCTTCGGCGACGGAGGCGAAATACTTCGACGGCGCGGCCAGGACGACGACCTCAGCCCCCCGAACCGCCTCCGCGCGGTCGCTCGTGAGCCGGAGATTGTCGGGCAGCACCACGCCCTTGAGGAACTTCTCGTTCATCCGGACGAGCTTCATGTGCTCGATGTAGTCCGGAAACGCCCCCCAGAGCGTGACGTCGTGACCGTAGCCGGCCAACAGAATGGCATTGGCCGTTCCCCAACCTCCGTCTCCGATAACCGCGATCTTCATTGTCCTGACCTCCCGCGTCGTTAACGAATCGTGGCGTGATAGCTCTGGAGCGAGCAGACGTCGCCCTTGCCGCTCATCGCCGCGGCGATGCCCTCGGCCGCGGCCTGCGCGGCGGCGATCGTGGTCAGGTACGGGACCTTGTACTTGATCGCGGCCTGACGGATACGGCAGTCGTCCGCACGCGCGTCGCGGCGCCCGGACGGCGTGTTGATGATGAGCTTCACCTCGCGGTTCTTGATGACGTCCAGAACGTCGGGACGGCCTTCGCCGATCTTGGCGATGACCTTGACGTCGTCCCCTTTCTCGTTGAGGAACTTCGCCGTGCCCTCGGTCGCGATGACCTCGAAGCCGAGCTTCGTGAACGCCTTCACCGCGGCGACCGCGTCGTCGGGCTTCTCGGACAGCGACACGAGGATCTTGCCAGTCTCCGTCGGCAGCGGCGAACCCGCGGCCTCCTGCGACTTGTAGTACGCGAGGCCGAACGTGTCCGCAAGCCCCAGCACCTCGCCAGTCGAGCGCATTTCCGGCCCCAGGACGGGATCGACCTCCGGGAACTTCTCGAACGGCATCACCGCCTCCTTCACGCCGAAATAGGGGACGACGTGCTTCTTGTCGAGGCCCATCGTCTTCACCGTCTCGCCGAGCATGAGGTGCGTCGCGATGCCCGCCATCTGCGTGCCGCCGACCTTCGAGACCAGCGGAACCGTGCGCGACGCGCGCGGATTCGCCTCGATGACGTACACCTTGCCCTCGGGATCGTCCTGGGTGAACTCGATCGCGAACTGCATGTTCATGAGGCCGACGACCTTGAGCTCGCTCGCGATCCGCCGCGTGTAGTCGAGGATCGTCGCCTTGTTCCGTTCGCTGATCGTCGCCGGGGGCAGCACGCAGGCGGAGTCGCCCGAGTGGATGCCCGCAAGCTCCACGTGCTGCATGATCGCCGGGATGAAGATGTCCGTCCCGTCCGACAGCGCGTCCGCCTCGCACTCCATCGCGTGGCAGAGGAAGCGGTCGAGGTAGAGGGGGCGGTCCGGCGTCACGCCGACCGCCTTCGCGACGTATTCGCGCAGCATGATCTCGTCGTAGATGACCTCCATGCCGCGGCCGCCGAGGACGAAGCTCGGACGGATGATGAGCGGATAGCCGAGCTTCGCGGCGCACTTCAGGGCGCCGTCGATGTCGCTCGCCATCATCGACTCCGGCATCGGG
>JAZQPI010000075.1:0-16216 GCA_045628545.1 Kiritimatiellia bacterium
ATCTCCCCTGACAAACAGATGACGGAAAACAGCATGACGAACTGGCAGGTTATGTATTTTAAGACCCTCATATAACCCCCTTAACTTCATTTCTTTTTACAAGGACATATTCCACAACCAAACCTAGCTTCACGCCCTGGCAAGCCATATTGACCAAGTTCCTCGTAGTCAAAGCATTTCAATTTTTTCTCTGGTCCATCGATATTAAAAAAAAGAGCGTCAATGACATCACTTACGTTCTTGTTGCCGTCGTGGATGTAGTAGAATGAGGAATTAGGAATTAAGGATGAGGAATTGTCTTCGGCTTCGGCGGGGCTATGGACATGCCAAGCGAACTGGCGGGTCGCAACGGGTTCGGAGCAATCCCAGACGAAGAATTGTTTGATTGTTGGCGATTTGCAAGTAGCCGTTGTAGACGAAACGCTGGCGCTCTTCGTCACGCGGCGGCCCATGCGGTCGTAAGTCATTGCGAGAATTGTTCGATTGTTCGATTCGTTCCCAAAGGACCGGACGGTTCTCGCCGTTGTAAGTGACGTGCCAAATGCCCGTGGCGGTTTCGGACGGCGGCGGGACGCCGTCCCTACCAGACCCGGCAGATGGGTAGGCGTTGCGGACTTGTAGGAGCTGGTTGGTGACGAGTTCGGTCGCGTCGTCATAGTCCAGCTGGTCATGTCGCCGGGTAGGGCGGTCGCCCCGCGACCGCCGTCGGCGGGTTCATTGCGGCAGGTCGTCATCGCGACCTTGTTGCGCCGCCATTTTCTCCGCTCTCGCATTGAATTGCTCACATCGTCGCAAGCCAGAGACGGCCGCTTAAAGCGAAAAGGCCACGCGGATCGAACCGCGAGGCCCTTGCTTTCGCCGTCGAAAGGGGTTTAGCCCTCGACGATCGTCACGACCTTGCCGTCCTTGATGAATTTCACCTTGCCGTCCTTGAGGGCGAAAAGGGTGAAGTCACGGCCCTGACCGACGTTCTTGCCGGGGTGGATCTTCGTGCCGCGCTGGCGGACGATGATCGAGCCCGTCTTCAGGAACTGGCCATCATAGGCCTTGACGCCCAGGTACTGCGGATTGGAATCGCGACCGTTACGAGCCGATGCTGAAGTTGCCATTTCTCAACCCTCCTTACGCGATGGCCTTGACGGTGGCGACGGTCAGCTGCTGACGGTGGCCGACGAGACGACGCTCGCCTTTACGGCGCTTCGCCTTGAAGTTGATGACCTTCTTCCCCTTGACGATGCCGTCAACGGAAAGCGTGACCTTGGCGCCCTCGACATAGGGGGTGCCGACCTTGAGGGCGGTGCCGTCCGAAACCGCGAGCACGGTGTCGAGAACCGCATCCTGACCCACTTCGACCGCGATCTTTTCAATCTCGATCTTGTCACCGACCTTGACAAGCACCTGCTTGCCGCCGGTTTCGAGTACTGCGTATGCTTCCATTTTTCTTTTCCTTGTTTTCGCTCGTTTTCCTTGTGGGGCGACTCCCCACGAAAAACTGAGTTTAGATAGTATATCAAAATTGATCGTTTCCCGTCAATCGCTGAACAACGGAGATTCTAACGATTAGCGGTCAACCGGCGACTATCGATGCGTATGCCCGACAAATCGAACTACTCACTTGTCATGGTGATCCGGCGGTGTTCGTCGGAATCGTCCACGGTGCGGAAGACGATGTGCCGCGCCGTGGACGGAATGAGCGAGCCCGCCCGTTCCGGCCACTCCACGACCATAATCGCCCCCCGCGCCAGATAATCCTCCCAGCCGATCGCAAGGACGTCGTCCTCGCCGTTGAGCCGGTAAAGGTCCATGTGGACGAGCAGCAGCGCCTGCGCCTCGCCCGTCGGCAAAGTGCGCGTGCCGCCGTGTTCCTGCACGATGCAGAAGGTCGGCGACGTGACGCGCCCGGACACGCCGAGCGCCGCCGCCAGACCCTGCGTGAACGTCGTCTTCCCCGCGCCCAGATCCCCTTCCAGGCACACCACGTCGCCCGGCTTAAGCCGCGCCGCCAGCCGTCCGGCCAACGCCCAGGTTTCTTCTACGGAATGAACGTCAAACGAGTCCTGCATCTTTCAGTTCCTTGAAACAGCGCCGGAGGTAGTCCGCCGAAAACGCCGAAGCGTGCGGCATCACGAAAAGATTCCACGGCAGCTCCGCCGCGTCCGCCGACAGAACCGCCGCGTCCGCCGGTCGACCGCCAGCCACATTCATTAGCGCAGTCGGCTCGGCCTTGCAGACGTCGAGATACGCGGCCGCGAGGCGGCCGCGGCGAAGGGCCGCGATGAGCGACCTCTCGTCGACCGAGTTGCCGCGGCCGATGTTGACGACGACGCACCGCCGCGGCAGTTTCGCCAGCACCCGCGCGTCCAGCAGATTGTCCGTGCCCGTGTCGCCCGGCAGCGCAAGGACGAGGACGTCGGCCGTCCGCAGTTCCGGCAGGTCGCGAACGGTCTTCGGAGCGGGCCGCGACGCGCGGCGCGACGCCGACGAGGCGAAGACGCCGTGCCGCGTCACGCCCGTGACCTGCGCCCCCTGCGCCTCCAGCTTCGCGGCAATGGCCCGGCCGATGCGCCCGAAGCCGATGACGACCGCCTTCGCGCCCGCCAGCGTCGAGCAGCGGCTGCTGAGCCAGGTCCGCGGCCAGCGCGGAGACTCGCCGCGCAAGTCGGCTCCGCCGCGGGCCTGCCGCTCGACGGCGAAAAAGCCGCGTGACCACGCCAGCAGAAAAGCCAATACGCTTTCGGCGATGACTCCCCCGTGGAAGCCGCCGAAATGGACGGTCACGCCCGGCGGCGCGTCGCTCGGCACGAACTCACGTCCGGCGGCCGGCGTCGCCAGGACCCGGAGCCGCGGCGCTCGGTCGAACCACTCCCGCCGGAAATGCCAGACGACGGCGTGAGTGGCCGTCGGCAACGCCCGCAGAAAGGCGCGGTCGTTCCGCACGCGGACGACCTTGCTGCCGGCGGGGACGAGCGTACGGAAATACGCGAGGTCGGACGTCCCTGCCCGGAAGCAGCGCTCAGGCCATTCGAGATAAAGCAGGTAGACGTTCGTCCCCGCCGCGCTCATTCGTCCAGCTTGCCCTTGTAAGTCACGCGACGCACCTTGCCGATCGACGTGCGCTCCAGCGGCTCGCGATAAACCGCGACCTTGCGAATGCGCTTGTAGTCGGCGAGTTCCGCGCTCTTCTCCTGCACGCGGCGCTGCGTCGTCTTCTCGATCTCGGCCCAGTCGGGCTTCTTGCCGCCGTTCTCTTCGGCGAACCAGTCCTCGTTCGGATACACGATCGCGCCGACGCGTTCGCCGGGAACACCGCCCTGCGTGTAGCCGACGACAATCACGTCCTTGACGCAGGGATCCTTCGCCACGCAGATCTCCACCTCTTCGGGATAGATGTTCTTGCCCTCGCGGTTGACGATCAGCGCCTTCTTGCGGCCGCGGATCGTGATCAGGCCCTCTTCGTCGATGGACGCGAGGTCGCCCGTGGCGAGCCAGTCGCCGTCAAAGGTCTCCGCCGTGGCCTTCTCGTTGTGGAAATAGCCCTTCATCACGTTCGGACCCCGCACCTGGAGTTCGCCGACGCCCTGCTCGTTCTGGTCCGCGAGACGCACCTCGACGCCGACGCAGGGACGGCCGATGGTGCCGATCTTCTTGCAGTCGGCGCTCGTGACCGAGACGATCGGCGCACATTCCGTCAGCCCGTAGCCCTCCAGGAAGTTGACGTGCATCCGGCGGAAGCACTCCAGCACGTGCCGCGGACACGGCGCGCCGCCGGTGATCATGAAGCGCAGACGGCCGCCGAGCTTCTTGAGGATCATGTGCATGACCGGTCCGCGCAAACCGACCGCCATGAGTCCGCGCGCGATCCGCGAGGACTTGATGCCGTCCTGGATCTTGTCGTAAAGCTTCTCCGCCAGGAGCGGCACGGCGCAGATGACGGACGGCCGGAGGTCGTGGATATCGCGACCGACCGTGCGCAGGGACTCGACGAACAGCATTCCAGCGCCAGCCGCGAGCGTGACCACGAAATTGGCGGTGAAGCTGAAGGCGTGGAAGAGCGGCAGCACGACCAGGAAATCGTCCGTCTCGGACAGCGGCGGATCGGCATGGAAGATGCCGATAGCGCCCTCGGCGTCGGAGACGAAGTTCCGCTGGGTGATCATCGCGCCCTTCGGCTTGCCGGTCGTGCCCGAAGTGTAGATAATCGAGGCGACGTCCTCTTCCTCGGCGCGGTTGGCGTCGTACCAGGCCCCGCCCCCGGAGACGCGGAGCTTTTCAAAGCCGACGACTTCCGCGTTGCCGAGCTTCTGCCCCTCGTTGATGACGCCATCGACGACGACGATGCCGCGCAGGCTCTTGACCTTCGGGGCCAGGGACATCATCACCTTGAGATGCGCCTTGTCCGTCGTGATCACCACGACTTCGGCGTCGTTAAGGATGTACTCCATCTCCGCCTCGTGGAGCTTCGGGTCCATCGGCACCACGGCGACGCCCGCGCCGGACTGCGCGAGATAGCTCTCCAGCCACGCCGGCGAGTTGCCCAGGATGATCGCGACATTCTCCTTGCGGGGCTTCAGGGCGAAATGCGTCCCGTAGCCCTCGGCCAAATCGCGCACTCGCGCCAGCCACTCCTTCCAGGTCCGACGCTGCCAGACCTTGTTCTCGCACCAGGTCAGAGCCGTCCGGTTCGGACGCTCTGCCGCGTTCTTCTCCAACAATCCTCGAATGGTCATCTTTAGCCCTCCAGATAAATCTCCTTTATTATACCAAATTCAGCGCCGGATTTGACCATCGCGGCGACAAAACGGTCCAGCCGGCCGATCATCGCCCGGCCGAGGTTCATCCGCACCAGCCGCGGGATTTTCAGCTCCTCCGACCGTTCCGAAAGCGACGAGAACTCCCATGGATGGAAGTAGGTGACGATCCGTCCGTCGCGGCGCAGGGTCCGGCGCACCAGCGCATGGTAAAGCCACTCCGGCAGCAGGTGAAGCGCCAGCCAGAAGAGCGGAAAGCGGATGAGCGGCGTCACCGAAGCCGGCACCTGCAGGAGCCCCGCCTTCACAAACGGCGTCCGCGGCACGTCCCAGTGGCAGTAGCGCCCGGGGATGAAGGCCGGATTGAGCGAGGAGTTGTAGCGGAAGCCGGCTTTCACGAGAGCCGCGTCGTCCACCGGGGACATCCGCGGCTGCCGATAGCCGACGACCTTGACGCCGTAAAGCCGCTCCAGCCCCTCCTTGCACCGGAACGGGTCCTCCGGCGTCTGGCGAAAGTGGTCCACTCCGTGCGCGGCGACCTCGTGTCCGCCGGCGACGAGCCGCCGCATCACCTCGGGGGCCCGTTCGGCGAAGTTGAGCGTGCAGAAGAACGTCGCCTTCACGCCGTGCCGCTCCAGCACGTCCAGAACGGCGTTCGCCCCCTCGACGGAATACCGCATGCCCTCCTCGATCGGGAAGTCCACCCCCGCTTCGCGCGGCAGGTCGCACTCCTCGAAGTCGAAGCTCAGGCAGACCGTCGGTTTCTGCTCATCGGATTTCATTCGTCATCCTCCTCCGTTCTTTCGACCGCCTCGTCGGTATCGGCGATGATCTCCTCGTCGGTATCGGCACCCGGACGCGACAAAACCTCCAGCCGGACGAGCACCACCCGCCGGCGGCGCCGTTTAAGGACGGTGGCACGGCAACCGTCCGCCTCGATCTGCTGGCCGACGTGCGGAAGGCGCTCGGCGTGGAACTGGACCCAGCCCGACAGCCGGTCGGCGTCCTCAGCCTCCAGTTCGACCTCGAGCTCGCGGTTCACCTCTTCGAGCGACGCGCGCGCGTCGATCTCCCAGACGTTCGGTCCGCGGCGGACGATCTGCGGCTCGTCGACGGCACTGCCGAAGATCGCGGGGCCGACGATCAGTTCGAGGACGTCGTTGACCGAAATGATGCCCGCCGTGCCGCCGTACTCGTCCAGCACGACCGCCAGCGGCTTGCGGCTCTTGGCGAAAGTGACGAGCAGGTCGTCCAGCGTCACTGTCTCGGGCACGAAGAGCGCGTCGTCGATCCGTCCCGTCTCCCGGTCGATGACACCCTCGATGGCGTCGGCCGTGCGCCGGTAGACGGGCAGATAGCGATGCCGCGAATTCGTTAGGGCCTGCTGGCGCGTCTGCTCGTCCCGGTCGATGTCGTAACCGTCGATGTCCACCCGCGGCGTCATCTCGTCGTTGGCGCACAGTTCCGAGAGGCGCAGCACGCCCTCGACCATTTCCGCGTCCTTCTCCGAAACGTCGCCGCGCTCGGCGGCCGATTCGAGCACCGAGACGAGTTCGCCGTCCGACAGCGCCCTCCGTTCGCGTTCGAGCGCCGGCGCGAACGCCCTTGACGTGAAGCGCAAAACGGCGTTGAACGGCGAGAGAACCGCCCGCCAGAACCAGAGCAGCCGCGAATACGACGGCGCGAGCTCCTCGCAGAACTTGAGCGCCAGCCGCTTCGGGGTGATTTCGCCGAAGAGGAGCAGCGTGACAGTCATCACCGGCACGGCCAGCCAGCCCTGTCCCGGCAGATGACGCTCGAAAAGGTGATAACCCACCGTCGCGATCGCGAAGTTGACGAAGGTGTTGCCGACGAGCAGCGTCGAGAACAGCACGGCCTTGTCCGACAGACACCGTCCGATACGCCGGTCCGCCGCCGCGTTCCGCTTCCGGATGCGCGCGCGCTGAGCGCCGGTCAGCGAGAAAAGGACCGTCTCCGCGCTCGAGAAAAAGGCCGAGAGGGCCAACAGGACGACCAGAAGCGCGATCACGGGACCTCTTTCACGATGTCGACGCCCGCGCTGCACCCGAGGCGCGTCGCGCCCGCCTTCAGCAGCGCCCGCGCATCGGCAAGAGTGCGAATCCCCCCTGCCGCCTTGACGCCCATCTTCCGTCCGACGGTCCGCCGCATAAGCCGCACGTCCGCGACGGTCGCGCCGCCCTTGCCGAAGCCGGTCGACGTCTTGACGAAGTCGAAGCCCGCCGCCTTAGCCAGCCGGCAGGCGCGAACCTTCTCGTCGTCCGTCAGGTCGCAGCATTCGATGATCAGCTTCAGCACGGCATCCGGACGCACGGCGCGGCTTTCGGCGACAAGCCGGACGAGTTCCGCCGCGCAGGCGGCGGGGCCGTACTTCAAGAGACGCACGTTGATGACGAAATCGAGTTCGTCCGCCCCGGCCTCCAGCGCCTCGCGCGCCTCGAAGCACTTCGCCGCCGTCGTCGCCGCGCCGAGCGGAAAACCAATGACCGTGCAGACTTTCACCGCCGAGCGTTTGAGCAGCCGCGCCGCCAGCGGCACCTCCGAGGGGTTCACGCAGACGGACGCGAACGCCCAGCGCTTCGCCTCGCGGCACAGCCGCGTGACGGCGTCACGATCTCCCGCCGCCTTCAGAAAGGTGTGGTCGATGCATCCGGCCAGTTCGGCCCGGGTCAGGCCGCCGGCATTCGAACGTGCCCCCGTCATGGCGCCACGAATCCGCGGGCGATGCCGCAGCGCTCCTCGGCGTGAAAATAGGTCTCCTGGCCCGTCGCGTCCAGGACGCTCCGCCACAGGTCGCCCTCCAGCTGCAGCGTCTGCCGCTGGATGGTGGCGAGCCGGATGGGCACGAGGACGTGGCTCTCGCCGATGTTTCCGACCACGCAGTTCGTCCGTCCGGCCATCGCGGCATGGACCGCCGAGCGCGCCAGCATGTAGCAGCGGATCGAGTCCGTCCCGCGCGCAGGACAGCTGCGGATCGTGTAGCTCGGGTCGAAGTACTTGACGGACGACCTGAAGCCCTTCTCGCGGAAGTAGTCCGTGAAGCGCTGACGGAGCAGTTCGCCGATGTCCTTCTTCAACACGTTGCCGCTCGCGTCGCGCGTCTCGCCCGCCCCCTCGAAGAAGCGCTGGCCCGCGCCCTCGGCCACCACGACGACCGCGTGGGTCTTGCCGGCGGCGAAGCGGCGCTCGAGCGCGGACAGGATGCCGCGCGGACCGTCCAGTTCGAAGTCCATTTCGGGAATGAGGCAGAAATTGACGACGGGGTTCGCGATCGACGCATAGGCGGCGATGAAGCCGGAGTCGCGTCCCATCAGCTTGACGAGTCCGATGCCGCCCGGTGTCCCCTTCGCCTCGACGTGGGCGCTGCGGATGACGTTCGCAGCCTCGGCGACGGCCGTCTCGAAGCCGAAGGAGCGGCCGACGAACATGAGGTCGTTGTCGATCGTCTTCGGAATGCCGACGACCGAGATCTTCAGTCCGCGGCGCGCCACCTCGTCCGCGACGTCGCCGGCGCAGCGGAGCGAACCGTCGCCGCCGATGCAGAAGAGGACGTTGATGTTCATCCGCACGAGAGTGTCGACGATCTCCTCCGTCGGCTGCTGTCCGCGGCTGGAGCCGAGGATCGTGCCGCCGAGCTCGTGGATGGTGTCCACGGCGTCGGGGTCGAGCAGAATCGGCGCGTAGCCGAGACGCGGCGAAAGCCCGGCGTAGCCGTAGCGGATGCCGTAGATGTTCTTCACGCCGTAGTCGAAATTAAGGATCTCCACCAGGCCCTTGATGACGTTGTTAAGCCCGGGACAGAGTCCGCCGGCGGTGACGATGGCCACCCGCGTCCAGGACGGATCGTGAAAGATCTTCTCCTTCGGGCCGGCCCGCTCGAACGTCGGCGTGCGGCCCAGCTGGGAGGTCAGGTAATCGGCGATGCGCTCGTTCTCGATGACGAAGACCCGCTCGTCATCACGGACGAACTCGTGGTGGCTGACGGGGGAGGCGATTTTGCAATCGCCCAGGCGAGCCACGTCCAGGGAATAGCGCTCCCGGTCGGACATGATCTTTTCAAGCAGGGTGCCCATGTTTCCTTCCTCCTTGGTTTCGACTTACGACAGCTTCTTCAGCCGTGCGACGATCTCGTCCACGTCGGAGTCGTCCAGCGCCGGATAAAGCGGCAGCGAAATGCACCGCGCGTAATACGCCTCCGCCTTCGGGAAGTCCCCGGGACCGTAGCCGAACGTCCGGCGGTACCAGGGCTGGGTGTGGACGGGGATGTAGTGCACCTGCAGCCGCAGTCCGGCCTCGCGGGCGCGGAAGTAAAACGCGCGGCGGTCCTCCACGAGGACGGGGTAGAGGTGGAAGCACGCGCAGGAGTCCCCGCGTTCGACGAGATGCGGCAGCCCCAGTTCCGCATTGTACCGCGCGACGATCTCGCGCCGCCGGCGCCTGAACTCCTCCAGCCGCCGCAGCTGCGAGAGGCCGAGGGCGCACTGGAAGTCGGTGATGCGGTAGTTGTAGCCCAGTTCGCGCATCTCGTACTCCCAGGTGTCGGCCATCTCCCCGTCCTTGTGGACGCCGTGGGCGCGCAGGGCGCAGAGCTTCGCGTAGAGTTCGGGGCTGTTCGTCGTCACGGCTCCGCCCTCGCCCGCGGTGATCGTCTTGACGGGATGGAAGGAGAAGACGGTCATGTCCGAATAGGCGCACGAGCCGACCTTCGTCCCGCGGTAGTCCGACCCGATCGCGTGCGCGGCGTCCTCGATGACGACGAGACCGTGCGCCTTGGCCACCGCGGCGATGCGGTCCATCTCGCAGCTCTGCCCCGTGAAATCCACGGGGACCAGCGCCTTCGTCCGCGGCGTGATCCGCCGCTCGACCTCCGTCGGATCGATCAGCGCCGTCGCGGGATCGATGTCCGCGAAAACCGGCTTCGCCCCGGTGAAGGCGATGCAGTTGGCGGACGAGAGGAAGGTGATCGGCGTCGTGATCGCCTCGTCGCCGGGACCGAGCCCCGCCGCCAGCGCCGCGATGTGCAGTCCCGCCGTGGCGTTCGCGACCGCCACGCAGTACTTCGCCCCCGTGTAGGCGCAGATCGCCTGCTCGAACGCCTTGACCGCCGGACCGCACGTCAGGTAGTCGCCGCGCAGGACCTCGTCCACCGCCGCGATGTCGTCGGCGGAAATCGACTGATGGCCGTATCCGTAGGTCTTCATCAGATGGCTCCGATCTTGACGCGGTTCGCGGCGATCCACGCCTGCAGCTGGGGAATCGTCATCCATTCGCCGTTATTGTCCGAACAGTAGCTGAAGCCCTCGGCGACGCGGCGTCCGTCCTTGATGCGGCCCGCGTCGCGGTCCCAGCTGTGGATCGCCGGGAGGATCTTGAAGTGGCCAGGGTACTCGTAGGTGTGGGCCGCGTCCTCGACGCCGATCATCTGCTCGTGCAGCTTCTCGCCGGGGCGGATGCCGATCACCTTCTGCTCGCAGTTCGGATCGACGGCCTTGGCGATGTCGCAGATGTTCATCGACGGAATCTTCTTGACGTAGATCTCCCCGCCCACCATGTCGTCGAAGGCGTGCCAGACCAGCTCGACGCCCTGCTCGAGCGAAATCATGAAGCGCGTCATGCGCGGATCGGTGATCGTCAGGACGCCGGACTTCGCCGTTTCGAGGAAAAACGGGATGACGCTGCCGCGCGAGCCCATCACGTTGCCGTAACGGACCACCGCGAAGCGCGTCTGCTTCGCGCCGGCGTAGGCGTTGCCGGCGATGAACACCTTGTCGGAGACGAGTTTCGTCGCCCCGTAGAGGTTCACGGGCGAACTCGCCTTGTCCGTCGAAAGCGCGACGAGCTTCTTAACGCCCCGGTCGATGCAGGCGTCCACGAGGTTCATCGCCCCGTTCACGTTCGTCTTGATGCACTCGAAGGGGTTGTACTCGGCGGTCGGGACGATTTTGGTCGCCGCCGCGTGGACGACGAAGTCGACGCCGTCCAGCGCCCGGTAAAGACGGTCCTTGTCACGCACGTCGCCGATGAAGAAGCGGACGCGCGGATCGTCCTTGAAGAGCTTGGCCATGTTCCACTGCTTCATCTCGTCGCGGCTGTAGATGATGAGCTTGCGGGGGTTGTACTTCGCCAGGGTCATCGGCACGAACGTGTGCCCGAAGCTCCCCGTTCCGCCCGTAATCAGTATCGTGGAATTCGTCAGCATGCCGTCCTCCTTTTCATTTCTGGTGCTGCATATCGCACAGCCGGCGGTAAATGCCGTTCTGCGCGTAAAGTTCGTCGTGGGTTCCGCGTTCGACGATCCGCCCCTCGTCCATCACGAGGATCAGGTCGGCGCCGCGGACCGTCGAAAGCCGGTGGGCGATCGCGAACGTCGTGCGGTTGCGCATCAGGTTGTCGAGCGCGTCCTGCACGAGCTTCTCGGTCACGGTGTCCAGGGCGCTCGTCGCCTCGTCCAGAATGAGGACCGGCGGATTGCGGAGAATCGCGCGCGCGATGGCGATGCGCTGACGCTCGCCGCCCGAAAGCGCGAAGCCCTTCTCGCCGGCGAGCCGTCCGTACCCCTCGGGCTGCGCCATGATGAAGTCGTGCGCGTTCGCCAGCTTCGCCGCGGCGACGACCTCGTCATGCGTCGCCGCGGGCGAGCCGTACTTGATGTTGTTCTCAAGTGTATCGTTGAAGAGGATCGTCTCCTGCTGGACGGACCCGATGAGCCGACGCAAGTCGTCCGTGCGCAGGTCGCGAAGGTCCGTGCCGTCCATCGTCACCCGTCCCGTCTGCGGATCGTAGAAGCGGGCAAGCAGTCCCGAGAGCGTCGTCTTGCCGCTGCCCGTGCCGCCGACGACGGCCACCATCTTGCCGCGCGGGATTTCGAACGACGCCTGGGATACGGCGTCCCGGTCGGCCGTGTCGTACCGGAACGAGACGTTATCGAAGACGATCTTGTCGACGAAGGACGACTTTGGCTTCGCGTCCGGCTTCTCTGGCAGGGACGTGTCGAGGTCCATCAGCGACCAGATTCGCTGCAAGGCCGCCTGCGCGCCCTCGATCTGCACCTGGAGGTTGCACATCTGCTTGATCGGCTTGTAGATGAGCAGCAGCGGAGCCAGCATCGGCAGCACGTTCGCCAGCGTAACCTGGGTCATGAAGCACCAGACGAGGAAGCCGCAGATGAGCAGGATGCCGATCGTCTCGATCGTCGGGCCGACGACGAGTCCGTAGCGCACCGCCCGCATGATGGTGCCGAGCAGCTTGCGGTTCGTCTCCTCATAGCGGCGGTTTTCATACGCTTCGGTCCCGTAGGCCTTCGTGACCCGCACGCAGGTGAGCACTTCGTGGATATTGCTCCCGACGACCGAAGTCTTCTCCAGCGACCGCCGGCTCCAATGGCGGATGCGCTTGCCGATGCCGACGATCGGCACCATGAAGGCAGGCAGCCCGATGGCGATAATGCCGAGCGTCGCCAGCATGTGGTTGGCGACAGCGAACCACAGGATGAAGCCGACGGCCAGAAGGATCTCGAACGGCGCACGGCAAAGTTCCGCGAACATGCCCTGGATGATGCTCTGCACGATCGCCGGATCGCCGAGCGCCCGCGACATCAGCTGCCCGACGTCGATGCGGCCGTGAAACTGGAGCGACTGCTTCTGGATCTGCCGGAAGAGGTCAACGCGCAAATCGGTGACCGCCCTTGTCGCCGCCCAGCACAGGCAGTACTGATTTAAAAAGATGAAGAGGAGCCGCAGTCCCGCCACGACTGGAATCACGAGAACCGCGATCAGCAGCAGCGCTCCGCCCATCGCCCCGCTCTCGTCCTGAAGCTCGATACCGCATTTGCGGGCCAGTTTCTCCACCTTCGGATACCAGGACGGCAGCTTCGACTTCCGCGCGAGTTCGCGCTCGAAGTCGGTCCGAGGGGCTTGAGAGGGTTGAGCGGTTTGGGGGCTGGCGGCACTCGGTTCAGCGCTTTCGATTTCCGAGCGAAGCGCCGCGACATGTTCGTTCTGGCTGACCTTCTCCAGCGCCGGCTGCACGACCTGGAGCATCGGCAGCATCGTCCCCGCCGTCAGCATGCCGGAGACAAGTCCGACGAAAATGCGGAACTTGTACTTGCGCGCGTATTTCCAGACGCGCGCGTAGGCCTCGCGCGCCGTGTACTCGCGGTCGAAAAACTCCTTCTTGTAATCCATCGTTCGTCATCCTCCCTTACAATGCGCTCAAAGGCTGTACTTGCCCAATGCATCCGGCTTCGTGCGCTTGCACCGCAGCCACCGATCGCGGAAACGAATCCATCGGCTCTTCTTGCACGGCGGTTCGGCATGCTGGCGGACGAGGTCGCGGAACACGGCCACCGTCACCCCCAGACGCGACTCGGCCTCGCCCCGTCTCACCGGATCCTGCAGGACGTCATGCACATACTGATAAGCCCAATACGCCTGCTTTTCCGCTGCGAGATACCGCAACGCGACCGCCAGCGGGATGTCCGCAGCGGACCGGAGCCGACAAATAAAGGCATCACCGTCAAAGACCTTCTGCAGCAAACCTAGGTCGCGGCAGTTCTGGAAGCAGCGGTGGAAGACCTGCCACTCGCAGAGGGAAAGAGCCACAGCCTCCCCATACCTTCCGACCGACGAAACCTGTCCGTCGTGTATCCGGTACGACGCGACGACGGACTCGACGAATCCGAGCCGGTTCCCGTTCAGCAGGAGCTGCGTCCAGACCGACATGTCGAACATCATCACCATCGTCGCGTCCAGTTCGACAGCGGACAGCGCCGAACGTCTCACGATGCTTCCGATCCACGGCAGGAAACTATAGCCGTCCGCAAAAAGCCGCAGACAGTCCACCTCCGTCAACTGCGTGGAAAACTTCGGGCGCTCCGCGAACCAGCGCTCGCCGAGATCCTTCCCCGCGGCGTCGACATATTCGAGGTCGCCGAAAGCTAACGACGCCTCGGCATGCGCGTCCAGATAGCCGACGAGCGTGGCAAGGCCGTCCGGCCGCATCAGATCGTCAGCGCAGAAGAACTTCACGTACTCGCCGCGCGCGACCTTTAGAAACTCGGCCAGCACCAGCCCCCCGCCGGCCCCGTGATTGACCGGCATGTCGACGTGGACGATGCGAGTGTCGTCGAAGGCGTGCGCTATCGCCCGGCTGCCGTCCGTCGAGGCGTGGTTCACGAGCACCAGCTCGAAATCCGCAAACGTCTGCGCCAGCACGGACTCGATCGCCGCCCGCAGGAAGCGCTCGTCGTTGTAGTACGGAATGAGAACCGAGACCTTCATTCGCTCACATTTCCTTGGTCGGCGGAATCAGCATATTCTCCAAAAACTCTTCGCGCGGCAAAAACGGCGCCATGTCTTCGAGCGGCGCGGACACCATCGTACCGTTCGGCAGCTTCTTCGACGCCGCCTTCGGACCGAGGACCTCGAACGGATCGAGCACCACCTCGACAAGCACCGGGCCAGGCGTCGCGAAAATCCGCGGCAGTTTCGCGTCCAGTTCCTGATTGTTCTCCAACTTGAAGTACGGCAGACCATACGCCGCGGCGAGTTTTTCGAACGACGGCAGGATCACGCCCGAGCCCGCCTCCGAGCCTACGAAGCGTCCGTTGAAGAACGCCCGCTGTGTCGTCTTAATCGACAGATAGCCCGCGTTGTTGTAGACGAAGAGCTTGATTGGCAGGCGGTAGTTGACGAGCGTCTGCAGTTCCTGGAGGTTCATCTGAATGGAGCCGTCGCCCTCGAAACAAACGACCGTCCGCCCCGAATCGGCGAATGCTGCGCCAATTGCCGCCGGAAGACCGTACCCCATCGACGCGCACGCCTCATTTGAAAACATCTTCATTCCGCGACGAATCGGAATCGCCTGGAAAGTCGACGTGTAGGCGATGCCGTTAGACGTCACGACCGTCAGAGGATCGGGTGCGTGCCGCACGACCGCCTCGGGCAGCACGTAGCTCGACACGTAGTCCGTGCGACTGCGGTGCTCCGGCAGAATCACGGGATATTTCGCCTTCATCCGCCGGCAATAGGCGAGCCATTCCTTCCGATCCGCCGAGTCCGGCAAATCCGTCGTTGCCTCCAAAACGCCGCGGAGGAAATCCCCGACATCGGACTCGATCTTGACGTCGGGACGGAACGTCGGCTTGTTAAGTTCGTTCGGATCGACGTCCACCATCACCTTCGTCGCCGCACGGGCGATCGTCTCGTAGGCGTAGCCGCAGATGCGGATGCCCATGCGCGTCCCCAGCACGATGAAGAGGTCCGAATTCTGCATGATGAAGTTCGCCGGACGCTCGCCGAGGATGCCGGGACGGCCGAAGAAGAGCGGATGATCGGACGCAATGAGGTCGATGCCGGAAATCGACGTCAGCACCGGGATGTTGAACGCTTCGGCGAATTGCAGCAGCTCTTTTTCGCAATGCGCGTTGTGAATGCCGGAGCCGCAAATGAGGGCCGGACGCCGGGCGGTCTTGAGCAAGCCGACGAACTCCGAGACCTGAGCGCGGAGGATTTGAGCGGTTTGAGAAGTTTGAGAGGTTTGAGAAGTTTGGACGGTGAGCGTCTTCGCCATCCAGTCTTCAGGAACAGGCGCAGCCTGAATGTCCAGGGGAACGTCGATCCACACGGGGCCGGGACGTCCGGTCTGGCAGAGCCGCCACGCCTCGGCCAGGACCTGCGGGACTTCCTCGACGGACATGACGGTCTTGGCGTATTTCGTCATCGGCTTCACCGCGTCGACGATGTTGTACTCCTGGTCGCCGAGCTGCCGCAGCTTCAGTTCCGGCGCGGCCGTGATCATCGTCGCGCGCTTGATCTGTCCCGAGACGATCACCATCGGCACCGAATCAAGCCATGCGCCCATGACGCCCGTGAGCGCATTCGTGCCTCCGGGGCCTGTCGTCACATTGATGACGCCCGGCGTACCGGACGCGCGGGCGTAGCCCTCCGCCGCCATCGCGCAGGCCTGCTCGTGCAGGTTGCAGACGTACTTGATGCGCTTCTCAAGCCCAAGCGCATCATTCAAATGCATCGCCCCGCCACCCGTCACGAGGAAGACGTGCCGGACACCCTTGTCGGCCAGTGTTTTCCAGATGTAATCGGCAACCCTCATGATAAAAGTTTAAAGTTCAAGGTTCAAAGTTCAAAGTTCAAGGTTCAAGGTTCAAAGTTCAAGGTTCAAAGTTTTTTGATTCCACGGTAAGAGGATGACTTAAGGGATTTAACAAAGGAGTATATCGATTTTGAGAGTTCGACGGACTGGGAAACTGCCTCCTCAAATTGCACTTGGGTTATGTAATTGAGATCATATGCAATGTACAGTTGCGAGCGAACTTCCCCGCCCGACCCTTTCGCAATGAAAAGAAAATTCGTAAATTCGACGTTGCCATTCCGCTCAAAACCCTCGGCTATGTTCGAGCTAACGGAAACTGCCGCCCGTTGAATCTGATCCTT
>JAZQPI010000076.1:0-12100 GCA_045628545.1 Kiritimatiellia bacterium
CGCGTCAGGTTGAAGTCGTTTTGCCACTCGTTCGTGCAATGGCCGACGATGTCGTAGGCGTAGAGATTCGTCACGACACCGACGGTGGTGGCTTCGGTGAGGTTGCCGACGCGGTCATAGGCCATGGTGATCGTCGGGGTCACGCCATTGTCGTTATATTCGGTGCGCGTCAGATTATCCGCGTTGTCGTAGGTGTAATCGGTTGCAATGCCACGCGCCCAGATGCGGCGGGCGAGCTTGCCGTCGGGCGTGTACGAGTAAGACGGGCCCTTGCCGTCGGCGTAGACCTTGTTGGTCATACAACCCGAGGGTTCGTCATAGAGCCAGCGGGTCGTGTCGCCGTTTGCGAGATCCTCGTTTCGGTAGGTGGTCATCGAGACCTTGTTGCCGTAGGCGTCGTAGGTGTAGTCTACCGGGTAGGTCGCGCCGCGCTGGGCGAGGACACGCCCTTCGGCGTCGTAAGTGGTCGTGACGGTGTGACCGAGCGGGTCGGTAACGGCGATTTGGCGACCGAGCGCGTCATAGGCGTATGTCGTCTCGTGGCCGAGCGGGTCGATGATCTTGGCAACGCGGCCCTGCGCGTCGTAGACGATCTGCGACGTATTGCTGCGGCCGTCGGTCTGCGAGATTTGGCGACCGAGCGCGTCGTAGGCGTAGGTGGTCGTTACGCCGGTGGCGGAACGCGACGAGACGGTTAGGCCGGACTGGACAACCGTTTCAGCAGGGAGAGTAGAGTCGGGGGACAGGGTCGTTTGGGTCGTCGTGTGGGCAGAGCGGTCGAGGTAGGTGCGGGTGATGGTCTCGTTGTTGAGAGCGTCGAGGGAGAGGGTCTCGGAGGTGAGGAGACCCGTGCCAGCGCCTGTTGCCGAGGACGGCGACGGTACGGTATTGCTGCCAAGACACGTGAGACGGGTGCGGGAACGGCCCATAAGCGTCAACTCAGAGGAGCCGTTTTGCCGCGTCTGCCAAGAGGAGGATTCGCGCCACCAGTCGCCGTTGTGCGAGACGTACCGCGTGTCGTTCGAGACGATGCGGTCGGTATCGCTCCAGTCAATCTGTCCGTTTAGGTTCATGTCGGAGACGGTCAGGTTCCGTTGACCGGAAGAATTATAGCAAAAATAGGTGGAGGTGAGAGGAGAAAGTTGAGAGGGTTGAGAGGTGGGACGCATTTACTTTGTCCAGCGCCCCATTCCGTCACACGCCCGCGACCCGTCCGTCCGGTTCGCGCGGACGCCGCGGGGGCGCGAACCGGATTTCGAGGCCGGGCGTCTCCGCGACGGCGTCGGCGCAGACGCGCTGGAGCGTCCGCCGGCCGACGGACACGTTGGCGAAGACGATCGTGAGGGTCTGTCCCCACTCGGTCAGAAAGTCGTACAGGGCGTCGAAATTGCGGCCGTAGCCGTCCGGAACCGGCAGCACGGCCGCAATCCGGCGGTGCAGCGTCCGCAACGTGCGCACGCCCCCGAGGTCAATGACGAACTTCGCTCTCCTCATGGTCAGGGCACTTTCCTGAAGGTTTTATAATGATCGGGCGTGTAGTAGATTCGCCGGTCACGCGAGTAAATGAGCCGCTTCTCCCCGCGGGGTCGGCCGCGGGTGTCGATGTCGCATTCGCGCCATTCGCCCCGCGGCAGCTTCCGGCTGTAATTGCCGAAGCGGTCGCCGCCAATCGTCCGCCCCGGCGCAACGACATCCAGCGTTCCGCCGATCCAGCCGAGCCGCATCGCCTCGGCCTTCGTCATGTAGTTGCCCGGCAGCCGTCCGTAGGCGCGGATGTACGCCGCGACGCGGTCGAGGTCGTAATACCAGCCCTCGGCGCTGATCGCCGCCCGTGCCGCGGCGTTCGTCGGCGCCACGGCGTTCGTGCGTTTCACGGCGTTCGTCGGCGCGATTCGAGCCGTTTGCGCAACGACATTCGACGCCGCCGGCTGCGAATCGGCGGACGGCGACAGCGCTTCGCGAACTGCCGTCAGCGCCACCAGCGCGGCGGTAATTGCCAGCAGGGACAGGATCCGCCGGAATGTCGCCCCGCGGCTCACGCTCCCGCCTCCAGCTCCGCCAGCACCTCCGCGACCGCCGCGTCCACGAGCTCGGACGCCGAGACCGGCAGGACGTGCTCGTTGCCGGGCACGAAGCGCACCTTGCCGCGAGGAAAGACGCGCTGCAGGAACGCGGCGTTCGCCGGATGGACCACTCCGTCCTTCTCGCTCTGGAGAATGCGCACCGGAAACGCCGGCGGACACGCCGCCGTCTGCGCCAGCAGCCGCTCCCGCAGGTCGACGGTCCGCAGGAACTCCAGCCCCCGCTCGAGGTTCTCCTGCGCATAGACGGGCGAAGGGTCCTTGCCGAAGACCAGCCGCGTGCCGATCATGAGCGCCTGGGAACGCCGCTGGCTCATCCCCTTCCAGTCCGTCGACGGATCGGCCATCATCCGCGGCGTCGCGGACACGAGGACGAGTCCGGCGACCTTGTCGGGAAACTCGAGATAGGTCTTCAAGGCCATCGAGCCGCCCATCGAAAAGCCCACGAGCAGCGCCTTGTCCGTCTCCGCCATGACCTGCGCCGGCAGGCCGTCCAGCTCCTCGATGTAGCTGAAGAGCCAGTCGTGTTCGAAGGCCGTCAGCTCCCAGACCTCGTAGCCGGCCGCCCAGCCGTTAAACACCAGCGTTCGCATGGCGCTTGCCGAAGAGGTATATCTTGTTTTCGTTGCCGTGCAGCAGCCGGACGATGTTGGCCCGGTGCTTGACGATGATGAAGAGCGCGATCAGCGTGACGAGGACGCACTGCGGAATGTCGGCGCGGCCGACCGTGCCGAGAACCGGGAACCAGATGGCGACGGCGAGAAACGCCGCGGCGATGCAGCTGCCGAGCGAAATGTAGTGCGAACAGGCGAAAACGAGCGCAAACAATCCGAACGCCACGCCGACCAGCCCCGGCACGAGTCCGAGCAGCATGCCGAAGGCCGTCGCCACGCCCTTGCCGCCGCGGAAGCGCATGTAGGGCGTAAGCATGTGCCCGACGACGCAGACGATGCCCACGCAGAGCGGAAGGTGGGGGCAGGAGGCGGTGTCGGCGAAATACTTGGCGAGGAGCGTCGGGACGAGGCCCTTCATCACGTCGCAGAAGAAGGCGAGGACGCCCCACTTCTTGCCCACCGTGCGGAACACGTTCGTCGCGCCGATGTTCTTCGAGCCGACCGTCCGCACGTCCACGCCGCGCAGACGGCCGATCAGATAGCCGAAGGGAATGCCGCCGACCAGATAAGCGCCCAGAAGCCAAAGTGCAAACGTCAGGTTCATATTGCCTCCTCCGTCAGGATTGCGCGGCGTCGCCGGCCTTCGCCGAACCGTGGTCGCCGCCGATGTACTCGCACGGGGCCTTGCGCGCGAAGATTCCGCGCATGAACTGGACGCCGTACCAGATGTGGCTGGCGACGACGCCGAGCGCCGTCAGCAGCCAGACGTGCGGTCTGACGCTGAAGGTCGTCAGCGCGACGAGTCCGAGATAGATCCACATCGGCAGATAGCCGCCCCAGCGGTGGAACGTCACGCGCAGTCCGTCCACGCCCGTCAGGTTCAAAACGCCGATCACCACCAGCACGAAAAGGTAGATGTCGAAGAAGGTGGGGACGAAGTAGCTCAGGCGCAGCGAGTTCGACGGAAAGCGCTTGCAGAAGTAGCCGCGGTGGAAGCCGTAGCGTCCCAGCTGCCGGAGATGCGCCGCGAAAAGCGGCCGCCGGTGGTGGAAGACCACCACCCAGGGATCGTAGACGATGCGCTTCCAGCTGTCGATGATGTCCTTGCAGAGCAGCGTGTCCTCGCCCGGCCAGAAGTCCGTCCGATAGCCGCCGATCCGGTCCAGCACGCTCTTGCGCACGAACAGGTTGCAGCTCGGATAGTCGTCGACGTCCATCCGCACGCCGCCGGCCTTGTAGCGGTAGCGGTAATTGCCGCTGACGAGCCAGTTGTCGTAGACGCGGCCGCCGATGCGGGCGAGGAACCGGTCGCCGGGCGGCGTCACGCCCGGACCGCCGACGGCCCCGATGTCGGCGTCGCCGAAATACTTCACCGCGTATTCGAGCCAGTGCGAGTCGGGATAGGCGTCGTCGTCGATGAACGCGACGATCTCCCCTTTCGCCTTGCGAATGCCGAGATTGCGCTTCTCCGCCGGACGCACCACGCCCGTGGCGAGATAGCGCACCCGCGGATCGTCCTCCGCCGGGGTCACGGGCTCGTCCGGCAGCACGATGCACTCCCAGTTCTCGTAGCTCTGCTGACGGATCGCCGCCAGACACTCGTCCAGCATCCAGCTCGGCTTCGGGCAGGCGATGACGATCGACACCTTCGGCGAATGGTCGAGCCGCTTCGGCACGAGGCACTTCGCGTAATAGCGCAGCAGGCGCAGCCGGTAGAAGACCGCCAGCGTGTCCTTGGACATCTGGTAGACGGTGTTCGGCTTGAGGGCGCCGAACTTTTCGCCGAAGCGGATGACGACCGGGGCCTCGACGATCTTCGCGCCGCGGCTGGCGGCGATGGAGAGGAGCTCGAGGTCGAAGGCGTAGGTCTTCACCAGCATGCGCTCGAGCGAATAGCCGAGGATCTTCCGCTTGAAGAGCTTCATGCCCGTCTGCGTGTCGGTGATCGGCAGGCCGACGAAGAGCCGCACGAGCGTAAAGTAGCAGCCGCTCACGATCCGGCGGTGCCAGGGGTACTGGACGACGGACCGCGGGTGGCGCTTGGAGCCGACGACTATGTCCGCCGCCTTGACGACCATCTGCTCGAAGAAGTAGGGCGTCTGCTTGGGGTGGATGTCGAGATCGCCGTCCAGCAGCATCACGTACTTGCCGGTCGACGCCTCGTAGCCCGCGCGGAGCGCCGCGCCCTTGCCGCCGTTCTTCCGGCAAATGACCGGCTTGAGCGTGACGTGCGCGTACGGCCAGTCCGCGACGAGGCCCTTGAGGACCTCGTCGGTGCCGTCGCCGCTGCCGTCGTCGACCGGGACGAGCTCGGTCTTCACGCCGTGGCTTTCGAACAGTCCGGCGGCCTCGCGGAGATTGTCGGCCGCCTCCGCCGCGAGGTGGTAGAGCGGCATCACCACCGAGAGGCCGTCGTTTCCGACGGTCTCCCGCGTCAGCTCCCATTTCTCGTCGAGCTTCGTCATCGCGCTCCTCAGGCCTCGGTCCGTCCCTGTCCGCGCCGACCGCCGACGGCGAAGGCGTAAGCGTTGCGGAACATCCGCATCCACGGTCCGTCGACCTTGAAGGTGCCGTCGTTGTAGCTCAGCTGGCAGGCGCGGAAGCCGCGTTCGGGATGGGGCATCATGATCGTCGCGCGGCCGTCCGTCGACGTGAACGCCGTCTGGCCGCCGAGCGAGCCGTTCGGGTTGTAGGGATAGCGCGTCGTGGCGTTGCCGTAATTGTCGACGAAGTGCGCCGCGCAGATCGACGGCGTGAAGCCGTCAGTCCAGACGCGCCCTTCGCCGTGCGCCACCGCGACCGGCAGGCGCGAGCCGGCCATGTCCTTGAAGAAGATGGACGGCGACGGCTCGATCTCGACCGTCTCCAGACGCGCCTCGAACTGCTCGGAGATGTTCTTCACGAACTTCGGCCAGCCCGACGCGCCGGGGATGATGTCCTTGAGCTGCGAGAGCATCTGGCAGCCGTTGCACACGCCGAGCGAGAAGGTGTCGGGACGTTCGAAGAACTCCTTGAACATCGCCTTCAGCCGGTCGTTGAAGAGGATCGACCGCGCCCAGCCCGAGCCCGCGCCCAGCACGTCGCCGTAGGAGAAGCCGCCGCACGCGACGAGGCCCTTGAAGTCCTTGAGGTCGACCTTGCCGGAGATCAGGTCGCTCATGTGGACGTCCTGGCACTCGAAGCCGGCGAGCGCGAACGCCGCCGCCATCTCGATGTGGCCGTTGACGCCCTGCTCGCGCAGGATCGCCATACGCGGCTTCGCCGCAGGTTGAGAGGTTGAGAGGTTGAGAGGTTGAGATTCGGGGTCGTAGGTGACCTTGTAGTTGAGGCCGGGGTCGCGCTCGTCGAGTCCGTTGTCGTACTCCTCGCGGGCGCAGACCGGATTGTCCCGGAGCGCCTGCATGCGGTAGGTCGTCTCGGACCAGCAGCGGCGCAGATAGGTGAGGTCGGTGCGAACCGCCAGCCGCGCGCCGACGAACAGCTCGAAGGAGCGCGACGCGCGGGTGACCGCGCCGACGATCCGCGCCGGGACCTTCGCCGCGCCGAAGAGGGCCAGCACTTCGCCGACCTTCGACTCCGCCACCTGGAGCACCGCGCCGGGCTGTTCGTTGAACAGCACCGCGAGCGCGTCGCCGTCAGGCAGCTTCGCGACGACGCCGCGGCCTCCGGTCACGGCCATTTCCGCCAGCGTGACCGCGACGCCGCCGTCCGAACGGTCGTGATAGGCGAGCGCCAGGCGTTCGCGCACGATCTTCTGCATGGCGTTGAAGAAGCGCTTCACCAGCGCCGGGTCGGCGTCGGCATGGCTGTCGCCCAGCTGGCCGTACACCTGCGCGAGGGCCGTCGCGCCGAGCGGGCTCTCGCCGTCCGAAAGGTCGACGCCGATCAGGAACGAAGACTCGCCGGCGGGATCCGGCTTGAGGTCCGGCGTGAGCGTCAGCCGGACGTCCTTCACCGGCGCGAAGCTGGAGACGACGAGCGAGAGCGGCGCGACCTGCTTGCGCTGGACGCCCTTCGAGTCCGCCCACGTCGTGTGCATCGAGCAGCTGTCCTTGCCGACCGGGATGGACACGCCGAGCTTCGGGCAGAACGCGAGGCCCACTTCCTTGACGGTGTCGTAGAGGATCGCGTCCTCGCCGGGTTCGCCGCACGGGGCCATCCAGTTCGCCGAGAGGCGGATCTGCGAAATGTCGCCTACGTCCGCCGCCGCGAGGTTGGTGATCGCCTCGGTGACCGCGAGACGGCCCGAGGCGGGTCCGTCCAGCAGCGCGACCGGCGTCCGTTCGCCGGTCCCCATCGCCTGGCCCTCGTAAGTCCTGTAGCCCATCGTCGTCACGGCGCAGTCCGCCGCCGGCAGCTGGTACTTGCCGACCATCTGGTCGCGCGCGACGCGGCCCGTGACCGAGCGGTCGGTGATCGTGATGAGGAAGGTCTTGTCCGCGACGGCCGGCAGATGGAGGATGCGCGTCAGCGCGTCGATCGGCCGCACGCCCTCGAAGTTCAGCGCGTCGTGCGCCTTCTTGGTGCGCTTCACGTCGCGGACCATCCGCGGCGGCTTGCCGAGAAGGACCTTGATGTCCATGTCGATCGGGCTGTCGCCGAAGTGCGAGTCGTTCAGCACGAGCCGTCCGTCTCCCGTCGCCACGCCGATGAACGCCACCGGGCAGCGCTCGCGCGCGCAAAGCTCCTCGAAGAAGATGCGGGCCTCGGGACGGAGGGCGAGCACATAGCGCTCCTGGGCCTCGCAGCACCAGATCTCCATCGGGTTCATCGACTTCTCCTCGTTGTGGACCTCGCGCAGCTCGAACCGGCCGCCGGTCGCCTCGACGAGCTCGGGGCAGCCGTTGGAAAGCCCGCCCGCGCCGATGTCGTGGATCGACATGATCGGATTGGCCTTGCCGAGGAAGCTGCAGGCGTCGATCACGCCCTGGCAGCGGCGCTGCATTTCGGCGTTGCCGCGCTGGACGGAGTTGAAGTCGAGGGCCTCGGAGTTCGTGCCCGTCATCATCGAAGACGCCGCGCCGCCGCCGAGGCCGATGCGCATCGCCGGACCGCCGATCTGGACGATCAGCGCGCCCGTCTTCACCGGACGCTTCTCGACCTGGCTGTGACGGATCACGCCCATGCCGCCCGCCAGCATGATCGGCTTGTGGTAGCCCCTGAGCTCGCCGGCCACCTCGCCCTCGTAGGTGCGGAAGAAGCCGCAGAGCTGCGGCCGCCCGAACTCGTTGCCGAACGCCGCGCCGCCGAGCGGTCCCTCGGTCATGATCGCCAGCGGCGTCGCCAGGCGCGTCGGGAAGTCGGCGAAGAGGCGCTCCCACGGCTGGGGAAAGCCCGGAATGCGGAGGTTCGAGACCATGAAGCCGCAAATGCCCGCCACCGTCCGCGAGCCCTGCCCGGTCGCCGCCTCGTCGCGGATCTCGCCGCCGACGCCGGTAGCCGCGCCGGGGAACGGGGAGATCGCCGTCGGGTGGTTGTGCGTCTCGACCTTCATCAGCTGCTCGAGCCGGTCCTTCTTGAAGGCGTAGGCGTTCGTCGCCGGATCGATCGCGAAGACCTCGGTCGGAAAGCCCGCCACCACCGCGGAATTGTCCTTGTACGCCGAGAGCGTGTCCTGCGGACGCTTCTCGTGCGTGTTCTTGATCATCTCGAACAGCGACTTCGGCTGCTTCTTGCCGTCGATGATGAACTGCGCGCCGAAGATCTTGTGCCGGCAGTGCTCGGAGTTCACCTGGCCGAACATCACCAGCTCCGTGTCGGTCGGATTGCGCCCCGCGGCCTTGAAGCTCTTGGCGAGGTACTCCATCTCCGGCTCGGAAATCGCCAGCCCGATCTCGACGTTCGCCTCGCGGATCGCCTCCACGCCCTTCGCCAGGACGTCGTAGGTGCGCCCGGGCTGCGGCTCGGCGACGTCGAAGAGGTCGGACACGTCCGTGTACACGCCCTCGGTCATCTTGTCGTAAAGCGGCGCGAACGCCTTGAGCGACAGCACCGGCGAGGTCACGAAGCGGATGCCGCGCTCGACGCGGACGATGCCCTTGAGCCCGCAGTTGCGGAAAATGTCCGTCGCCTTCGTGCTCCACGGGGAGATCGTGCCCTTGCGCGGAAAGACGAAGAACCCGCCTGGCTCCTCTGTCCGCGGCTCGCAATGCCCGGACGCGTTGAGCAGGCTCGCCGCGCGGTCCAGTTCGGTGGCGTCGAACGCCTCGCCGACAAGTTCGAGCGCATAGACCCACCGCGCCTCGAAGGCGACCGGCCCGAGTTCGGGATCGGCCTTCGCCACGGCCGCCTTCAGCGCGTCAACGCGAAATGACGAATATGCTTCGGAACCTTGCAGGAGAATCATTTTTCTTTCTTCCTTTCGATAGATTACGTTAAATGTCGTTCAGGCGCGGACGGCCGTCACTTGCGCCGGGAAAGCATCTCGTGGTACTCGGTGTAGCCGCCCTCGAACCAGGTCGTCCGTCCGCCCCCCTCGAAGGCGAGGATGTGCGTCGCGATGCGGTCGAGGAACCAGCGGTCGTGCGAAACCACCATCACGCAGCCGCCGAACTCCTGCAGACCCTCCTCCAGCGAGCGGAGCGTCGCGACGTCAAGGTCGTTCGTCGGCTCGTCCAGGAGCAGCAGGTTGCCGCCCGCGGCCAGGAGCTTCGCAAGATGGACGCGGTTGCGTTCGCCGCCCGAAAGGACGCCGACCTTCTTCTGCTGCTCGGGCCCGCGGAAGTTGAACCGGCTGCAGTAGGCGCGGCCGTTCATCATCGTCGTCCCCGCGAGCCGCACGAACTCGCCGCCGCCGGTGATCGCCTCGTAGACGGTCTCCTCCGGCTTGAGTTCGCTGCGCGTCTGGTCCACGTAGGAGAGCTTCACCGTCTCGCCGACCGAGAACGTGCCGGAGACCGGCTTGAGCTGCCCCGTGATCAGCTTGAACAGAGTGGTCTTCCCGGCGCCGTTCGCGCCGATCACCCCGACGATGCCGCCGCGCGGCAGGTCGAAATTGAGGTCGGTGTAGAGCACCTGGTCGCCGAACGCCATCTTCACGTGCTCGGCGCGGACAACGAGGTCGGCGAGCCGCGGCCCCGGCGGAATGCGGATTACGAGATCGTCCTCGCGCGTGTTGTCCTCCTGCTTCTGCAGCTCTTCGTAGCGCTCGACGCGGGCCTTCGCCTTGGCGTGGCGGCCGGACGGATTCGTCTGAATCCACTTCAGCTCGTTCTCCAGCATCTTCTGCCGCGACTTCTCGACCTTCGCCTCGCGCTGGAGCATCGCCTCCTTCTGCTTGAGCCACTCCTCGTAGTTGCCCTTGTAGGGATAGCAGACGCCGTGGTCGAGTTCGAGTATCCAGTCCGTCACGTCAGAAAGGAAGTAGCGGTCGTGGGTCACGACGATGAGCGTGCCCTTGAACTCCTTGAGATAGGCTTCGAGCCGGTAGGTCGTCTCCGCGTCCAGATGGTTCGTCGGCTCGTCCAGGAGCAGCACGTCGGGATTGGAAAGGAGCAGCCGCGCCATCGCGACGCGACGGCGTTCGCCGCCCGAAAGGACGCCCACCTGCTTCGCGCCGTCGGGACAGCCGAGGTCGGCCATGCGTCGTTCGACGAGGTTTTCGAGATTCCAGTAGTCGTTAGCGTCAATGACCGCCTGCAGCCGCTCCATTTCCGCCGCGGCCTTCGGATCGTCCAGCTCGCAGCAGAGGTCCTCGTATCGCGTCACCATCGCCTGCGCGTCGGCGACGCCCTCCATCACGGTCTCGAGGACGGTCTTCGAATCGTCCAGCTGGGGCTCCTGCGGAAGATACCCGACCTTCGTGCCCTTCGCGACCTGGACCGTCCCCATGAGGTCCGTGTCCAGCCCGGCCAGGATCTTCAGCAGCGACGACTTGCCCGCGCCGTTCGCGCCGATCACGCCGATATGGGCTCCGTAGAAGAACGAAAGGTTGACGTCCTTGAGGATGGTCTTCGTGCCGACCTGCTTGGTGACGTCGATCAAGCTGAACTGGTATTCCCCTGCCATCGCGCGCTCCCGTTTCCGTTATCTCTACCGTTTCTTTCCCGACCGCCGCCCTTACGGAACCGGCACCTCGTTCAGGATGCCGTCGATCACCTTGTCGGACGTCACGTTCTCGGCCTCGGCCTCGTAGGTGAGGAGGATGCGGTGGCGCAGCACGTCGTGAACGACCTCCTTGACGTCCTGCGGCGTCGCGTAGGCGCGGCCGTGCATCAGCGCGTTGCCGCGGGCGGCGAGGTTCAGCGCCAGCGTCGCGCGCGGCGAAGCGCCGTTCTGGACCATCTCGCTGCGCTCGCGCGTCTTGAAGACGATGTCAAGGATATAGTCGCCCACCTTCTCGTCACAGTAGACGTCCTTCAGCGCGGCCTTGAGCGCGAAGATGTCCTCCGGCTTGCAGACGGTCTTCGCCTGCGGGGGCTCCGCGTTCTCGGCGAAGCGCTGCATGATCCGGCGCTCGTCCGCCTTCGAGGGCGTTTCGACGAGGCACTTGAACATGAAGCGGTCGACCTGGGCTTCGGGAAGCGGATAGGTCCCCTCCTGCTCGATCGGATTCTGCGTCGCCAGCACGAGGAACGGCTGCGGCAGGGCGTAGGTCTCGTCGCCGATCGTGACCTGCTTCTCCTGCATCGACTCCAGGAGCGCCGACTGCACCTTGGCCGGCGCGCGGTTGATTTCGTCCGCCAGCAGCAGGTTCGTGAAGACGGGGCCCTTCTTCGGCAGGAACTCGCCGGTCTTGGGGGAGTAGACGAGCGTGCCGACGACATCGGCGGGGAGCAGGTCCGGCGTGAAGGAGATGCGCTTCGCCTCGAGGCCCAGCACCTTGGCGAGCGTGTTGATCGACAGGGTCTTCGCCAGGCCCGGCACGCCTTCGAGCAGGATGTGGCCGCCCGTGATCATCGCCAGCACCAGCCGGTCGATGAGCTTCTCCTGCCCGACGATGACCTTCGCCACCTCTTCGCGAATTTCCGTCACAAGCTGCTTGTTGTCCATATCCGATCTCCTCGCGTTCTACCGGGCGCAACCGGCCGCCCGACCCGTCCGGTCCGCCCGCATTGCGCCTTTCGTACTATTATACCATATTCGCCGCCTCTGTCATATGCCAGAAATCAGGGTCGACCAATTTGAAAACAGGCCCATCCCCTGAATGGCGTTGGACACCGCTCTAGCGACTTTGCTTCGCAAAGCAGCGGACCCTGGCGACACGCGATCATACCCTTGTGGGATGGTAGTGCAAAATGTTATAATGCACATCTGGACGAAAGTCGGAAAGTCCTGTGGAAATCAGGCTCTGTCGCGCAACCGTCACAGTCGGAATACGAGTCGTCCAAAGAAGTACCACCCTCGCTCGAAGGGAAATACTATGACTGGAAAAACACAGATGTCCGAGTCATTTCGGACGGCCGC
>JAZQPI010000077.1:0-28348 GCA_045628545.1 Kiritimatiellia bacterium
GCCTGGGCCTGGCGCACGGCCGCGGCGTTGCTCGTAATGGCCCTTTGTGCCGCCGCGAAGTCGCCCTTGTCGGCCGAACGGATCGCCTCCTCGACGCGGAGCGCGTTCTCGTTGAAGATCGTCTCCTTGACTACGCTCCTGTTGACGCTGGCCTTGACGGCGGCGATATCCTCCGAATAGGTCACGGCGGCAACACCCGACGCGCCGCACTTCCTGCCCGAGACCGCATCGACATAGGTTATTCCCGCCTTGGCGATTTCGCGCGCGTCACCCGCCTTACCCGGCGCGGCGTCGCACTTGACGATCACGTACTTCTCCTGTCCGCCGTAGAGCTGGTTGAGGTCGATCGAGACGACGCCGTCGGCAATGCGTCCGTCGCGTCCGACGAGCTGCACCGGCACGAAGCCCTCGCCGAAGCGGACCTGGAGCTGCACCTTGGTCGCGGCGACCGAGAGGACGTCGCCGAGTTCGGACGCAAAGACCTTCGTCAGGTCCTCGCTCTTGGCGACATAATAGCTGTTGCCATCCGACTTCTGCGAGAGCCGCGTCATCAGGTCCTCGTTGTAACAGTCACCGAGACCGACCGTCGAGACGGCGATACCGTCCTTCATCAGCATCGCCCCGTAGCGCCCGAGCTCCTCGGCGGTCGAGGGACCCACGTTGGCCTGTCCGTCGGAAAGGAGCAGCACGCGGCTGATCTCGCACTTGCCGCGGAACTTCGCGAGCTCCGACGCACCCGCCGCGACACCGGCGAAGAGCGCCGTCATACCGCGGGCCTCGATGCGGCGGAGCTTCGCGATGATGCCCTCGCGGTCCACCACGCGCTGCGCCGGAACGACCGTTTCGGTGACGTCGTCGTAGGCGACCACGGAAATGACGTCGCGTTCGTCCAGCCGCCGCACGGCCTCGCACGCCGCCTCCCGCGCCCGCTCGATCGCCGCGCCGTACATCGAACCCGAGCGGTCGAGCACGATCGCGAGATTCACCGACGGACGACTCTTCGCCGCAACCTTGTCCGCCGCGAGCGTCACCTTCACATAGGCAGTTCCGGGCTTGTCGGCCTCACGCACACCATAGTCCGGCTCCACGCGGCAGGTCACGCCCGCCTCCGCGGCAACCATGCCAACCGCCGACAACACCAAGAAGAACAGACGATTCATATTGTCCTCCCTTCCGGCTTACATCCTGACCCAGAGCCAGTAGGTGAACGAGATCTCGCGCGACTCGCCCGCCTTGAGCTCGAATTCCCACGTCAGCTCGTGGACGGCATTGACGCGCGAATCGGCCGGCGGCGGATCGAGCCGCTTCGTCGGCTCAACGTCGCTTTTCACCAGCTCACCCGAAAACGTCTTCTTCACGCGCAGCTTCGCCGTCTCCTTGCGGAAATTCGTGAGCTTCATCGTGGCCGTCACGATCTCCTTGCGGTAATCATTATGGTCAAACCGGAACCGCTCGTCCGCACCGAGCGAAGACATCTTGGAGGAAATGGCCTTGCCGTCTCCGCGCTCTTCGTACGAGCCCTTCACCGACAGCGCCTTCGTCACCTTCACGATCGCCTCGTCGCCTGGATTCGTCCACGCGCAGGGATTCTGTCCGAGGATGCGTCCCTCTTCAACAACCTCCATCGGCGCGGTCGTCAGCGGAAAGGCAAACGGATTCCTTACCTTGACGGCATCCCAGAGCTCGGGTTTGAATTCCTCGTTCATGAGCCGTCCCCAGAAGTCGCGGCGGTCGTTGAGATCCCAGTCGACGAGGCGCTCAACCTTCGTCTCCTTCGCTCCAAGCGGCAGCGTCACCGTCTCGCCCTTGCCGAGCGTCACCTTGCCGACTTCACGGTAATGGATGTCCGCCCCCGCGCCCGTCTCCACCGTGCCGTAGGCCGCCGCATTCGGCACGGCAGCGCCGTCTGGCGCGTAATTCGACATCACGCTCTGGGACATCACGCCACCGCCTCTCGACTTGCGTTCGTAGTACCAGGGGTACTGATTGCCGCCCTCAGCCGTCTCGACGGCGTTCTTGTACATCGCGAAATCCACGCCGCCGCCGAGGAGAGACGGCACGTTTGCGAACTTGAGGTTCGGAAAACCCGAGATGAGCGAAAGCTCCGCGTCCTTCCAGTCCGCAAGCTCGTTGCGCACGTCGGCGGACATGAAGAGCGTGCCCTTGCCCTTCTCGCCGAAGGCGAGTCGGTAGGACGGCGTCCAGCTCGCGCCAGCCGAAAGATACTCGACGGCAAACGGCTTGTCCGTTCCCGTAAAGAGCCACGATTCGCCGCCGGCCGCGCCTTTCACAGCGACCTTCAGTCCAGCCGGAACGTGCAGCTTCGAACCGTTCTTGAGCTCAAGCGTCAGCATGTTGCTGACGGGGGGATTGCCAGACCAGGGCATATTCGGATACGCGACGCCTGTCGGCAGATTGCCGGTGGCGATCAGCTTGCCGGATGCCGTGAAGACGCGATCCTTCTCGCCGACCGAGTAGACCGTCGCCTCGATGTTGCCTTCCTTCTCGATATCGGCGAGGACGGGCGCGAAATCGGGCGCCGCGCGGAACGAGACCGTGACGCCGTCCCGTGCGGCCGTGCGCGTCACCGTCACCGGCTTCTCGGCGGAATGCCAGAATGTGCCGTAGGCGGGGCGTGCGGAGCCATCGACGACGGCGGTGCCAGTTGAGTCCGGCGTGACCTTGCGGGTTACGACGGCGAGACCGTTCTTGTAGAGTCCGACCTTGACGATCGGCGCCGCGTCGCCAGCACACGCGGTCAACGCATAGATTGCAATTACTGCAACGATCAGGTTTTTCATTCTGTTCATGCTCCTTATGGGTTGCATCCGGCGGCATTGCCGGAAACGGTGCGTATTGTACCATTTACCCCACACTCAATTGTCATTGCGCTGTCAAATGTTTGTAAAGAATTTGTCAAACCGATTGCCTATCCCCTTACGCCCTTTCGAACCGCCGCATGCGGCGGCCGCCCACGTCGATCTCCTCGAAGAACATCTTGGCGGGCCTGACCCAGAGGCCAAAATCGCCGTAGAGCAGCTGATAGACCGCCATCGGCTCCAGCGTCTCGCTATGCGGCGCGAGGCCCAGGAGCCGGTACATCTTCCCCTTGTAATGGCGGAAGTCATGTCCGATGCCGGCTTTCCACTCCTCCGGCACCACGCACTTTTCAGAAAGTTGAAATTTCGTTTCGCTCATAAAATATCATCGCCTCGATTTACTCTCATCACACTCCGATTTTACTGCTAAGTCACTTGTGACCATTTTGCAAAGCGGCACAAATATACCAAATCCCAGACTCTCTTGACAACGCAACCGCACGAACCATTTCTCCCCTATTCACTGAAAACTGTTAATCTATGCAGATTCTAAAGTTTATATAAACGTTAAAATCTGCCCGTGCTGTCATCATATGCGGCAATAACAAACGTAAACAAGAAGGCAAACTGCAAGATAGGTAATTATTGAAATTCCGACGAGCCGCATCGTCCACCGCAGCCAACGCCTTTTCACTTTCACCGCTCGCCGAACCATCCACACGCACACCAAGACAATTCCCACAAGAATCGACAGTCCAAACGCAGTGCAGAGCAAATCACGCCAAAACAGAGTGTCCACAATCACCACCTCGCATTAAACACCGGGAGAATCGAGCACCCAACGGACGAACCCTCAACCTGATTGATTACTCCGATCTGCAATCCTCGTGCGCCGTCCTGAAGAACATTCCACAACCCTATCTGGACATCGAATGAACTGACTTCGCCATCGCCAAACGAACTGTTCAGCACGCCCAACTCTAGAGCAATGCTCCTCGCTTCACCGTTTCGATCTTCTCCGACCTTGTTCATGAGACCAACCATCACCCCGCATGCATCAAAAGACGCATTCAATACTCCAACCTGAAGCCCATTCAGGCGATAGGCAATGTTGATTGGAGAAACCATCGCGCCACAGACCACGCCAACACTGTTTGCAAAAGCACCAACCGACAATCCGTTCATCCGTGCATCGGAATCGGGTCCCACGCGTCCGCTAATCTGGCCGCCATAAAGAGCCGTGTTCAGCTGCAGCCCATGCACATCCCCGCAGACGCCAAACGGGAAAACGACAAGCCCAAGACCGGCAACATCCGATCTGCCATCCACGGAATTCGAAGGCACCCATTCCGTCGGGATATCCCACCCCAGCCACGATACGCCGACAGGCGAATAAAAGGTTCCGTGTCCATTCTCTTCCTCCGCGCAACGTGCGGACAAAACGACAGCCGCAACCATCGCAAGAGAACATATCGACATTTTCATCGTCTTTGCCTTTTCAAGATGAGCTTCACTAAATTTCACTCACCATCTGTCGGCGTGGATCTTTGCGGGATTCCACTTGTTCTTCACCGCCGGATCTTCCGCCGGATAGCCGATCGGGATGACGTTAAGCGGTGCGTAGCCATCGGGAATCGCGAGGATCTCACGCACGATCGCGATGCGCTCTTCGCCGCCTTCAGGATCTTCTCGACCTTCTCGTCCTCGACTGCGCGGAGCGGATCGAACTTGCGGACCGACTTGCGCGTCGCAATGGCCGTCAGCACGTCCGGCACGTTTCCGTCCGACACCGTCTTGATGCCTTCGCCGACACCGCTGAAGAATTCCGTCGTCCCCTTGCCGACGACCGACCCGGCCTTCCGCGCGGCCTGGCGTCCCGCGTTCTCGACCTTCTCGCACCCGACCATCGCCAGCGCAACCGCTAGCACCACACCGACTGATACCAGTTTATTCATCGTTTTCCTCATTTCTCCTTGCCTTGACTTTTACCTTCTGAGACAACCTCTCTTTCCTTCAGCGGCGGCTCCATTGAACGACCGTCAATGCGACGGATGTAACGATAGTCCGGATTTCTCAGGCCACCGAACCTTAGGCGCGGATCGCGCACCTTGCCGTTGAAGGTACCGTTTGCTCCGACCGTATGCAAAGTTCCCTGTTCAAAATTGTAACCAAGCGGTATGTCCGCATCAAATGGATCCCGCGGCACTTCGGTCATGAATTCTGGGACCAGCTCGGACAACGACTGCGGATTGCGCCCGCACTTACGCCGAAAGCGCGTCATCGCCAGCATCACATGATTCGATTCACGATAAAACGCAGACATTCCCACCAGGCGATTGAAACTCCCCCAGCCCGAATAGCCGATCACCTCCGATATTCCATAGCCATTCCGCGACAGCCAGCGAATCTCATTCGAATGTCGTCTATCAAAATCGGAAAAGAACTCTCGCGTCGCCGTCGTATACGGCAGAGAATAGGCCTGCCGTTCCATTGCACGGATGACCTCAGCCAGCTCAGCGACCGTACGATTGGGCTGGAACAGGTAACGCCGATAGCCGGGGAACCAATAAACACACGTTCCGAAACCATTCGCCAACGCCCGAAGCCATCTCGGCACTTCAGGATCCTCCGGAAACGTAAAGAGACTTTTCGGCATCTTCAGCTCTGGCATCATGTTTCGCGCCCTCAAAACGCAATACCGATGCTGAAAGCGGAAGGCCTTCAAATAATCATCCGCCCAGCGCCGCAAGGCAGAATCAATCTCCTTTAGCGTGGCATCACACACTGTCTCGTCCATCGCCGTCCGCACCAGCTCGTCCGAAACCGGCAACACCGGCGAACGCATCCACAGAACAAGCGAGGCGTGTTCAATTCGATAGGAAAGGCAGGCCAATGCGTCACCATACCGAACCAACTCCTTCGCGGCCGTCTCCGACTGCCCCTGCTCCCGCAGTCGTCGGGCACGCACGGCAACCAGGTTGCCGTACATAAAAGCATCAACTGTCGCAAAGTGCCAGAGCTGCCCGAAGACCGTCTTGTCGCAGCCGTATACTTGCCAGACATTCTCGCCCACCGCGGCAAAATCCGCCGGATACTGTGCCCGCGGACGTTTCGCCGCCTCGTCCAGCGCGGCGAAGAGAACGGCGTTCGACGCGAGAATGCCGTCTGCCCACGCCGTCGCCTCCTGCGCCGTCAATGTCCGATCGGCGTCCGCAAGGCGCAGGCGACGATCCCAGCCGTCCTTCCGATAGCAGCAATTGATGAAATACTTGTCATCCTTGGTCAACGCCAGCCGATTCGTCGCATCAAGAAGAATCGGCACCATGTTCTCCGCGTCGGCAATCGGCTGTCTCGGCGGCGGCAACACGTCGCTCACGTCCGGCGGATCGATATCACGGCCGGCGACAAAGAAGAAGGCGCTCAATCCGGCCGACGTCAAGACCACCGCCAGCGCCAAGGCCACGCCAACGGCAACAAGCCCAGCGAACTGTTTCTTGAGATTCATTAAGGCCTCCTGCGCCCTGATCCCCGCGCTCGCGTAGTCACTTCGCCAAACACGGTCGTCGCATAGTCCGTTCGACCATCCAGAACACGGATGATCGAAATGACTTCAGGTTCAAGGAGAGAAATGGCAATCGAGTATTTGCCGCACAGAAAATACTGACAGTCCGTAGGGCGCTTAATCTTGTCCGCCAGCGGACGCAAGAGACCCGGATGCCGCTTGAGCGTTGAGATGTCCCTGACAACCTGACGGACAGACCTGGCGGCGACAGCCGCGCCGAACTCTCCAACTAGGTAACGGCGCAACTCGCGCAGATCCTCGTGCGCAGCGGGCGAGTAACGGATCCTCATGCCCGAACCCCGAACTCGGACAGGACATCCGACTCGTCAATCCATCCGTCTCTCGCGGCGGACTCTGCTCCGGCATTGATTTCGGACATCAACCGTCCGACCGCCTGTTCGAACTTCGCCGCCTTCGACTTGGGAGTGACGACGAATGGCAGCCCCTCGACATTGAGCGACTGCTGAATGAAGATGTTGATGGCTTCCGTCAGCGAAAGTCCGCAATTCGCATAGACCGACTCGGCCCGCTCCCGAATGCGGGGATTGATGCGAAACTGGAATGTTGCCGTCTTAGGCGCCGTCGCCACCGTTTCCACTACCATATCTGCTTCCTCCGTGTGGACACATTATAGCAAATTTCCTCATGTAATTGTCATGACAATGTAAATAGCCTATGAATTCATCCTTCAATATCTCGTCGTCACGCCGTCGTGGGAATGACCACCTTGCCATCTTTCTGCAAACGGAAAACCTCCCACGCCGAAATCGGAGAATAAAAGAACGTCGCGGCATTCGTAATGCACTTCCGCGCCTCGGCGCTTAATTCGCCGCCGTCCGCCCCGAAAAACTGGCCTTGGCCTCATTGACATTCAACATCGTCGGCATGACAAGCCCCCCCTTTCGCTAAAACGCCGCCATTATGCCACATGTTGACCAACAAAGTCAAAAATGACCTGTTGACTAACTTTATGCGGTGTCCGGCATCGACAATTCGCTGATACTGTATGTCGAGAACTGGCGACCCTCCATCTTTCTACAGCAGATCCGCGCACGGAGCCTCCTGCCAGGAGGCGAGGAGGTCCGGGATCGACGAACTGTCAAGACATTCGGGACGGATGCCGTCAAGCTCGCAGAGAAGGCCGATCGCATCCGCCACCTGCGCCGTCTCGTCGCCGCCGCCGAGATGCAGCAACGTCGTCCGCAGGGCGAGCGCCACCGTCAGCACGGCAGCAGCCAGCAGGGGCGGAGCCCAGCGCAGGAAAAGCGCGCGCCGCCGACGGGCAGCGGCAGCATGCGCCGCGACGGCTTCGATCGCGCGCAACCGTTCCGGCGAGACGACGATGCCGTCCTCCAGCGAGGATTTCACGAACATCTTGAAGTCCCGTTCACTCATATCCTTTCCTCCAGCATCATTTTCAACCGTTCTGTCGCGTTGTGCATCCAAGTGAGCGCCGTGCCGAGCGGGATGCCCATGAGTTCGGCGATCTCCCTGAAGGAGAGTTCGCCCTCGATCCGCATGAGCACCACCTCCCGCTGGCCTTTCGGAAGGGTTTGGATCGCCTGCCGCACGTCGTCTGCCGTCGCCGAGGATTCGAACGCCTCGCCCGGCGCCGGAGCGTCGTCCGCCAAGGTTTCAAGGACGGCTTCCCCATCGCCGCCGACAGCATCCGCACTGACCGTCGGCAGCCGGTCGCGGCGGAACTTGTCGATCGCAACCGAACGTGCGACACGAGTCAGGTACGCCCGCACCGATCCGCCGCGGTAGGACCCGCACGAGCGGATGACTTTCTCCCACGTCGACTGGAACGCATCCTCCGCGTCTTCGACAGACGGCGACATGCCGCGCAGGTAGGCCGTCAGCCATTTCGCGTTGCCGACGACAAGCGCCGACAGTGCCTTCACGTCACCGTGGCGCGCGTAGTCGAGCAGAAGACGGCTGTCGTCGGACACGGTCGGTCAGTTCTGATCCTGATCCGCCTTGGCGGGGTTCTTGCCCTTTTCGCCGTGACGGCGCTTCCGTTCGCCGCGGATGGACTTGAACTCCTCGAGCGCCTGCTTGATCTGGTCGGGCGTAAGAACCTCCCGTACGGCGATGACGCGCTTGGTCTGCAGCTTGGCGATCTCTTTCTTGGCCGCCCAGACTTCGTCAAGCGCGGCCATCACCGCCGCTTCGTCGATTTTCTCGGCATTGAGCAGTTCGGCCTGTCTTTCCATACCCTTGCGAATCTGGCTCTGAAGCGCCTTGTTGGCGTCGCGATCAGCGGCCAACGCCTTCAGCCTGGCGGTCTGTTCTTCGGTGAGGCCGAGCTTCTCGGCGACCTTGGGGTTAAGCGCCGCGCGCACGACGGGTTCGATCGCGCCCTGCATGTGCATGGCCTTCGGACCAGCGTGCGGCTTCGGCCCGGCCTTCTCCGCCGGTTCTTGCGCGAACACGGCGAACGTCAGTGCGGCGAACAAGGTTACGAATACGGTTTTCATCGGTTGTCTCCTTAGCTTCTTCTTTCGGTTGATTCGTCCGCACCATGCGGCCGACAATAGTAAAGACGCAAGCGGAGGCGGAATTATTTTGAGCCACTTTATTTTGGCGACATGCACCCCTTACTCGTAGCGCAGGCAGTCGATCGGATTCAGCTTCGAGGCGCGGTACGCCGGATAGAACCCGAAGAACATGCCGACCACGGCCGAAAAGAGGAACGCCCCCGCAGCCGACGGAATCCGGATCAGGATCGGCCAGCCCTTCACCGCCCCGATCGCCTCCGCCCCGGCCACGCCCACCGCCACGCCGATCGCCCCGCCGACCGTCGCCAGCACGACGGCCTCGAGCATGAACTGCCAGAGGATGTTCGCCGGCGTCGCGCCGATCGCCATCCGCAGGCCGATCTCCTTGATGCGCTCCGTCACCGACACGAGCATGATGTTCATGATGCCGATGCCGCCGACTAAGAGCGAAATCGCCGCGACGGCCGTCAGCAGGACGGTCATCAGTCCCGTCACCGAGCCGATCGTGTTCATGATCTCCGTCGTGTCGCGCGTCTCGAAGTCGTCGTCCTGGTAGTCCGCCAGATGATGGCGCTGACGCAGCAGCGCGGCGATTTCGCGCTTCGCCTCCTCCAGGTCGTCCATCGACCGGAGCGAGATGTTCATCATGTTGATGGTCCGGAAGACCGACCGCTGGAGGTAGCGCTGCACGCTCGTGTAGGGCGCCATGATGACGTCGTCCTGGTCCTGCCCCCAGTTGTTGGCGCCCTTCGGGTCCAGCACGCCGATCACCCGGAAGGTCATGTCCTTCAGCCGGATCGTCTTGCCGACCGGGTCCTCGTCCGCGAACAGGTTGTTCCGGACGGTCGTGCCGATGACGCAGACCCGCGACGAGCGGCGCTCCTCGTCCTCGGTGAAGAAACGCCCGTCCGAGACCGTCCAGTTGCTGATGAGGGTGATGTCCGTCGACACGCCCTGGACGTTGCCGGACCAGTTCTTCGCCCCGTACATCATCTGCACCATCGTGCGCACCATCGGGCTGACGCCCTGCACGAGGTGCGCGAGCTCGCGCTTGACCGCCTCCGCGTCGCCGGCGGGCATCGTCTGGCCCTGGCCCATCCCCATCGAGACGCCGCCGTGCGGACGGCGCTCGGGGAAGACCATCACCAGGTTGTTGCCCATGGACGAGATCTGCTGCACCATCATCGTCTGCGCGCCCTGGCCGATCGCCATCACCGCGATCACCGCCGCGATGCCGACGATGATGCCCAGGCACGTCAGCAGCGAACGCGTCTTGTTGCGGCAGATCGCCCGCACCGCCACCTTGAAGATCATCGCGAAATTCACTTCAGCGCCTCCTTCACGAGCTCGGCCACCTCGTCCGTCGTCTTGCGCTTCCCGCCGTCCGCCCGGTCATCGCGCCGCACGAGGCCGTCGCGCATGACGATGTGGCGTCCGGCATAGGCGGCGATGTCGTCCTCGTGCGTGACCATCACGATGGTGATGCCGTCGCGCGACAGTTCGGTGAAGAGGTTCATGATCTCGATCGAGCTCTTCGTGTCGAGGTTGCCGGTGGGTTCGTCCGCGAAAAGGACGGGCGGCTCGTTCATGAGCGCGCGCGCGATGGCGACGCGCTGCTGCTGACCGCCCGAGAGCTGCGCCGGGGTGTGCAGTTCGCGGCCGGCGAGTCCGACGCGGCGCAGCAGCTCGACGGCGCGGGCGTGACGCGCGGCGCGGCCGAGGCGGCCCATGTAGAGGTCCGGCAGCTCGACGTTCTCGAGCGCGCTCGTGCGCGGCAGCAGGTTGAAGCTCTGAAAGACGAAGCCGAGCTTGCGGTTGCGGATGTGCGCCAGCTCCGTCGCGCTCCGCGCCGCGACCTCGACGCCGTCCAGCCGGTAGCTCCCGGCGGTCGGCACGTCCAGGCAGCCGAGGATGTTGAGCATCGTCGACTTGCCCGAACCGGACGAGCCCATGATCGCGACGAACTCGCCGGAGTCGACGGCGAGCGACACGCCCGCCAGGGCGTGGACCGGTTCGCCGCCGATCACGTAGGTCTTGCGGAGGTCCGAAATCTCGATGAGGTGGCTCACGGCGGCAGGACTCCCCGAACTCACTTCCGCGGCTCCGGCGCGGTGCCCTTGTTCTTGTTGCGCTGCGGCATCTTGGGCATGAACGGATTCTCCGCGCCCGCGCCTGCGGCAGCCGTCGCCTTCGTCGCATAGCCAACGACCGCCTCTCGCCCTTCGAGGGACGTCCCGTCCTCGGCCTTCACCTCCGTGAAGGAGTCGTCGCTCACCCCGTCCGCCACCTTGACCGGACGCAGGGAGCCGTCCGGCTCGACCAGCCAGAGCTTGCGGGCGCGCGGCACTTCGCCGTCCGTCTTCAGCGGCGTGCCTTCGCGCGGACGGAAGCGGAGCGCCGCCGCGGCGACGCCGACCACGTTCTCGGCGCGCGCCGTCTCGATCGCCAGCGTCACCGTCATGCCCGGAAACAGCATCTCGTCGGGGTTCTCCGCCTCGATGATGACCGGAAAGGTGACGACGTTGTTCGTCTCGGTCGCGGCGCGGCGGATCTGCACGACGCGCCCCGTGAAGCGGCGGCGATAGGCGTCGGCGGTGAACGTCACCGTCTGCCCGACGCGCACGTTGCCGACGTCAGCCTCCGGAATCGTCGCCTTCACCCACACCGTCTTCAGGTCCTCGGCGATCGTCAGCACCGGCACCGCGTTCATGTTCGCGACGACGGTCTCGCCTTCCTCGACCTTGCGGTCGATGACGATGCCGTTGACGGGCGAGCGGATGGTGCAGTAGGCGAGGTCTGCCTCCGTCTTGGCCACCTCTGCCCGGCTCTGCTCGACGGACGCCTCGGCGCTGCTGAGGTTCGCCTTCGCGCTCTCCAGCCCCGCCCGCGCCTTGTCCAGGGCCTCGACCGCGCTGTCGAGGTCCGCCACGGACGCCATCGACTTGTCCGCCAGGGCCTTCTTGCGCGCGTACGTCTTCTCCGCCAGCACCAGCTCGGCCTCGCTCGTGCGCACTCCCGCCCGGCGCACCTCGACGTTCGCCTCGTTGACGTGCAGCTTCGCCACCGCGCTGCGGTAGTTGGACTCGTAGACGAGCGGGTCGATGAGCGCGACGACCTGTCCGTTCGTCACCGGCGAATTGTAGTCGACGAACAGCCGCACGATGCGTCCGTTGACCTGAGCGCCGACCGGAATGCCGCTGGCGGTGTTGCGCGGCTGGACCGTGCCCGTCGCCTCGACGGTCCGGACGATGTTCATCCGCGCGACCGGCGCGGTGCGGAACGCGGAGCCGCCCTTGCCGCCGGCCTTCTCGGAGCCGCCGCAGCCGGCGAACAGCGCGGCCGCAGCAGCCGCCAGAACGATGCGATTCGTCATTTCAGATCCCCTCCCTTCACAATTTCCTCATGGTAGACCGGATACGAACCCAGCAGCGCGTAAAGCGCCGCCTCCGCCCGCTGGCCGTCGTAAAAGGCGCTGATGCAGTTGCCGCGCGCCTCGGAGTCGGACGCGATCGCCTCCGACAGCTCGATGCGGCTGACGGAGCCGACGGACAGCTGCTCCTGCACGGTTTCGAGGTTTTCCCGCGCGCTCTTCACGGACGCCACCGCGCTCTTCACCGCCGCCTGCGAATTGTCCCGGACGGCGATCGCCGTCTCCAGGTCGACCGACAGCGTCTGCTCGATCTCGTCCACGGCCGTCGCCGCCTGTTTCATCGCCACCACCGCACGATCCACCGCCGTGGTCTTGCGGAAGCCCTGGAAGAGCGACTGGACCGCGTTCAGACCCCAGTTCCAGATCCAGAGCGGATCCGTCCAGCGCACGGAGACCGAAGCCGTCACGCTCGGCCCGAGGTCGGCCACCGCGTAGTCCACGTTATGGGAGGCCGCGCGCAGGCGCGCCCGCGTGAGGCGCACGGCTGGCGCGTTCGTCCGCGCGAACGCGAAGGCCTCCGCCACGTCGCAAGTCGAGTGCGCGAAGGCGCGGAAGACGCTTTCGTAGCCCACGGGATCGTCGCCGAAGACCTCCTCGTAAGTGCCGCGAGACGCCTCGACGCCCAAGGCGTTCATCAGTTCCGCGCCCGCCGTGTCGACGGAGTTGGACGCCGCCACCACCTTCTGCCGCGACGTCGCGAGGTCCAGCCGCGCCTTCAGGACGTCCAGCTTGTTCGCCTCGCCGGCCTTGAAGCGCTCCTCGGCTCGCGCCAGGTGCGCAGCGTGCTGCGCCTCGTTGGTCAGCGCGACCCCCAGCAGGGCGCGGTGCTCCATAACCGTGAAATAGGCCGCCGACACCTGGCCGAACACCCGGTAGCCCTCCTCGACGAGCGAAAGCTCCGCCGCGACCACGTTCTCGGCCTGGGCCGCGGCGCGCGCGTCGTAGCGCCCGAAGTCCCAGATCAGCAGGTCGAGCGAAAGTCCGGCGGAGGGGCTCCCCGAAGTGCGGAAGTCGGCGTCGCGCAGCGTCGACCCGCGGCTCGCCTCGGAATACCCCCCTTCCAGCGACAGGCGCGGAGCCGTCCAGGGCGTATCGCTCAAAAGCGGCGCATCGGCCGCGAGCTCCTTCAGCGCTAGCCGCGCGTCCTCGACCGCGAGCCGCGCCGCCGTCACCGACGGACGGTTCGTCATCGCGAAGGCGACCAGCGCCTCGAGCGAGCGTCCGCGCAGATCGACCGGCGCGGCCGCCGCGGACGCGCCGTCGGACGACTTGTCCGCGACCGCCTCCTGCGCCTCGTGCGCCCGGCGAACCGTCGCACACCCCGCGGCCGCTGCCAACGCCAGCGCCGCCCAAATGAGATTACGCGAAATCATAACATCTATTATACATACCTAAAGGTAGGTATGTCAAGCGCGAAATCGCCCGTAGGTTTCGCGCTTTCACGCCAATGGCTTTTACCTCTCGCGTCCGACAGCTGCATCGGGACTTTGACCGCGACGTTCTCCCCTACAGACCTACCCCATCATTTCCGCGCGGGCGGCGGACGTAGTCATCTGACGGTTGACCACGGCATCCATCAGCGAAATGATCCGAGCCGACTCCTCGGCGGTGATGACCCCGTCCGCGCGCGCGGCCGTCACGGCCTGGAACAGCGCGGACGTCGGACGGTCCGGCTCGACGAACGGACGCAGCCGCTCGACCAGCCGGGTCGTCTCGTCGAAGTCAACCTTCCCGTCCCGGCAGATGTCCTCCCGCAGACGGTCCATCGACGCGACTGCGGAAATGAAGTTCAGACTGTCGAAGTTCATGTTCGCCCCAGACAGGATCGCCGCGCACGTCTCGCCGCGCCGCGCGGTCTTCTTGACCGCCGCCAGCGCCAGGGCGCCGGCCGGTTCGCACACCGTGCGAGTCGCGTTGAAGATGTCGGCGATCGCGTCGCAGGTCTCGGCCATCGTGACCCGCACGATGCCGTCCAGACAGACGCGGCAAATCCGAAAGGTCTCGACCCCCGGCGTCTTCACGCAGACACCGTCCGCGAACAGCCCCGGATGCTCGACCGTCACCAGCCGGCCGGCCGCAATCGAACGGTACATGCAGTCGGAATCCACCGGTTCGACCCCGTATACCCGGACCGCCGGACGGACGCCCTTCACATACGCCGCAACCCCCGCGGCAAAACCGCCGCCCCCGATCGGGACGAAAATGGAATCCACGGTCGGACACTGCTCGAGGATTTCCTTCGCCACCGTCCCCTGCCCGGCGATCACGTCCGGATCGTCGTACGGCGGAACGAACGTGACGCCGCGTTCCGCGACAAGCCGCTCGGCCTCGGCTGCCGCATCGGAAAAGGTCTCGCCCGCCAGCACGACTTCCGCGCCCAGATCGCGCACGGCCTCGACTTTCAGCCGGGGAGCGGACTCGGGCATGACGATGGTGGCCTTGCAGCCGAGCGCGCCCGCCGACATCGCGACCCCCTGGGCGTGGTTGCCGGCCGAAGCCGCAAGCACGCCGCGGGAAAGCTCCGCCTTTGAAAGCCGGCACATCTTGTTGTAGGCGCCGCGGATCTTGAAGCTGTGGATCTCCTGCTCGTCCTCCCGCTTCAGAAGCACCGTGGCCCCCAGGACGTCGGACAGTTTCCGCAGGCGCTCAAGCGGAGTCACCCTCGCGACCTCGTGCACCCTGGCCGCATTCACTCTCGCAACGTATTCCTCCACTTCCGAAAGCCTTTCAGCTGCGGTCAGGCGACCGCGATGGCGTCGATCTTAACGCGCGCACCGCGCGGCAGCGCGGCGACCTGGACGCAGGACCGCGTGGGTTTGGCCGTGCCGTAGACTTCCGCGCAAATCGCGTTGACGCGGGCGAAATCCCCCATGTCGGCAAGGAACACGGTCGTCATCACCGTCTGGTCCAGACTGGAGCCCGCCGCCGCCAGCACCGCCTTCAGATTTGACAGCACCTGCCGCGTCTGCTGCTCGATGCCGCCATCGACCAGGTTTCCGGTCCGTGGATCCAGGGGGATCTGCCCCGAGCAGTAGACCATGCCGTTCACCTTGAGCGCCTGGCTGTACGGTCCCTGGGCGACCGGCGCGTCCGCCGTCGACACCGTCTCGATCCGAACATCCTTCTTCGCTTCGTCTGACTCTTCCATTCCGTCATTCCTCCTTTGAGCAGTGCGCCCCATTGCCATACGCCTTACACGGTCGCGCACCTGATATCCATTATACCAAAATCCAATGTAAAACCGCGTCAAACCGAGGCGGCGACCTGGCAGCGGCGGCCGTGCGTGCCGCGCACCGTGCCGCGGCAGAAGAAGAAAAGCTCGCGCGGATCGTACCCCGGCTTGTTGTGGATGTCCACGTGCGACGCGAAATCAGGAGCCTCCCGCGCGTCCGTCCACCAGCGGTAGTCGCACCACGAGCCGGCCGCCGCCAGCAGAACGCGGCAGCCCGCCGGCAGCCCCGCCTCGCCGCTGGCGTCCTCGTATTCGCCCGTCGCCAGCAGCGTCTCCGCCGCCCGGTCGCGCGCTTCGCCGCAGAGGACGCAGAACTCGTGGTCGCACATCGCGAAAGCGTCGGATTGGTAGAAGTCGGGATACGCCATTGCGCCGACCGAGCGCGTCTTGAAAAGGCCCTCCCGCCGCAGCACCGCGTTCGGCTGCAGCGCCGCGCGCGTCACCTCCGTGATCTCGTAGTCGCCGACGACCTTCAGTTCGCAGCTCCGCCGCATCGCGAGCTCGGAGAGGCGCTCGAGCTGGCGGCGGAACTCCTTCAGCGCCGCGCGCGCCTGCGGAGAGTTCGGTCCGTTGCGCTGCGCCGCGTAATCGAGCGTCGGCAGATAGAGATACGCCTCGTCCACGTCGTGCGCGTTCGTCATCTGCTCGAAATAGGCGATGCACTTGCGCCCGACCTTCGGCGACGCGAGCGGTCCCCAGTAGCGCCAAAGCGGGAACCTCCCCGCCAGCCGCACCAGCACGTCGGTCATTCCCGCCGGCTTGGTGTAGCAGCCCATGATCATGCCGCCGCCGTGCTTGTGGATCGGCGCCGGGGAAATCAGCAGCTCGACGTCCTCGCCCAGAGACTGCTGGAAGAAGAACACGCCGGTCGAACGTCCCCAGACCCGCTCCCCCTTCACCAGCCGCGCGCTCTGCTCCCAGAAGAGCGGACGGCGCAGGTCTTCGCTCCACCAGCCGTTCGAGACCATGCCGTGCCCGGCCGGAGTCCGTCCCGTGCGCAACGAGGCCTGCGCCACGCAAGTGACGGCGGGGAAGACGCTCTCGCGCGGCTCGAACTTCAGTCCGGCCATTGCGGTCAGTCCGTTCTCCTCCAGGAGGCGGTATCCGAGTCCTGCGGCCATGACTGTCAGTCGTTTCATCGCGTCCCGTCCTTTCTTTTCCGCCGTTTACGAGGCCCTGACGGACGGCAGCAGCCATTTCGTCAGGCGAAGGAGAATGAGCAGCGCGGCGCCGCCGACCATAAGCGGCGAGACGGCGGGCGTCATGAGCGTAAGCACGATGAGCGCCGAGAGCTGGAGGTAGACGAGCGCTCCGATCAGCCAGCCGACGCGCCGACGCCGCTCCGGATCGTCCTCCTCGCCTTCCGAAAACCGCGTCACGCCCGCGATGTAGAGCGTCCAGAGCGCACCGACGGCCAGCGTCCGCGCCGCGAGCAGTCCGTCCCACGCCGTCATCAGCGCCGCCGCGCCGCAAAGGACGTTGAGTCCGCGGCAAAGCCCCATCAGGACGGCAGATTTCGTGCGGTTGTAAGCCACGCAGGCGAGCAGCAGCGCGAGGGTCAGCGCCCACCAGGACGGCGGCAGCGCGGCAACCGCTCCCGCCGCGAGCACCGCGAGCCAGCACAGCGCCCGCGCCACGCGCGCCGCCCGCAGGGAGACCAGCCCCTCTGGGATCGGCCGGTCGCGATCCGTCGCCGCGCCGCAGATGTCGTTGTCGGCGAGTCCGAACAGATAGACGAAGACAGACACCGCGGCCGCCGCGGCGATTCGCGCGACGGCCCGGTCCGGCAGCGAGGACCAGCCCGCGCCGTGAACCGCCAGGGCCGCGCCCACCAGCACGTCCCCGGGCACGGTCGGCAGGTTGACGACGCGGAAAAACCGAAGCCAGGCGGTCAGCACGACGCGGCCCTCCCTTCGACCTCCCGGACGATCCGCCGCGCCACGAGACGCTTGGAGGCGAGCGGCAGATCCGTCATCGCGCCGTCCGGAAAGACGAACGTCACCTGGTTGGTGTCGGTCCCGAAGCCGCAGCCCTTGCGCGTGACGTCGTTGGCGACGATGAAATCGAGCCCCTTGACGCGGCACTTGCGCGCCGCCTCGGAAAGGACGTCGCGGGTCTCCGCGGCAAAACCGACGAGGTGCAGATTCGCCCGTCCCGTCCGCCGCCGTTCGCGGTCGAGCGTACGGAGGATGTCGGGATTGCGCACGAGCCGGAGGACATTCGACATTTCGCCCTTCTTGAGCTTCTGCCCCGCGCACCGGGCCGGCCGCCAGTCGGCAACGGCCGCCGTCGAGACGACGACCGTCTCCCCTTCCGCCGCGGCGACGGCGTGCCGCACCGCCGCGAGCATCTCCCGCGCCGAAACGACGTCGACGCGCGTCACGCCCGGGGGCGTCCGCAGGGCGACGGGTCCGGCGACCAGCGTGACCCGATGGCCGCGCCGCGCCGCCTCGGCCGCAACTGCGAAGCCCATTTTGCCCGTCGAGGGATTCGACAGGAAGCGCACCGGATCAAGATATTCGCGGGTCGGTCCGGCCGTCACGATAACAGTACGCGCCGCGCCCGCTTGCGTCCGCCTATTCATGTCCGCCGATGACCTTGAGCGCCTGGGCGAGGGCACGTCCGCGATGGGAGATGGCGTTTTTCTCGGCGGCGGAGAGTTCCGCAAAGCTCCGGCCGTAGCCGTCGGGGACGAACAGCGGATCGTAACCGAAGCCGGCGACTCCGCTCGCCGCCGTCGCGATGCGGCCGGGGCAGTGGCCGATGACGACATGCTCGGCGCCGTCGGGATCGACCAGCGCGATCGCGCAGGAAAAGCGGGCCGTGCGATCCGTGACGCCGTCGAGGTTCTTCAGCAGCAGCGCGTTGTTGGCGGCGGTGTCGGTCGGCTCGCCCGCATAGCGCGCGCTCCGCACGCCCGGCGCCCCGCCGAGCGCCGCGACTTCGAGTCCCGAGTCGTCCGCCAGGCACCACGCGCCGCGGTGACGCGCCGCGATCGCCCGCACCTTGATGAGGGCGTTGCCGGCGAAATCGTCCGCCGTCTCCTCCGCGTCGGACGGATCGTCGGCGACGATTTCGAAGTCGGGGAGGATCTGCTTGATTTCGCCGATCTTGTGGGCGTTGTGCGTGGCGACGTAAAGTTTCATGACTTCCTCACTTGTGAAACAGTCCAAGGACCTTGTAGGCATACTTCGGCACCATCATGAGCAGGCACGACCAAATACCGTTTTCCCGCAGCGCGCGCACATTCTCTCGGTTCGCATGAAGATAGGCACGCCAGCCTGCGGTAGATTTTCCTCCGGGACTCATTCTGACCAGACATGTGTCGACATAGCGAACTTTCACACGACGGCCATTACGTCCACGGACGAAATACCTGGTCATCAGTTCAAAGTCAGCGGCAATGTCGTAACCTAGCTTGTAGGGTCCGTAGACAGCGAAAAGTTCGCGGCGGATGTAGACGCCGGGATGCGGCACCATGAATCCCCAGCGGGCCATCCACGGGCGCCAGTGGCGAGCCGAATAGTAGCGCACCGTGCGTTCGCCGGACGGTTCGCCGGACGCATTCCGAGCAGGACGAACAAAACGTATGTCCGCGCAAAGCGCCTCTGCGCCATCTGCCGCGGCAGCCATACGCAAAAGCGCATCGTCTCCGTCGAAGACGTCATCCGCATTAAGAAGGCCGACGAAGTCGCCAGTCGCGAGGTCGATACCCTTGTTCAGCGCGTCATACATGCCGCGGTCGCGCTCGCTCACAAGTCGGAACAGTCCAGCATGACGGCACTGGCGGACGATGTCCGGCGTGCCGTCAGAACTGGCGCCGTCGATGACGATGTGCTCTATCTCGAGCCCGTCGCCAACGCGCTGGTCGGCCACAGACTCGACGGCGCGGCGAATCGACGACGCCGCGTTGTAGCAGACAGTGACCACCGTGAAACGAATCATGCGATCTTCCTTATCGTCGGCGCCGGAGGCTTGTTGTAGACGCGGGAATTCGGCGGAACGGAGTCCTTGAGCCAGACGTTGCCGCCGATTTCGGAATCGTGGCCGATGGTCGTCGTCCCGCCGAGAATCGTCGCGCCGGCGTAGATGACGACATTGTCCTCCACGTTGGGATGGCGCTTGATGCCCTTCACGAGCGCGCCGGTCTCCGGATCCTTGTCAAACGAAAGTGCGCCGAGCGTGACGCCCTGGTAAAGCTTCACGTTCCGTCCGATGACGGTCGTCTCGCCGATGACGACGCCCGTGCCGTGGTCGATGAAGAAGCGTTCGCCGATCGTCGCGCCGGGATGGATGTCGATGCCCGTGCGCGAATGCGCCAGTTCGCTCATGATGCGCGGGATGATCGGCACGCCGAGCGTGTAGAGGACGTGGGCGAGACGATGGACGGTGACCGCGTAGAGCCCGGGGTAGGCCATGACGACCTCCATCGGACTCGTCGCCGCCGGGTCGCCCTCGTAGGCCGCCTGGACGTCGGTCTCGACCAGCCGACGGACTTCCGGCAGGCTGGCGACGAACCGGTCGACGAGCGAGCGAGCGTCCTTGCCGGGCATGAGCAGCGCGATCTCCTTCTCCAGAGAGCCGGCGATCGAAGCGACCGTGTCCTTCGTCGCGAGCCCCCCGTACACGCAGGGATGCAGGAGGGCGAGTCCGCGCTGGACGATGAGGGCGATGCGCTGGGGAAGCGTCATTTCCGCACCCTCACGCCTTGATCGTCGCCAGGGCCTGGCCCTTGACGACAGCCTTGCCGTGCGCGACGAGGAACGTGACCTTGCCGCCGGCCGGCGCCTTGATCGGATTGAAGAGCTTCATCGCCTCGACCGTGCAGATCGCCGCGCCGGCCTTGACCGTCGCCCCGTCGTCCGCCATCGGCGGCTTGCCGGGCGCGTCGCTGCGGTAGAACGTGCCGTTCAGCGGCGCGGTCACGACCGTGCCGTCGAGGGCCTTCGCGGGAGCCTGCGACTCGCCTTCGACGCGGATCCCCGCCGCGGCGGCCGTCGCGGCGCTCGCGACCTGCTTCGCCTCTTCGAGGTCGGCGGGGATCGGCTCGCGCGCCGACGGATCGGCGTTGCGCCACTTGAAGTAGCCGAGCGCGACTTCGGGGAAGAGCACGTAGGAGAGGATGTCCTCCTCGGCGAGGATGGTGTTCGGCGGCAGTTCCGCCGCCGCCGCGACGAGGCCCGGCTTCAGCAGGTCGGCGGGACGGCAGGTGATCGGCTTGAGTCCGCCGCAGAGCTGCTTGCGGAGCTTCGGCGCGATCGGCGCGGGTGTGCGTCCGTAATAGCCGGCCGCGTACCGCTTCGTCTCTTCGGTGACCATCGAATAGCGTTTGCCCGAAAGCACGTTCAGGACGGACTGCACGCCGACGATCTGCGAGGTCGGGGTGACGAGCGGCGGATAGCCCATGTCGGCGCGCGTGCGCGGCAGTTCCGCGAGCACCTCGTCCAGCCGGTCCAGCGCGTTCTGCTGCTGGAGCTGCGAACGGAGGTTCGAGATCATGCCGCCGGGGATGGCGTGGACGAGCACGCCCGCGTCCACCGGCTCGACCTTGGCCGAAGACTGCGGGCGGCGCTTCGCCTTCAGGTCCTTGAAATAGGCGTTGATCTTCGCCAGCCGCGCGGTGTCGAGCCCGGTCTCGAAACCGACGGACTCCAGAATCGTCTTCACCGACTCCGTGGGCGGCTGCGAGCTGAACGAGCTCATCGTCGAGATCGCGCAGCCCACGCAGCCCGCGCCGGCTTCGACGGCGGACTGGTACATCGCCGCCGCCATGCCGCTCGTCATGTGCGAATGGACCTGGATCGGCAGCTTCGGCAGCGCCTTCTTCAGCGCCGCGACCAGTTCGCGCGCGGCGCCCGGAGTGAGGATGCCGGCCATGTCCTTGATGCAGAGCGAGTCGATGCCCATCGCCACCTGCTCGCGGGCGAGCGCGACATAAGCGTCGACCGTGTGCACCGGCGAGGTCGTGTACGAGAGCGTGCCCTGCGCGTGTCCGCCGTACTTGCGGACGCAGCGGATCGCGGTCTCGAGGTTGCGCGGATCGTTCAGGGCGTCGAACACGCGGAAGATGTCCATGCCGTTCTCGCACGCGAGGGCGATGAAGCGCTCGACGACGTCGTCCGGATAGTGCTTGTAGCCGAGGACGTTCTGGCCGCGCAGCAGCATCTGCAGCGGAGTCTTGACGCAGACCTTCTTGAGCTGGCGCAGTCGCTCCCAAGGATTCTCTCGGAGGAAGCGCATGCAGACGTCGAACGTCGCGCCGCCCCAGCATTCGAGCGAATAGTAGCCGGCCGAGTCGATCTCCTCGGCGATCTTCAGAATGTCGTCCGTCCGCATCCGCGTCGCCCACAGCGACTGATGCGCGTCCCGCAGCGTGGTGTCGGTAATCCGAACCCTGAGTCTGTCCTTGCCCATTTTACGTCACCCCTCCTTAATTGGCATCCGCATTCCCCGGAACCACCGGGGACATCTCGACCGTCCAGTCCAGGTCGGACTTCGGATCGAACATGTACTTCGCCAGCGGCCGCGGCCCGCAGCTCGCGCCGCCGAGACCGGTCTGCCGGACGTCCAGATTGAGATAGATTTCGGGACGGCGCTCCGGCAGCCGGTCGATGCGCTCCTGTCCGCAGCGGTGACGGGCGAATTCGAGGTCCTCGCGCTGGTAGTGGAGGGCCTGGACGAAGAGCGGCTCCGACGCGGTGAAGCGCACGCCCCGGCCCTTGCGGTCCGTGAACTCGACCCAGCGCACGTCGCTCTTGCCGCCGTTGTCCTGCGGACGGACGTAAGGCTCGTACTGGTCGGCGACCGTGGACTTCCAGAGGCCGACGAACGACGCCGTGTTGCGGTCGATGTAGTTCTCGCGCGGACCGCGGCCGTAGTACGCCATGTTCTCGAGCGACCGGTCCAGCACGAGCGAAAGCCCGGCGCGCGGAAGCGACGCGGGGAACGTGCCGCGGGCGCGGACGCGGTTCTGCACGGTGACCGCGCCGTTCGGCTGGAACGTCCACTCGGCCGTGTGCTTGTAGGCGGCGGACTTCGAGCTCGTGATCACCACCTCGGTCGTGACGCGGTTGCCCGTGACGCGGATCGGCCGCGCATGGTAGCGCAGCTGGGTCAGGCCCATGTAGTAGCAGGAGTTCGGCCCGTAATGCACCCAGTTGTCGCCCTGGCGCATCCAGCAGTCGTTGTCGGTGAACGCGCGCAGCACCGTGAAGCGCGGACCGGCGGTGACGCCGGCGGCCGGATCCTTCAGGATGGTCTTGCCGTCCATCGTCAGCTCGCACAGCGTCCCGGAGCGGCGGCAGAAGACGGCCTTCGTCGTCCCGGCGTTCACCGTCACCGTCCGCTCGTCCTCGTCGATCTTCACCGCGGGGCTCCAGGCGGACTGGACGGACTGGATGTAGGCCCAGTCGCCGGAAAGCTTCACCTGGTCGCGCGCGACGACCCAGCCGCGGCCCGCCCAGAGCGTGTCCTTGCGCAGCGAGAACTCGAAGTCGACGAACACCTCCGCCCCCCGCTCGACGCGTCCGAGCGCCTCGTCCAGTCCGGGAACGACGAACCGGCAGCGCGACAGCGGCGCGACCGCCGGCGTCTCGAAGGCGCCGGTCGCGACGACTTCGCCGTTCGACAGGAGCTTCCAGGCCCCGTAGTATTCGTCGGCCGAGGTGAAGAGGTTGCGGTTCCACAGTTCGAAAGCCCCGTCCTTTCCGCCCGTGACGACGAGATTGCGGTAGACGTGCGCGACCTCGACGAGCTTCGCCGAAACGCGGCGGAACGGATCGACGACGCCGTTGCAGCAGAACGGGCCGTTGTTCGGGCTCTCGTCGAAGTCGCCGCCGTAGGCGAGCGCGCGGCGACGGCGGCCCGTCTGCGGATCGACCTCGTCGAACTCCTTCCAGACCGCCTGGTCGATCCAGTCCCAGATGCAGCCGCCGGCCAGCGCCGGATAGCGGTAAACGACGTCCCAGTACTCCTGCAGGTTGCCGATCGCGTTGCCCATCGCGTGCGCGTATTCGCACATGATGTTCGGCTTGCCGGCCGTGTGGAGCGTCGAGGCGCAGCCCTCCCCGTCGCCGACGCCCTTGAGCGTCCCCTCGGTCTGGTTGCCGAGCTGGCCGCGCCGCTCCAGCCACTCGACGGACGGATACATGACCGAGTCGATGTCCGCGTCGACGTTCCCCTGCTCCCAGTGGATCGGCCGCGTGGCGTCAAGCTTGCGGACCGCGGCGATCGCGTGGCGGAAGCAGTCGCCGTGGCCGGTCTCGTTGCCCACCGACCAGATCGTGACCGAGGGGTGGTTGCGGAAGAAGACGGCGTTGCGCTCGTTGCGCTCGACGATCGAATGGTCCCACTCCGGGAAGCGCCCGAGGCCCTCCTCGCCGTAACCCGGCTCGTGCGCCTCGACGTTCGCCTCGGCGATGACATAGAGGCCGTAGCGGTCGCAGAGGTCGTACCAGAGGTGGTGGTCGGGATAGTGGCAGGTGCGGACGGTGTCGATGTTGTAGCGCTTCATCATCTCGACGTCCGCAAGCATCTCCGCCGGCGTGACATAGCGGCCGTTCTCCATGCTCGTCTCGTGACGGTTGACGCCCTTGAACTTCACCGGCTTGCCGTTCACGTAGAACGTGTTGCCGACGATCTTCTGCTCCTTGAAGCCGACGCGCCGCATGCGGATGTCGTCGCCCTTGCGCAGGACCAGCGTGTAGAGATATGGCTTCTCGGCGCTCCAGAGGCTGACGCCGTCGATCTGGACGCGACGGCCGGGGCCGAGCGTCGCCACCGCCTTGCGGTCCGCGTCGTAGAGCGTGCCCGTCCAGTCGCCTTCGATGCCGGCCACGAGGATCTGGGCCGAACGGTAGTTCGGATCGACCTGCGTGCAGACCTGGAAGTCCCAGATGCCGTCCTTGGGCTTGGACCAGAGCGTCACGTCGCGGAAGATGCCGGAGAAGCGGAACATGTCCTGGTCTTCAAGGAAGCTGCCGTCGCACCAGCGGTAAACCTCGACCGCCAGCACGTTGTCGCCGGGACGGACGAAGCGCGTGATGTCAAATTCGGAGGCGAGCTTCGAGTCCTCGGCATAGCCGACGGACTGTCCGTTGACCCAGACATAGTAGGCCGAACCGACGCCGTCGAAGCGCAGGATGACCTCGCGGCCCTCCCAGTCGGACGGCAGCAGGAAGTGGCGGCGGTAGCTCGACACGGGGTTGAAGTCCGGCTTTTCGGTCTCGCGGTCGAGGATCTTCGGCCACTTCTTGGAGTGGGGGTAGTTGATGTTCGTGTAGCCCGGCGAGCCGAAGCCCTTCAGCTCGACGCAGCTCGGCACGTCGATGTCGTCCCAGCTGGAATCGTCGAACTCCGTCTGCCAGAAGTCGAGGACGCGCAGCGCGGGGTTGCCGGCCCAGGACAGCTTCCAGCCGCCGTTCAGGGACAGGGCGTAAGGCGACTGCGGGAGGATTTCGTCCGTAAACGCGGCGGCCTCGTCGGCCAGCGGCAGCGTGAAGGTGCGGGCCGGCAGACGGTTGCGCGAATTGACCGCCGGATTCTCCCAGTCGTTGACGGCGGCGGCGGGAGCGGCGGTGTCCGCGGCGTAGAGCGCGGTCGAGGCGACGGCGGCGGCGGCGATCAGTAGGGCTTTCATCTGCATTTTCCTTTCCTTGTGCGCTTTGAAATCTTGACAGGTCGTAAAAGAGTTGCGGATTCCGCCGCGTCCTCACAAAAACGGCGAGAGGGCCGCGGGGACGAAGACGAGCGAATCGAACATGTCGAGGAAGCCGCCCAGCCCGGCCGGCATGAAGGTCGCCGAGTCCTTGACGCCGACCTCGCGCTTGAAGCGGCTTTCGACGAGGTCGCCCAGCGTCCCGACCGCCGCGCCCGCGAGTCCCAGCGCGAGCGACTTCAGCGGCGAATAGCCGGTGAGCGGCATGAAGCCGAGCGCCAGACCCGCGCCGCCGACCAGCGAACCCGCGAGCCCCTCCCAGGTCTTGTTCGGCGAGACGGACGGACAGAGCTTGTGGCGCCCGAACGCCTTGCCGATCGCGAAACCGCCCATGTCGGAGAACTTCACGACCGCGACGACGAAAAGGAGCCGCACCCAGCCCGGCGGCGTCTGCGGCGTCAGCTCGCACGCGCAGCACCCGCACACGCCACCATCGGGCGCGTGCAGCAGCACGAGCGGCGTCAGGAGGAGCGGAATGTAAAGGTAGCCGAGAAAAGTGACGGCCGCGGCGGAAAGCGGCGCGGCGAAACGGCCGAACAGGACGATCAGCCAGACGGACGCGAGCGAGAGGATCGCACCGTAGCCGAAGGCGTCGTCCAGCGAGAACGAGCCGACCATCGGATCGACCCCGCGCGACCGCAGATAGTCCGGGAGCCAGAACAGGCACGTCGTCAGCACGCCGGCGATCAACCCGGGGACGGCCAGCACCTCGTACTTGCGCGAGACCATCTGGTAGAACTCGAGCTGGACGAGCGCGACGAGCGCCACGAGCACGGCGGTCACCGCGACCGGCGGCAGATAAATGATGCCCAGCACCGCCAGGGTCGCAGTCGTCAACGCGGTCGCCACTCTTCTCATAACCTGCATCAGCTCAGCCTCCCGCCCTTGCGGCGTTCGCGCCCGGCGAACGACGTCAGGGCCTTGTCGAACTCGGCGCGATCGAAATCGGGCCAGTAGGTGTCGGTGAAATAGAATTCCGCATAAGCCGCCTGCCAGAGCAGAAAGTTCGACAAGCGCAGTTCCCCGGAAGTGCGGACGATCAGGTCGGGGTCGGGAATGTCGGCCGTGTCGAGGCAGGCGGCGAAATCGTCCTCGGTCACGGGTGCGCCGCGGTGCGCCGCCAGCAGCCGCTCGGCCGCCCGCACGATCTCGTCGCGTCCGCCGTAGCTCAGGGCGACGACGAGCGTGAACGAACCGCCGCGCGTGCGCTCCTCGAGCGCGGCGATTTCGCGCTGGAGCTTCTCGGAAAGGTCGCTCCGGCGGCCGATCACGCGGAAGCGGACGCCGTTTTCGACCAGTTCCTTCTCCTTCGAGCGGATGAACGCGGACAGGAGGCGCATCAGGCCCGAGACCTCGTCCTTGCTGCGCTTCCAGTTCTCGGTCGAGAAGGCGTAGACGGTGAGGAACTCGATCCCCGACTCCTTGCAGTAGTGCATGACGCGGTCCAAGGCGTCCGCGCCGGCCTTGTGGCCGGCGAGCCGCGGCAGATGGCGCGCCTTGGCCCATCGCCCGTTGCCGTCCATGATGACGGCCAGATGCCGTAGCGAACCGCGCACGTCCATAAGCCGGGTCAGATGCCGATCCTGAGCGTCGTCTCGCGCGCCGGCCCGACGGAAAGGACGCCGAGCTTGCCGCCGACGAGTTCGAGGACGCGCCTGACGTACGCCTTCGCGTTCTCGGGCAGCTCCGAATAGTCCGTCACCTTCGAGGTCTCGCACTGCCAGCCCGGCAGCTCCTCGTAGACGGGAGTGCAGCGCTTGAGCGCGTCGAGGTCGGCGGGGAAGGTCGTGTAGACGAAGCCGTCGTCGCGGCGGTAGCCGGTGCAGATCTTGACGACGGGGAACTGGTCGAGGACGTCGAGCTTGGTCATCGCCCAGAAGTCGATGCCGTTCACGCGCTGCGCATACCGGGCGACGACCGCGTCGAACCAGCCGCAGCGGCGCGGACGGCCCGTCGTCGCGCCGAACTCGCCGCCGCGGCGGCGCAGCGTCTCGCCGTCGTCGTCGAGGAGCTCCGTCGGGAACGGGCCTTCGCCGACGCGCGTCGTGTAGAGCTTCAGCACGCCGATCACGCGGTCGATCGCGCGCGGGGGGACGCCCGAACCCGTGCAGGCGCCGCCGGCGGTCGGATTGGAGCTCGTGACATAGGGATAGGTGCCGAAGTCGATGTCGAGCATCGTCGCCTGCGCCCCTTCGAAGAGGATCGACTTGTCCGCCTCGAGGTTCTCGTGCAGGAACTGGATCGTGTCCGTCACGTACGGCAGCAGCGCGGAGACCATCGGCGTGTAGAGGCGCACCATCTCCTCGGGGTCGATCGGCTGGGCGCCGAGCGCCTTGAGCGCGCGGTTGGCCTCGGCGACCTGGCGGCGGACGAGGTCGAGGAAGTTGGGCTTGAGGATGTCGCCGACGCGCATGCCGTAACGACCGACCTTCGCGGCGTAGGCCGGACCGATGCCGCGGCCGGTGGTGCCGATCTTCTGCCCCTCGGGACGGGCCGCCTCCTCGGCGCGGTCGATGGCGCGGTGCCACTGCATCACCATCTGGGCGCGCTCGGAAATGTGGAAGCGGCCCTTCAGCTCGAAGCCCCAGCTCTCGACCTGCTCCAGCTCCTTCATCAGGTCGAACGGATCCATCACCACGCCGTTGCCGATCACGCAGTGCTTGCCGTTGTGGAGCACGCCCGACGGGACGAGGTGGAGGACGTACTTCTTGTCCCCTACGACGACCGTATGCCCCGCGTTCGAGCCGCCCTGGAACCGGACGACGACATCGGCCTCCTCCGTCAGGAAGTCAATGACCTTGCCCTTGCCTTCATCGCCCCACTGGGCGCCAACGAGTACTGTGTTCATTTCTCCTATCCGTTCAATTCTGTGTTTAATTTGTTGAAAAAATCCACGCCTTCAATTATACCAAACCAACGACAAAATGACAAACGCGATTTGCCCGTACACGTACTCGGTCAGTCAATACCGCTGGCGCGGTTTTGACCGACCTCGGCATCTGAGCATCTGAGCAAAAGTGCATCTGAGCATTTTCGAATGGTCGAGTCCGAAGCCGCAGTCGACCTTCAGATGTTTCCCATCGACAGAA
>JAZQPI010000078.1:0-13049 GCA_045628545.1 Kiritimatiellia bacterium
CCGCCGGCGGACGAACTGCCGCGGCTGCAGCGCGAGTGGGCGGATGTCGTCCGGGTCGTCGACCTGCTGATCAAGGCCGAGGTGTCGGGCATTTCCGAAATCACGGTCCAGCGCGAGAAGCCGGCGGCGGAGGAGGCCCCGCAGCCGCGCCGGGGCGGCCGGTCGGCGAAGGGCGCCAAGAAGCCGTCCGCCGAGGCCGAGGCCCTCAAGCCGGACATGACGACGCTCAACGTGACTTTCCTCACGCGGCCAAGCGGACTCGTGGAGGCGCTCAACGCCTTCGCCACCGATTCGCGCTTCATCGTCGCCGAGAACCTCTCCTTCCTGACGGAGTCCGACGAGATCTCCAAGAATCTCGGCGGCGAGCGCAAGGAGGAGAAGAAGATCGGCGGCCGTCGCGGTGGGCGTCGCGGCGGGGCGCGCACGGAGAAGGCCGAGGCCGAGAAGGAGGCCGAGCTGGAGGCCCTGGCGGCAAAGGGCGGTATCATCACCGATCCGAAGAATCTGCCCGACATGAAGGTGTCGCTGACGGTGCGCGTCTACGACTTCAAGACCGCCAAGGCCGCAGCGGCTGCGCCGACTGCTGCCGACGAGGCCGAAGAGGAGGAATGACCATGATTTCGCGTAAGGACAAGCCCAATTTCTTCGCGTCCCACTACGATTGGCTGGCGCTCGGCGTGGCGGTGGCCGTGCTGGTGCTCGGCGTGGTGATGTGCATCGGCTCCTTCGGCACCGACCCCGATGATTTCGTGGCCGAGAAGGTGGCCCAGGTCGGGAGCAAGCGTGCGGCGGATGACACCGGGGTCAAGCCGGCCGATCTTTCGGCCTATCAGGCGGTCTCTCAGCTTTTGAAGAAGCCGCCGACGCTCAAGGCCGTTCCGGAAAAGGGCGAGAGCTTTTTGGCGAGCGAGATGCGCGTCTTTTGCGCGTTCTGCCATGTGGCGCGGGTCGCGACGACGAACGCCTGCCTGGCGTGCGGCAAGGCGCCGGAGGGCGAGACGAAGGTCGAGTACGACACCGACCACGACGGGCTGCCCGACGAGTGGGAGACGAAGTACGGTCTCAATCCGCGCGACGACTCCGACGCCGCGCTCGACAAGGACGGCGACGGCTACACGAACCTCGAGGAGTTCCTGGCGAAGACCGATCCCACGGACAAGGCCTCGCATCCGGACGATCTCGATGCGCTCAAGCTGATGCTGCCGCTGGACGAGACGCTGCTGCCGTTCGTGTTCGAGAAGGCGTCGCCGATTCCTGCCGGTGTGCGCTTCTTCTTCCGCGATCCCAAGATGCGCAACGACTACGGCAAGTTGGGTATGGTCTATTCCGTCGTCACCGGCGAGCAGATCGGCAAGACCGGCTGGTTCGCGGAGAGCTACGAGAAGAGCGATAAGAAGGTGAAGATCCAGGGCGGCAAGGGCGAGACGAAGACGGTCGACACCTCGACCGCCACGGTCGTCCGCAAGGCCGACGGCCGCAAGCTCAAGCTGACGGTCGGCGACAAGAAGCATCAGGCCGTCGACGTTCAGGCGAAGCTCGTCTTCAGCCGCGGCGAAGGTCAGACCTACACCGTCGTCGTCGGCCAGACCTTCGAATTGAACGGCGTAAAGTACAAGGTGACGGACATCAAACGTGTCGGCAAGGGGGCGCAGGTATCGCTGGAGAATCTCTCAACGGCGAAAAGAAAAATGCTTGAAGCCCTTGAACAATAACGAAAATTTAGGTATAATAATTTTAAATTAAGGAGTAGAGGTAATTATGATGACCTTCAGGAATCTGGCCGCAGTCAGCGCGGTGGTGGCTCTCGGAGCAATCGGATCCTTGGCGTTTGCGCAAGACGATCTTGACGATCTCCTCAATGACCTTGAGGTTGAAGCGTCTTCTGCGAAAGAAGACGCGAAGCCGGCCGCTGCCCCCGCTGCGCCTGCTGAATCCGTCGAGGCGGCTGAGTCCGAGGAGATTGAACCAGAGATCGCGGAGACGATTGCCGAGGTGGCGCCTGCGGCCGAGAAGAAGGCCGAGGAGGCCGTCGCCGAAGTTGCGCCTGCGGTCGAGGAGAAGGCCGAGGAAGTTGCCGAGGCGGCCGAAGAGCCGGTCGCGGAGAAGGCCGAGGAAGTTGCCGAAGTTGCGCCTGCGGCCGAGGAGAAGGCCGAGGAAGTTGCCGAGGTGGCCGAAGAGCCGGTTGAGGAGAAGGCTGAAGAGGCTGTTGCCGAAGCTGCGCCTGCGGTTGAGGAGAAGGCCGAGGAAGTTGCCGAGGCGGCCGAAGAGCCGGTCGAGGAGAAGGCCGAGGAGGCCGTCGCCGAAGTTGCGCCTGCAGTCGAGGAGAAGGCCGAGGAAGTTGCCGAGGCGGCCGAAGAGCCGGTCGAGGAGAAGGCCGAGGAGGCTGTTGCCGAGGCGGCCGAAGAGCCGGTCGAGGAGAAGGCCGAGGAGGATGTTGCCGAAGCTGCGCCTGCGGTCGAGGAGAAGGCCGAGGAGGCTGCGCCGGCGGTTGCTTCCAAGTTGGCCGGTGCCGATTCCGAACTGCTGGAGAACATTCGCGCGACCGAGGAGCTGCGCCGTCAGGCGTACGATGCCGAGGCTAAGCGCGAGATCCGCGAGGCGCGTAACTGCATTGCGCGCGGCGAGCCGCTGGAGGCGGCGCGTCATTATACGGCGGCGGGGAAGCTTTTGAACGACAGCCCGCGCACGGCCGCGTTCCGCAAGGAGTGCACCGAGGGTCGGGCGAAGTGCTTTTATGACGCCGCGCTGACGGAGTACGAGAACGGCCGCCGCAGCTATGCGAAGAAGCTGATGACGAAGGCGCGCGACCTCGGTCATCCGAGTGCCGACGCCAAGCTCGTCGCGTGGCAGGCTGTGGACGATCCGAACGCTAACAACGTTTTTGACGACGACATTCGCCATCGTCGCAACGAAGAGGAGTTCAAGAAGAACCGTGCGCGGACGCAGAAGCTGCTCAAGCGGGCGCGTCAGCTGCTGGCCGTGAACGAGCTGGACAAGGCGCAGGAGGAGTGCGAGCGCGTGCTGGCGAAGGAGTCGTGGAACAAGGAGGCGCTGCGGCTGCGCAAGGCGATTCTGAAGAAGCAGGCGTCGATTCTCGACGAGGAGTTCGAGGTGACCCGCGAGGGCATGATCGACGAGGTCGGCCGCAAGTGGCGTCCGGTCTACGCTCCGAATGTGCGGGAGATCGACGAGGTCGCGGCGACGACGGTCAAGCGTCCGCTCGGCGAGGATCCTGAGCGCGCTCACGAGCAGCTGATCATCAAGCGGATGAAGGACATCCGTCTGCCGACCATCCAGTTCAAGCCGCCGGCCACGATCATCGACGCCGTCGAGTTTTTCCGCGGCGCGTCGAAAGACTTTGACAATCCGGAGATTCCGGTCGAGAAGCGCGGGTTCAACTTCGTGCTGAAGACCCCGACGCCGTTGAACAACGTGGCTGCGCCCGTGGATGACGGCAGCGACTTCGGCGCCGAAGCAGAGGATGATTCGGCCGCGTCCGGGGCGTCCGGCGTGCCGGTGATCCCGATGATCACGGCGAGCGACATCTCCTTCTACGACGCGCTGAAGCTGGTCTGCGATTCGGTGGACTACAAGTTCAAGGTGCGCGGTCCGGTCGTGATGGTGATGCATAAGAGCATGACCTCCGAGGAGATGATTACGCGCAGCTACCCGGTCATGTCGGCCTTCTCCGAAAAGATGAACACGGTCTCGAGCGAGATGAAGGAGATGCGTACGGGCTTTGGCAGCAATAACGGTTCCCGCAGCCGCGACGACGATGAAGAGGGGAGCAAGGACCAGGACTGGAAGCGCGTCTTCAGCGAACTCGGCGTACAGTGGCCCGAGGGCAGCAGCATCTATTTCATGAAGGCGACCGGCAAGCTCCGCGTCAAGAACACCTACGAGAACCTCGCCGAACTCGAGAAGGCGCTCATCGAGCTCAACGCCGAGCAGAAGCTCGTCGAGATCGAGGCGCGCTTCGTCGAAGTCTGCCAGGAGGACCTCAACTCCCTCGGCTTCGAGTGGATCCTCAACAGCGACTACACGATCGGCGGCGGCTGGCTCGCGAACAAGCTGGGCTTCGAGCGCAACGGCGGCTTTACCGAGGGCTGGACGACGTCGAAGAACATCTCCGATACGCAGGTCGTCATTCCCGGCGGCAGCGGCGGCGCAGCCGCCAATACCTACGCGAACGCCCGTCAGACCACGACGACGATCACGGGTACGGGCAAGAACGTCTGGAGCCGCACCGACATGTACGGGAATGCGCTCAAGGACGGTCTTGCGGGCCTCAACGCCTTCGGCGGCGGCGCCGAGTACGGTCCGAACAACCGCTACCTCTCCACGCTCGGCAACCACATCGCCGGCGAGGGCAAGTCGATCAACGACCAGTTCATGCGCGTGAACGCCTTCCTCGGCAACGCGGACCTCTCGATGATCCTCCACATGCTTTCGCAGCGCAGCGACACCGACCTCCTCTCGTCCCCGAAGGTGCTGACCCGTCCGGGCGAAGAGGCGGTCATCAAGGTCGTCACCGAGTACATCTACCCGACCGACTACGACGTGCAGCTGCAGTCCAGCTCCTCCAGCTCGGGCGGCAACAGTTCGGGCGGCAGCAGCTCCGCGATTCTGGCGGTTGTCGAGCCGCAGAGCTTTACGATGCGCGAAGTCGGCGTCATTCTCGACGTCACCCCGACGCTGACCGACGACGGCAACCTGATCGACCTCAAGCTGAGCACGCAGGTCGTCGACGAGCCGCAGTGGAAGAACTACGGCATGAAGATTCCGTTCACGGGCAACAGCTCGAACGGCGGCTTCGACTTCGCCGCGGTCATCGACTCGCTCGTGCTGGCGGCCGAGGCGCTCCAGGTCACGCTGACCGACGCGCTCAAGACGACGCTCTTCGACAACATGGTCACGACCTCGCTCGACTCGATGCAGAAGGCCTCGTCGACGATTACCTACTATGACGCGCCGATGGAACAGCCGTTCTTCCACGTCCGCTCGATCGAGTCGAACATCTCGATCTATCCGGGCGCGACGATCGTCATGGGCGGCCTCATCACCGAGGAGCGCAAGGCGATGGACGACAAGGTGCCGTTCCTCGGCGACCTGCCCTTCATCGGGCGGCTCTTCCGCAGCCACTCCGAGTGGACCTCGAAGCGCAACCTGCTCATCTTCGTGACCACGCGCCTCGTCGACGTCCGCGGACGCGAGGTGACGATCGGTGGCAACGATGTCAATGCTGAAGCCGAGGTGAAGAGCGCCCCGGCGGTGGAGGACTAATGACGAAAAACCAATTCAAGTTGGGCAAGACAGTGGCCGCGCTCGCGGCCACCGTTTTGTTTTATGTCCCCTTTGCCGGGGCGAAGCAGGAACTCGTCACGGACTACATCTACGGTCCGGACAGCGACGAGCCGGTTTACACCTCGAAGCCGAACGAGGGCATCACCTTCACGCGCGAATCGCGCAACCGTATTTTGGTGAAGGGCGCGACGAAGACGGGCGCGTGGTCGAACTATAGCTTCAAGGTGCCGAAGAACGGACAGGTCCTTTATGCGCTGCACCGCCCGCTTCAGGACTTGTCGTCGGGAATGGCCGCGTCGTTCAAGCGGACGTGCAAGGGTGCGCCGGAAGTGCGGCGCTACGGCTATGTCGGCTTTAACGACGACGCCGGCGATGTCCAGAGCTTCGTCGCCTCGACGCCGGAGTCGCTGGCCTCGGCCGTCAAGCAGAACGGCTGGGACCAGGAAATGCTGTCTGATGGGAGTGAGCCGCTCTTCTGGCAGACGTGCTCGTCGGACTGGGAGTTCACCGCCCGCTATCAGCCGAACGGCGCTCCCGGCGAAGAGCAGGTCGTGGTCTTCACCAATTCGACGACCGTGGCCGACTGCACCTTCTCGTATCCCGGCTATAAGTTCGGCGGCTGGACGTATGGTTCGTCGACGGTTCAGCCGGGAGATGAAATCGAGCTGGACGGGGATGACCGAGACCCCGTCTTCAAGGCGAAGTGGACGGGCGTGCCCTACACGGTGAAGTTCGACGCCAACGCGGACGGACAGGAAAGCGGGTCGATGCAGCCGATGTCGTGTACGTACGGCAAGCAGGCTTCGTTGACGCCTAATTCGTTTACCCGGCGCGGCTACCGTTTCATCGGCTGGAGCCGGCTGCCCGGCGGCGAGGTAGATTTCGATGACAACGACAAGGTCTTGAATCTGACGACCGATGAGGACGATACGGTCTGGCTGTATGCGAAATGGGAGCTCTACACCGGCAAGGTCGAGCTGAAGGCCGCGCCAGGGAGCGTCAGCCCGACCTCGATTGAGGTCACCTGGGGCAAACTCTGGAGCGCGAACGGCAAGCTGCCGAAGGCGGTGCGCGAGCCGACGGTCGATGACGGCTTCGACATCTCCTACACCTTTTGCGGCTGGTACTATCGCAATGCGTCAGGAAGCGAAGTGACGGTTGACGACAACAGCTATTACGACGACTTCAACGGCGGACACTATGTGACCGAACTGCTCGCGAAATGGAGCGAGCAGAAGGTCGGGCGTTTCTTCTGGCTCTCCTTCAACCCCGGCGACGACCTGCCCGTTCCTGCCTCCCTTAAGTTCCAGCGCGGGGCGACCTATAGCGGGCTGCCGCGGGTTGATCGCGTGGGCTACGATATGTCGGCCTGGCAGTATCGCGGCATTACTGTCAAGGACGGCGAGGAAGTGCTGCTGACGGCGGACGAGACTGTGGTTGCGGTGTGGACCCCGCGGCAATATGAGGTGAAGCTCGATTTCGCCGGCGGCAGCAACGGCACGGAAGGCGTAACGATGACCTACACGCAGACGCCGCCGCACATCAAGCCGCCCGTTCGCGCCGGTTATGCTTGCGAAGGTTACTTTACGGACGGCGGCGAGCAGATTTACGGCTCGAACGGCTATGCCGTCGTGGGCCAGTGGCTGTATGACGACATTGACGTCCTTTACGCCCGTTGGCAAAAGCTGCCCGAACTGAAGAAGGTGACCTTCGACTTCGGCGAAGGCTTCGAACCGCTGGTGACGAATATCCTGGAGGGATCCGAACTTGGCTTTCTGCCGCCGGCTCCGCCGCGCGAGGGCTATGCCGTCAAGTGGTGGTACGACGCGGCGAGCAACACGGTCTGCCGTGTTCGCGAGCGGACGGTCGTCCGTGACAATATGACGGTGAAGGCGCGCTGGTCGCTCGTTCGGTTCAACGAACTGCTGGGCGTTGACGACCTGGCGTTCGACACGACGGCATCCGCCGGAATCGGACCGTGGTGCGAGGAGACGGAAAGCGAGTTGACGTACGACGGCCGTCCGACATTGCGCAGCGGCGAAATCGACGGCGAAGGCAGTCTTGATTCCTTCCTTTTGATTTATGTCCCTTGCGTTGGCGACCTGTCCTTTAATTGGGCAATGGACGTTGATGAGGAGAGCGGGGAGGTTAGAGTCAAAGTCGATACGCCGTACTCCATAGCACACGTTCCGTCCGGCCATCGTTCGGATTGGCCGAACCAGACGTTATCCATGAGGTGCGGGAATGCGTGCGAAGTTGCATTTGAGCCGTGGGTTGAAGCGTCGTCGCTGGCCTTGAATCGCGCCTGGATTTCGAATCTGCGCTGGGAGCCGGATGCGGAGCCGGTCACGGTGACGGTCGTCGGCGCGGTGGTCACAAACGTCTATGACGGGGCCGAGCATGTCGCGTCCGGTAAGACCGTCACCGCTAGTTCGCCGCTTTATCTTGAGGACGATTTTTCGTTTACGGGGTGCGAGCTGGCCGTCGGGACCGATGCCGGTGAATATCCCTTCGGCATGACGGCGGCCGATTTCAAGAACCTCAATCCGGAGTTCAAGCCGACCTTCGAGGTGACGGACGGGCGGCTCGTCATCCTTAAGGCGAAGCTCAAGCCGACGACGGACATCTTCGACGTGTCGGCCGAATACGACGGCGGTCCTCATGCGCTTTCGCGCACCCAGATCGCGGACGCCTACGGGGTGGAGGAGACGCGCGTCAGCTTCGGCGGGTCGTCTGAAGGTCCGTGGAACGACGAGCCGCAGGCCGTGACGAATGTCGGCGAGTACGTGCAGTATTTCAAGGTGGACGGGGATGCGAATCACGAGGACGACACTCGTTCGGCGAAGGTCCTGGTGCGCGCTCCGGCACCGGTGACGGTCATCGTTCGCGGACATTCCGCGTCGGTCGCGTACGATGGCGAGGACCACACGGTCGAGGGCTATGACGTCAAGTCGATCTCCAATCCGCACTACACGGCGAACGACTTTGTCTGTGACGGTTGCACGGCGGTGACGGGGTGTGCCGTTGGCGTATATCGCTTCGGACTGTCGTGGGCGGACTTCCGCAACCTTAACGATAACTTCCCCGAGGTGGCGTTCATGGTCGAGGCGGACGGAGAGCTGGAGATCCGCCGCGCGGCGATTGATCCGTCGACGGTTCCGGATTTCGACGTCGAGGTCGAGTACACTGGCCGGGCGGTTACGGTGGATGCCGCGGCGATTTCGAATTTCTTCGCGGAGACCTACGCCGGAACGGTTGCCTATGCGGCTTCGGCTGCCGGACCGTGGACCGCCGAACCGCCGGCTTTCACCACGGTCGGCGAGCACAAGGTGCGCTGCCGCGTCGAGTCCGCGAATTACGAGCGTTTCGAGAAAGTCCTGACGGTGAAAGTCACGCCGGGTCCTTTTGAAATCATCCAGACGGCAGACCCCGTGACGATCCCCTACAAGACCTATGCGGAGGAGACGGTCGGTGCCTATTTCGCCGTCAAGTCCTCGTGGCCGCTCAAGTCCGTGACGGCGAGCGGACTGCCGTCCGGCCTTGCGCTGAAGAAGAACGCCGCCGGGGAATACTATCTGAAGGGGCAGGTGAAGAAGTCCGGGATATTCGACGTCAAGTTCGTCGCCAAGAACAGCTATCCGCAGACGGCGGAGCGGACGATTCGCTTCTACATTCCGGACGATTCGAGCGCGAAGACGCAGGTGGACGTTTTCGCCGGCGAGGGCGGCAAGGCGAGCGGGAGCGGCTATTACGCCGTCGGCAAGAAGGTGACGCTGAAGGCGACGGCGGCGAAGGACTACGTTTTCTGCGGCTGGTTCTTCGACGCGGGGTACACGCAGCCGCTGGCTGGCGACTTCCTGGCGGCGAGTCTCTCTTACCCGGTGGCGGATGTCGAGCCGGTTAAGGTTTACGCGAAGTTCCTGCCGAAGAGCGAGGCGACGGAGCTGGAGATCGACTTCGCGGACGCCGTCCTGCTGACGGCCGGCGTGAAGACCAACCTTGAGGTGCGCGTACGCACCGACACGGCGTTTTCGCTGTCCGTCAAGAAATCGCTGCCGAGCGGCTTGAAGCTGGCGAAGGACAAGGTGACGGGGCGGTGGTCGATTGCCGGCACGCCGTCGAAGCCGGGGACGTGGACGTCGCGTCTGCTGGCTAAGAACAAGACCAACACGAAGGGCGTGACGAAGGACGTGTCGTTCGTCGTCGACCAGGGGCGCGGACCCGGCGTGGACGGACTGGACATCCATCCGTCCCTGGTTTCGGCGGGCGGGGCTGAGATTAAGCCGGGCGACGCGCTTTCCTTCTGCGCCGGCGTGCAGCAGACGATTGAACTTGGGCTTTCGGGGCTGGACGGCGTGGCGACGACGCTGACCGCGAAGGGCCTGCCGACCGGACTCAAGCTCGTCAAGACGCTGACTAACAAGGTGACGAAGGCATATTCCTATGTGATCACGGGTGTGCCGACGAAAGCGCAGGCGGCGAAGACCGTCACGCTGACGGCCTCGAACAAGTACAAGTGGACGGGTTCGGTCGCTTTCAGCGTTGAGGTTTACGCCCTTCCCCTCGTGCCGTACGGCACGACTTGCCGCGGACTGGCCGAGGATGCCGACGGTCATGCGGGCGCGTTTACGCTGACGGTCGCCAAGACCGGCAAGGTCTCTGGCAGCTACTACCGGATGGGCAGCAAGGTGTCGTTCTCCGCGCCGTCGCTTGCGGAGATGGGGACTGATGGCGAAAGCGTTGAATTTTGGCTGAATGCCGCGTCGAAGATCGGCAAGGTGAAGTACGTCGATACGCTGAAAGCGTCCGGATTCCGCGAGGTGGCGCGTCCTGACGGACTGACGTATCCGCAATGGCAGACCGAGCTGGTCGCGTCCGGCGGAGTATTGAACCGCATCGAGGCCGTGAGCGACTGTCTCAAGCAGCTTTACGGAACACTTCCGAAAGCCATGGCCACGACTTACGACTTGGAGGACGAGTCCTTGGTCGATGGCGAGTATCTCAAGCTGAAGGTCGCGACTTCGGGCAAGGTGACGGTGGCCGGCAAGCTGATGGACGGCACCGGCAAGCTGGTGTCGGTTTCGGGGACGGCGTACCTGGTGCCGACGTCGGCCGGCAAGGTCGGCTGCTGGATCACGATCTACAAGAAGCTGTCGAAGCTTGATCCCATCGAGTTCGTCCGCTTCTGGGAGCTGGCGCTCTGAAGCGGATCGTCCTGACCGGCGGAATCGCCTGCGGCAAGTCGCTGGTGGCGGAATTCCTGAACGCGGCGGGGGTGGAGACTCTGGACGCTGACGATGTCGTCCACGAGCTGATTCCGCCGGAGGAGCGGCGGCGGCTGGCGAAGGTCGTCTTCGCCGACGCGGCGGCGCGGCGGGAGCTGGAATCGCGCATCCACCCTCTCGTCAAGGCGCGGCTGGAGGCGTTTCTCGCGGCGGCGCCGGCGGAAGGCCCGCTGCGGCTGGTGATCGTTCCGTTGCTTTTCGAGACCCACTGGGACGCGGAATATGATATAATATGTTGCGTCAGTTCATCGGCGGAGGTCCAAGTCCGCCGGATGATGACAGCCCGCGGCTACACGCGGGAGGAGGCCGAAGCCCGGATGGCGGCGCAGCTGCCGGTCGAGGTGAAGGCCGCCCGATCCCACTACGTGATTCGCAACGACGGTACGCCCGCGGAACTGCGGCAAGCCGTCGCGGAGTTCGTCGAGTGGCTGCGCCGGGTGAAGTGAAACAGGTCAAACGAAATCAGTTCGAGGGAAAAATGGCAGAAGAGATAGATGTGTTCGCCGGAGTCGTGAATCCGTCCGGGGAGGCCGCCGCACCGCGTCCGAAGCCGGGTCCGATGGGCCCGAAGAAGAAGTTTCACCGCAAGTTCGGCCGCGGGCCCGGCAACGGCGGGCCGATGAAGAACAATTCGCCGATCCGCGGAGCGAACGGCGAGGAGTCGGTGAATCCGCTCCTCAACGCGCCGCTGCCGACGCAGGAGGCCTCGGCCCAGCCCGAGACGGCGGCGAATCCGAACCGCAATCCCGACCTGCCCGAGTACCGGCTGGCGGACATCCAGACGTGGCCGGCGCCGCAGATCGTCGAGCGCATGATGCCCGGGGCCGATCCGGAGGAGCTGGGCACGTACCGCAAGCACGAGCTCATCTTCGCGGCGATCCGCATGTATTTGGCGAAGGGCGGCGCGGTGCTGGCGAGCGGCTGTCTGGAGATCGTGCGCGAAGGCCACGGCTTTTTGCGCTCGGCGAAGAACAACTTCCTCGCCTATCCCGAGGACGTCTTCGTGACCCAGCAGCAGATCCGCCGGCACGCGCTTCGGACGGGCGACATCATCGAGGGGCCGATCCGCGATCCGCGCGACCGCGACCGCTTCTTCTGCCTCGGGAACGTGATGCGGGTGAACGGCAAGGAGCCGTCCGTCGCCGCGCGCGTCATCCACTTCGAGAACCTGACGGCGACCTTCCCGACGCGGCGCATCATCCTCGAGACCGATCCGCAGGAGATTTCGACGCGCGTGATCGACCTCTTCACGCCGATCGGCTTCGGCCAGCGCGGGCTCATCATCGCGCCGCCGCGCGTCGGCAAGACGGTTCTGCTGCAGAAGCTCGCGAACGCCATTTCGACGAACTACCCGGACGCGCTGCTGATCATTCTCCTCATCGACGAACGTCCCGAGGAAGTGACGGACATGCAGCGCAACACGAAGGCGATGGTTCTCTCTTCGACCTTCGACGAGGAGCCGCAGCACCACGTCAACGTGACGGAGATGGTGCTGGGGATGTCGAAGCGCCAGGTCGAGAACGGACGCGACGTCATCATCCTCATGGACTCGATCACCCGCATGGCGCGCGCCTACAACACGGTGCAGCCGCATTCCGGCAAGATTCTGACGGGCGGCGTCGACGCGCTCGCCATGCACCGTCCGAAGCGCTTCTTCGGCGCGGCGCGCAACATCGAGGGCGGCGGGTCGCTCACGATCATCGCGACGGGTCTCGTCGACACGGGCTCGCGCATGGACGAAGTGATTTTCGAGGAGTTCAAGGGCACGGGCAACATGGAGATCGTGCTGGACCGCGGTCTGGCCGACAAGCGCATCTATCCGGCGATCGACATCGAGAAGTCGGGGACGCGCAAGGAGGATCTGCTGCTCGATCCGACGGAGCTGGAGAAGACCTGGGGCCTGAGGCGCGTGCTCGCCTCGGCGGGCCCGGAGTCGGCGATGAAGTCGGTGCTCAATTCGCTCAAGCGGACGAAGTCGAATCCGGAGTACCTGTTTGCGCTTGACCTGAACAAGATCGGCGGCTGAGAGGGGAATGGGCGACATCGTCATCACGGGTGCGAAGATGCACAACCTGCGGGGGATCGACGTGACGATCCCTCGCAATTCGCTGACGGTGGTGACGGGGCTTTCGGGCAGCGGCAAGTCGACGCTCGCGTTCGACACGCTTTACGCCGAAGGGCAGCGGCGATATGTCGAGAGTCTGAGCGCGTATGCGCGGCAGTTCCTCGACCGGCTCGCGAAGCCGGACGTCGAGAAGATCGAAGGGCTTTCGCCGGCGATTTCGATCGAGCAGCACACGACGAGCGGCAACCCGCGCTCGATCGTCGCGACCGTCACCGAGATCCACGACTACCTGCGCATTCTCTACGGGTCGATCGCCACGGCGCATTGTCCGAAGTGCGGGAGAGAGGTGTCGCGGCAGTCGGCGGAGCAGATCGTCGAGAGCATCTTGCGACTGG
>JAZQPI010000079.1:0-34593 GCA_045628545.1 Kiritimatiellia bacterium
AGCCACGTGGTTGCAGTTGTTTGCCGCATGCGTCCCGACGAATTTGAAATAACGCGCTTTGACGGGCTGTGCCAACGTCACTCGCTGACGCACGGGATTGGCCAGAGCGTTGCCGAATTCGCCTTCGGCACGCAGCGTCCAGTTCTTTCCATCGTCAGAGGTGTAGAACGCATAGCCATCCGTCAGCCCGCGCGGACAACCATCCTGACGCGGCAGATAGTCGAAGCCCTTGATCGTCACCGTCTTACCACAGTCGATCGCAAACGACTGCGGCGGCGGCAACGGCCCCGACATCGGGTGGGAATGCCACAGCGTATTGGCCCGACCGTCAAAGACATTCTTCACCGTCTCGAGGTTGGGTACGCTCGACTCAAGCGGCTTCCACAGACTGCGCGACAGGGCATCGTCCGCCATGCCACGTTCTGCATCGACGCTCTTGCCGAAACGCAACGCGATGGATTTGACCACCGGCTCGGCTTCGCCCTTCACCTGCACACGCACGCAATCGGACTCGACCGGATCGAACCGAACGATCCGACGATACCCCATTGTCGTCGCAGACGCGAGATGCCGCCATTCGCCTTCGACTTTCGCCTCGACGTCGAACTTCACCACGCGCTGTCCCAGCGTGATTTCCTCCTTGAGATCGCAGCAGTTGAAACGCACGACCTTCGGCAGCTTCAACTCAATGGTCTGGTCGAGTCCCTCTCCCGTCACGGTCTTCACCGCACCCGCCGCCAGGTCAACCGCGTTGAACGCCCGCACCCAGTCGCCGAACGCCTTGAGCTGTTTCACATCCTCGTCGCAAACGCGTCCGTGCGTATCCGGCGCAATGCCGAAATTCAAAACGGCAGCACGTCCAACCGACTCATAATACGCCTTCACCAGAACCGCAAGCGATTTCGGATGTTGATTTGGATGGAAGAACCACTGCTGGCGGAACGGCGTATCGCTCTCGGACGGCGTCCAATACATCCCGCCGTCTTCGCCCTTTCGCACGTACTTCCACGTTTCGGGCGAATAGCCGCTCTCCGTACCGCACCACGTCGTGGACCAGTTGCCATGTCCACCGAAGGCCAGCGCCATCGGCTGCAGTTCGTGCATCATCTGCAGCAGCTGCGGTTTGCGGTAGTAGCCCGCCGGAATCGAGCGCCGCTCGCCCTTGCCGCCATTCGCGCCACCATACCAGCCCGTACCGCCATTGGCGCCGTCGAGCCAGATCTCGCAGATTTCGCCGTAGTTGGTGAGCAATTCACGCCACTGGTTGTGGAAGTAATCGACATACGCGGGCGTACCGTAGTTGGCCTGGTGGCGATCCCACGGCGACACGTAGCAGCCAAATTTAAGTCCATGCTTCCGACACGCATCGGCCACCGCACGCACGACATCGAAACCCTTGTTCCGACCACCGGCGTTCGCCATCGAATATCCATCCGGACAGAGCTTGCTCGGCCACAGGCAGAATCCATCATGGTGCTTCGCGACGAGCACGACGGACTTGATCTCCGCGGCCTTCATCGCCACCACCCACTGCTCGGGATCAAGCTGATCGGGATTCACCTTCTCCGCCGGCACATTGCCAAATCCCCATTCGACATTGGTAAACGTATTCGGTCCCCAATGGACAATCGCCATGATCTCACGTTCCTGGTACGGCAAATGCGCCGCCGTCGGAAGAATACCATACGGTTCAACCTTCGCCTGCACACACAGACAAGAAACCGCAACTGCAGTAAAACCCGTGATCATTCGAATATTCATTCTCTTACCACCTTTCTTTTGATCCACTCTCTAAAAAACAAAAACTCCCGCCCTCGAGCGGAAGTTTGAATGGTCGGACCGACGAGATTTGAACTCGTGACCTTTTGCACCCCAAGCAAACGCGCTACCAGGCTGCGCTACCGTCCGACAAGGGCTTGAAGCCAAAGACCAGATTTTAGATTGGTAGCGGGGGCTGGATTTGAACCAACGACCTTCAGGTTATGAGCCTGACGAGCTACCAGGCTGCTCCACCCCGCAATCTGGCGCTTTCGAACTGGCGGGGCTGGCGGGAGTCGAACCCACAACCCTCAGATTCGTAGTCTGATGCTCTATCCAGTTGAGCTACAGCCCCAATCCGAAAACGCCTATTAGTATACCATTTTTCCCAATGGAAGACAAGGGGGTATTTTAATCCGCATCATTTTCCTGAAGGAGCACTTTGGCAGAGAACGGCAGGAAGGTCGAATCAATCTGCCACCCGAAGTAGATCGGGACCCGTATTTCTCCGTTCTTCATATACCAGTCGTGCCACCCCGCACCCCAGGCCGGCGACTTCGGCGAGGTCAGCGGATCAGGTATGCTGATGCGGGTGGTAAAGCGCTTGTTTACAAGAGCCCCATCATCGTATTCATCTTCCTGGTAGAACGAATCTTCATGGAACACGAACCATCTGAGCGGCAGCCAGTTCGACTTGTTATCGATGCTCGTCTGACCATTCACCAACAACCCGCACACCTGGAAGGTCTCGTTCGTCCACACCCATGGCGAATCGTTCTCATACTCCTGCGAGGTCTCTTCGAACCCCTGCCCGCGAAGCATGTACGGCGACCAGCACTTCTGATAATACTTCGACTTTGTATTTTCCGTCTCGTTGGTAATCATCATGAAGATGCGCATTTCGGTGTAGTCCGTTCTATTCGTAATCGGAATCGGTTTCTGATTAATGTCGACAAATCCCGCCTCAAAAACGAAGTTCGACGCCGTCGGATCAATGTCCAGCCAGTACATCTGCGTCAGCGTCAGATTAGTGACAACATGCGGATTTCCGTACGGACGGAAGCCCGCCAAAGCAATGCCTCCTTCGGGATTTTCAAACGGACCTTTCTTCGTCTCACCTTTTGTCAGCCAGTCGACGAGCGCCGGCGTGTAGACGTTGTTTTCATCGGCCCCAAGGTCGCGCAGACTCTTCTCGACCCGCGCCGTCGCCTTGACGTTAATCGACTTCTCGGCCCCCACGCCGACCGTCACCGACCACGCCCGCTTTTGGCCAGGCACAGGGACAAATTCACTCTCCGTCTCGACGCCGTTTTCGGTCACGCTCCCGAGCTCGTACCAGGGGTCGGCATAATAGACGATGTTCGTCCCCTCGTCGTCACGCTTGACCGCCAGAATCTGCGTCGTGTTCGTCGGCTCCTCCAGTCCGCCGACAAACTGACGCAGATGGCCGACCTCATTATCGATGCTGGCGTAAATGATGACGCTTTCGCCGTTTGGCGTCGGATGATTCTCCGGTATATGATCCTCTTGGCCGATGTTGATGCGGCCTGGCGTTTTCTCGATGTTGTTATGCCAGTTCGCGGGCTCGTCATCTTTTTCGATGCTGCTTTCGATCTTGCTCAGCGAATTGCTTACGCCGCCGTTATCCGATCCGGCATTGAAGAAGTTCTTGCCCCCGTACTGGTTGAAGACATTTGCAATCCTGTCCATCGAATAATTACTCAGAATCGACCCCAGCAGATTCGTGCCGCAAGTGACGATTTCGCTGTAGACGATGCCGGCCGGACTGACCAGCCGCAAGCCGAACGGATACGTACTGCTGATAACCAGCGATTCGTGGTTCATAACGCTCGACGGAGCATCGTCAGCTTGCCAGGATCCGTCAAAACTTCCTTCGTCGCGACTGAGGTTTCCGCGCACGAGCGCCTCGTTATTGGCAATCACGAAAAACGACATATTTCTCGCCCAACCCTTGTCCTTCGTGCCCTGCAACCCATTTATCGGCGAGCCGAAGGTCGCCAGCGTGTTCGTCGTGACGTCGGTGTAAACCCCGCCCTCCGTCAGCATCTGGACTTTCCATCCCGTCATGTCCGCGTCGTTCGGCGCGGCGATTTCAATGTACTGGCAGTATTCATCCGAATTTAACCAGCGCGACTGTTCGGAATATTCAGAAATGATATTGACTTCGTTAATCCACGCCCAGCCCGGCGAGACGGTCTCCAGCACACAGTAAGCCACCGCGTCCTTGGCGATGCCAGCACCGTAATTGGGATCGGCGTTGAAGTTCAGCGGCGCGTACCATTCCGGACGACGCCAGTCGCCGCCCATCGGCGAGAGCCACGCCGTCGTTCTGGAAGTGCGCCCGTCCTTGTCCTTCACATAGTATTCGACCTCCAGTATATATTGCACGATCGTCGGCGCCGACCGGCTCATCGACACGACCGCCGCCGGCGAATCGATGTAGCTCGAACGGTAGACCATCCGATTGGGTTCGGCGGTCTCGGCGCGCGACATCCAGCCGCTGTGCGCGTCAGGAAGGTCCTTCCAGTTCCTGTAGCCCCACGGATATTCGCCGACATACCAGTGGAGACACACTCGCGGCTCGCGCGTGAGGTCAACGTCTTCGGCCATCGTCATGGCGTAGATTTCGGCCTGGACGCCCCAGGCCTCGCCGACCAGCGGCTGTTCGCTGCGGCTCGGCACGTTCGGCACCTCGCCGTTGTTCACACCCGTGAGATAGTCGTAGTTGCGAAACGCGCCGACGTTCCGGAAGCCCATCTTCGCCTTGATGGCCTCGCTGACGACGATCTCGTCCAACAGCACGCGCACCGGCTTCTCACCGCATGTCGGAGCCGGATTGTACGTCTCCCGATAATACTCCTCCCAGTTCTGAGGCGGCTCGCCGCCAGTTACGGTATCCACGCCCGTGACGGCCAGGCGGAACGCGCAATACGTCTCGCCCTGCGTACAGCTGTGGCTGAAGGTCTCGAAAACCGTGTTGGAGATGACGAAGTGGTCCAGCTCCTTCCACATGCGGTTGTGGTCAAGCGTATCGCGATCCGCCCCGTAGAGCCTCAACTCCGCCGGCTGCGACGAAGGCGAACCGTCGTACTTGCGGGCCTTGAACGTGATTTCGCCGACGACCGCGTTCGTCAGCGACGGCGACTGGACGAAGGGCTTGTTCTTCTCGTAGGCAGTCTTGTCCATGGCGACGACGTCGGTGTCGATGTCCATCGTCGTGGAGTTGTTGAGCGCCAGCGAAAGCCCCGATCCGGGCGTCACCGGAATGCGCGCGTCGGGCAGATACATGCGCCGCTCGGTGTCAAGGTTGTCACCCAGCGTACGCATGTTCCAGCCCCACCAGCAGCCGCGGTCCAGCGACGGCTCGTCCTTGAAGCTCACCTCCTCGATGTCGATCGAGCAGAAACAGTGCGTATTCGTCGCTGCAGGCAGCTGACTGTTGTAAAGCGCGTCGGTGATGTACGGGTTGACGATGACGCGAGCCATGGTCGGTTTGCCGCGGAAACCGGACACGTGGACCTCCAGCGTGCCCGTACCCTTCGCATCCATCCCTTTCTTCAGGTCACTGACGGTATATTCCGCCACGTTCGTCCATGTATCATATTTGCGGTCAACCCACTGCGAAAGACTCCCGAAGTTGCGATCAGAAACCCCATCCGCCACCTGCACCAACAGGAATGGAACATCGCCCAGCCAGTCCGCGAATTGGATATTGGAATAAGTGACGCCGACAAAGCCGACGCCCAGGCCGCGGCCATTTTCACCGTCGAAAAGCGGACCGCGCACGGAACACGGGTCGTCAGTAGAAGCACCATCAGCAGGCCCCTTGCGCGTCCGCTTGGCGGAAAGCTGCAGCTTGCCGTTCTTGAACCACGCCGAAGTGCCGGTGATGGCATCGTGCTGCTTGCCGGAGTAATCCTCGAATTCACCGCGCCACTGGCGCAGCACGACGTTGTCGATGACGATGGAATTGCTGAACTTGTCCCCCAGACTGCCGCCGGACCTGAGCCGCACGGCCTTGTTGTCCGTCAGATAGAAGTTGAACCTTCTCGACCCCCAGGTACGCGACAGCTTCTCAGGGTCGAAGGCGATGGGACCGAAATTAGTAACCGAGCAAACCGCCGCCAGCTGCCAGGCGCTCTCGTTCACCGACCAGTTGCCTTCAGACGATTCGCTAATATCCGCGAGCCAAATCTGAACCTCCTGCGACGGGGGTGCGGCCTGGAAGCCAAAGTAGCCGGGAGCATTGTCCGTATCCATCGCCTCAATCCGCGCCGGATGGAAAATCCAGTCGTCCTCGTTGATGGCGATTCCGCCAGGTACGCTGATCGAAAGATCCCTCATGTCCGGGAAGTTGACGGTCCGCCGTTGCTTCTCGTCGTCCATGCCGTACTGATAGAACGGATTCGGTCCGAACTGGGCTGCATCGCCGCGCTCTAGCCTACTCCACGTGCGCTTAAACCACCCGTCAACCTTCTTCGTGGTATCATTCACGAAACTCATAATGTAGTAGTCTTTCAGCGTATCTTCAGTAGTCGGCTCACCCGACACCCATGCGACCTGCATTTTCTCAAATGTTTTTTCGAACGTAATCGGCTCTTTCGAGGCCGTCGGCCGGTAGAAGCGCCCGTCGCAATTCGCCGCCTGCATGCCAAACGTTCCAGAAACGAGCCGGTTGTCGTTCGTGTCGATGCACCCGACGCAATACCAATGCGCGCCGTTAAACCGCTTATCTGGCGATCCCGGCTCGTAGACATTGCCATTCATGCCCTTCGGCGAGACACCGGCCAAAATGCAGGCGTCGCCGTAACTGTTCGTGTAGGCCGTGATGAAAAAGCCCATCAGATTCAAGCGCGTCGGAGTCGACTGCGGCATATTGTCAAGGAACCAGTCCGTGCGCGACGGCGTCGGCGGACGCTCCCTGTCCTTGTACGGAACATTCATGTTGTTCGTCACGCAGTAGAGCGTCGTGATGTCATAGCCGCCCTCAGGACGGGAATTCCAGCGGTTGAGCACCAGTCGCACGGCGTTGGTGACGCCGGGACCGTAGACGCTCGGTTTCGCATCTTTCGCGTTCCCAGGCGAATAGATGCCGCGAATCTGCTCGAAACGCGCTTCGTAACACCCGCGCCCCGGGCGGTAGAACGCGCAGAGCGAGAGACTCGCATTGCCCGTAAAGCCCTTGTTCTCCTCCAGGTCGAACGCCGCCAGCGTGCGGAAGGTGTACTGCCGCATCTTCGACGGGTTACCGCCGGTAACATCCTCGCCGTCGTAGACCGCAAAGGCGTCGAAGTCAACGTCCTGCGCAACGCGGGCGCAGAATTCCACGGACTCCACGCCGCGCGGTTTGACGCCAGGATCGATGAGTTCCAGATAGCCCTCGCCCTGCCCACTCATCTTGTAGGCGTATTCCCAGTCGTGAAGGTGCTCCCCCTCAACCCTGTCCGTGATTTCGTAATCGTCATAGTAGGCGCAAACGTAACAACCCTTACCCAAGTTCCAAATGTTAGTCGTCTTCAGGAACATTTCGTTGATGTCGCGTGTCGAACCGGCCCGCATGTTGAAATTATCGTTCCAGTACCCCTCGTTCGTCGACTCCGAATTCGGGCGATCCTTAAAATTGCCCTTGATTTCGCGCGTACTGCCTCCGGATCCGCTCATGCGCACGTCGTTCGTGTCGGCCGACGTGCCGACGAAGACCTTGCCTGCGGCATCGTGCCAGTCGTTGAAGTTCTGGTAGTCCGCATGGACGATCGTAAGTCCGCGCGTCGCATCGTCGAGCTGGAAGAGCAGATAGCCGGTCTGGGCATCGACTGGGACCAGCAGCCAGTCGTTCGTCCCGCCCTCGAAGAGCTGAGTCGCGAACGGCATCTCCAGCACCTCGTCGGCGGAGTAGAGGCTGTTGGTGTTGTAGGCGAACTTCGTCGCCCCCTGCGTCTGCTCGTTCTGGCGCTCGACACGGAAATAGACGCCGGTGACCTCCGACATATCCTCCGGCGTCGGATAGTAGGCTCGCCACCTCGTGCCGGCGTAAAGTTCCATCGGATAGCGGCGCACTTCCTTGAAGCCGCCGCCCCGATACCAGGGGATCGGCTCGCGCACCACCAGGTCGTAGCCCTCGGTGTCGCTGAAGCCCTCGCGCAGCCGGAAGAACCAGTCGGCCGTCACGCCGTCATAGCCGTTAGTGGTCGAGAGAACCGCCTCGCTGTAGCCCGGCACTCCCAAATCCGCGCCGGAATAGTCGACATAACGGTAGTATCCGCCGTTCTGGCTGCACTCGAACCAGAACTCGACGTCGCCGGGCGCGCCAGGCAGCGCAAAGGTCGAACGGCCCTTCAAAGTCTGCGGATCGAGCTCTACCGTCCGCCAGTCGTTGAAGCGCTGCTGAAGATAACGCCAGCGGTAATGGACCGCGGCCGCCGTGACCAGACTCGGCGGTACCTCGTCGCCGTCGCGGTTCACGCATTTCGCGCGCGGCTTCACCACGTCGCCAGCCCCCGGGAACGGAATCTCGAACGCCCCCTCCCGGCCGAGAAGCTGCTTGTAAGTGCGCGACGGATCGTAAATGCCGTACGGCGCCAGCAGGACGCGGTCTGCGGGTTTGGAGCAGATCACGTTGTCGATGAGGATCAGCGCTCCAGCGTCCGGATCAAAGCGGTAGCGCTGGTCGATCCGCTCGCGGACAATGCGGAAGCGCGCCGGCACCGCCACGTCAACCTTCGCGTACACACGGTAGAAGTCGTCCAGCCGTCCGCCTGTCGTCGCCTTCAGTTCGAGACTCCGCGCCGTGAAGCGCTCCTTCACATCGCCTTCAACGAGCCGAACGACTCCCATCTCCACGTCATGCCAGTCGGCCCCGTTGTAGGGATTCCAACCAATGTTCGGCGAAGAAAGCTTGCCGTCGTACGGCGCCTCCGCCGAATTGTCGATGTTCGTAGCCACCTGGAGGCGCAGCACGTAACAAGCCGTGCCGTCCTCGTTGGTGACGTTGTCAGTCCAGCCGTTGACCGCGTCGAAATACACCGTGCCGATGCCGTCCTTATAGCAGGAGGAGTGAATCGCCGCACCCTCCACATTGCGCATCAGGAGCTGGCCGGCGTATTCGTGGAACTGCCCGACCTCATAGCCGAGATAGCCCAGCATGCGCATCGAGGACGGATTCCACGGCAGATAGTTCTGATCCGGCGACAGCCCTTCCGCGCCACGCTGGCCAGGATAGTTCCAGGCGTTCGGGAACGTGTTGCCGAAGCGGACGTGGATAAGTCCCCACAGGCGCTCTCCCTCCGCCGAAAGGTATTCGTGATGGGTCCCGCGGAAGATGTTGAAGAAGGGCGAGAAGGAGAGGTAGTCGTCATTCGAATCGTCGATATCCCCGTTTTCGTCCATATGCCGCCAGTAAGGAAGACCCCACCCCTCCACGTTGTCATCGTAACTCTGGAAGGAAACCTCCGCGCCCGCGAACGACAGGTCGTCATTGGCCAGCAGCACCCGGTCGCTGCCGCACGCGAGCTGCGGCGGCACGTCGTCCGGCCGAAGAATCTGGAAGTTGACCTCGGCGGAAATTTCCGACCACTTATCCGTTTGCCTGAACGCGAAGACCGCACGATACTCGCCCGCCTTCTTCGGCATGTCCTCGTAGGCCTCGCCGGTCCGACGGTCGTAGTAAGTGACGACGATGTTCGCGTCCCCCGCATTGCTGCCGAAGGTCTCGCCCAGATCAACGCTCGCCGGCTCGTCACCGACCGTCCAGACCTGCGCCGAAAGCGACGGCAGCCGCTTCCACCGGTTCTGGACCGTGATCTCGACCTTCTCAACCGCGGCGGACTTGTAGAGTTTGCCCGTCTCACGGACCTGGTAATGTTCCGCCGTGAACCATCCCTTCGATATTTTCCCGGGGCGGATGCGCAATTCGTCGAACTGGCCGTTAAAGGTGTAGTTCGCCGTCCCGGATTCGGCATCGTCACCGAAGCGCAGCGGCTTGCCGTTCTCGGAGGCAGCAAAGTCGTCAGCACTGCTAGATGAGCTTGAAACCTGCCAAGTCTCAGCCCCATCCTTATATTTCACGCCGTAGACCGTACTGCGTCCATCGCCATAGATTCCATCATCTCCACCATCATAGATAACGGCGGTCTGACGCCAATCTCCACTATCAGTACTATGAAATATCTTTGTGGTTGTAATGGTATTAGTTCCTCCTCCAGAAACCGAAAGTTTTTCCCAATCCTTATAATACCACACCCTAAAGCCGCCCTCCGTCTCGGTGGCTCCGCGACGCGAAAACAGGACCGGCGAGTGAACTGTGCCATGGTCATCCTTGTGTTCGCTGCCCCTCTTGAAGAAGCCGGAGATAGTGAAGGTCTCGCCCAGCATCAGCGTGTCGCTGCCGCGGATCTCCAGCGCGTTGCCGCCGCAGAGATTGCGCGTTTCGTTCTGACGGCCGTTGCCGATCACGCCCGCCGTGCTCTTCATCGCCACGAGGTTGGGAGTCTTGTTATTGCCGGAGACAGGGACGCCGTCACGGCCGTTACCCGAAGAGTCGTGCGAGACGACAGTTCCGGCGTTCGAGGTGATCGTTTCGGAGAAGTGGAGGACGGACAGGTAATCCGACCATACGGCCAGCGGATCGTTCGACGGCATCGGCACGCCGGCGCCGATGTTCCAGCAGAGGGTGATCGTCGTGTCCTTGCGGAAAAGCGGCACCTTCACCCAGAGAATGGAGGGAATGGAGGTCCCGTCCGGATGCCATTCGTCGATTTCGTAGTCGAGCGGCTGTCCGTCGCCGTCGAAGAAGCGCAACTGCGAATAGGCGTCTTCTTTCGTCGCCGAACCGAAGGCGAGGTCGTCGTAGGAGAAGCCCTTCGGAGAATCTTTCTTAAGCTGCACGAGGAACGGGAAGTCCTTGAGTTCGCCGATGTCGGTCGCCGTAACGGTGAAGGTCGCGTGGCGGGCGAAATCCCCCACGCCGGCGATAGGCGGCGTCGTGATGCCGGCCTCGATGGTGAAGTCGATGCAGTAGGTGAGATCGGTGTATGGCTCTGCCCCTTCCCCGACATCCGAACCGTTCACGTAGAACTCCGCCCGGTAATTTCCCTTCGCCGTCGGCAGCTGGGTGTAGATGATGCCGTTGACAAGATTGCGATAGGTCACTTCGGAATATCCGCCAACCGCCCGTCCGACGTAAACGGTCGCCCCGCGCTCGCCTGCGCGCCACACCGTCTTGGACATGGTCGGCAGCGCCTTCCAGCTGTTGACCAGCAAACCGTCGTAGCGCGCCCTGACGAACTTCACGAAATTCGTGTCGGCCACCTGAGCGTATTCAGCCCACACCATGTTCGTCGAGGTGGGGAGTCCGAACTGCAGACGGAATTCGTCCGCCGCCGCGTTCAGAAGCCCGCACTTGCCGCGCGCCCAGAAGTTCGTCGAGACCCTCTCCGAATAATTCGTCCTCACCACGTCGATATAGTTGGTGGTGATTGATTCGATGTCCTCGAACTTAAAGGGCGGTCCGACGACCCCAGGATAGTAGTTCGTCTTGATACTGCTTTCCTGGATGACTATGATATTCGCGATCTTGTCGGTGACTACCTCCCAGAAGCAGTTCGTCGTCGAATAGCCGCCAAGGGCGAGGAGCTCCTCGGGACCGTTATCGAGCGTCCAGGCCTCGTTCGTCCCGGACGCGATGCGTGCGCCGTCGAAGTAGGCGGCGAGGCAGCCGTTGGAGAAGGCGAAGTCGAACTTGTGCCAAGATCCGGCAGCGAGACCGCGCTCGCCGACCAGTCCGTTGACTTCGAGTCCGTCGGCCGCGTTCGTCGGCCAGGCCTTGGAACCCGGCACCATCCAGAGCGAGTCGGCCGAATTCGTCAGCGCAATTCCCCAGCCCATCGCGTTCTCGCTGCCCTGGCGCGTCAGCACCTGGAGGATGTTGTTCGTCGGGAGGTCATTGAAGTTGAGCCACATCGACGCCGTGAAGCCGCCGTTAGTCAAACTGTCCACCGCGGCGGATTTTACGGCCATGAGATAGTCGTTCGTCGCGACGCCCTTCGACGCGATGGCCGAGCCGATCGCGCCGTCGTCGCGCAAGGCGGTCCGTTCGCCGAAGGCGCTTTCAGCCGCGTGGGACGCCGCGGACGTCTCGTCGTTCAAGTGCCAGACGCCGGCATAGTTTTTCCACACCGCCGACGGATCGTTCGCGGGAATTTCCACGTCCTCGCGCGGATTCCAGTACATGAAGAGACGGTGAATGCCGTCCTTCCTCGTCATCTTCGGATACTTCACCCAGACGAGCGACTCGCCGCCTGGATTCCACGTGTCGACTTCGCACGGCACGATTTCGTAAACGACATTCGTCAGTCCGACAGTGTCGAATTCGGCATAGGCGAAACGAAGGTTTTCACCGTGCAAACCCGCCAGTGCAGGTTCGTAGCTTGGTATGCGGGAAGCGGAAATCCGCACCAGCAGCGGAAAGTCAGACAGAGCCTGCTTACGCTTGTACTCAACTTCGACCTCAGTCGAGTTGTGAAATTTCAACGACAGGTCTTCTTCGATTGCACCAGGACACAAACATGCCCAAAGCGCAACCGATGCCAAGACCGATCCCAATCTCAGATTATTAGCCATTTGGAAACATTATAGCCAATTTGGAATGCAAAATGCAAGCAAAATTTTTAGCGCGATGGCGCGAGCCCGTTCGTCGGCGTCTCGCTCGCCTTCCCCGTACCGTCGGCGTCTCGCGGCCTTCCCCGTACCGTCGGCGTCTCGCCGACGACTGGAACGGCGGTGCATGACACATCTCAGCGGTCCGCGCGGGGCGCGGACCCTACCGAAAACCGTACCGTCGGCGTCTCGCGGCCTTCAGCTGTCTCGCTACGCTCGGCTGTTACGCCTGGAACGGCAACGTGTGTCAATTTTGAAACCTCTGACCTTAAACCTTTGTCCAGCACCCGTGACGCCCTACAAAGGTTCGAGGTTGAAGGTTGGATAGTTTAAAGGTTGGACAGCAAGCGTACTACAACAAGAAGTAACACACCTTTGACAACCTCCAACTTATCAACAACTTTATAAACAACTGTTAATAAGTTGATAAAGTGGTTGATAATGTTGATAACTCACCCCTTGTCAACGGGCGAAATAAAGTGCATAATATTAGGGCTTTGAAAAACCTGAGTCCAGAGATCGGAAGGAAGGTCCGCGAAGCGCGCAAGCAAGCCGGGCTTTCACAGAGTGAACTTGCAGCCGAAGTCGGCTGCAAGCAGTCCGCGCTTTCGATGTTCGAGCAGGGCGACGGCACGAAGCTGAACGACGAAGTGATCGGCAGGCTGGCGAAGAAGTTCGATATCAAGCTGACGGAGAGCGCAGAAGCGAAGCTCGCGCGGCGACCCGCGCCGTTCACCCTCGCGAATCGCGAAGTGCCGCGGGGGTTCTGTCCGAATCCGCACTGCCCTTCGCATCACGCCTATCAGGTCGAGGAACGGCTCTTGCTCCGTCCCGACCGCGCCGCGCAAGATCCGGCCGGCGGCAAGTTCTGCGCCGTCTGCGGCGAAGTGCTCGAACACCGCTGCCCGAATTGCGGCGCCCCAGTCCATGACGGCGCCGTCTGCACGTTCTGCGGCGAGCCGTATGTGGCGGTCGCGGCAGGGTAATAATCAGTACGTCCGGCGGAGAATTTCAGTCGTCAGCAGATAGTCTTCGCCGTTCTTATGTGAAATGCCCATACGGGTGAGTTCCTTGATGACCTGCCCGTTGATGACATTGGCGTTTTCGGCGAAAAGCTTTTCCAGCTCCGCGCGCTTCTGCGCCAGATTGCCGCTCGGCTCGTTGGCGAGCAGAACCCCTTCCAGCACCTGCGCACATCTGAGACGCCCGTCCTTCTCCGCCGCGTCACGCGCCGCGCGCAGTGCTTCCAGCACATGATCGCGCGTCTCCCCCGGAAAACGATCCTCCAGCTCCTCCGAGCGGTCAAGAAGCGCCACCTGGTTGGAAAGCGGCGATTCGGAGTTCTTGGCGAGGATATCCCCGACTTCTCCGAGCCGCCCCTTTTCTTCCGCCAGCTGACGCTTCAGCTCCTCGACTTCCGCCGACAGCTCCGCGAGCTGCGCCTTCAGCTCTTCGTTCTCCTTGCTCAGAAGCCCCAGCTTCTCGTCCAGCTTGGCCTTGTCCTCGGCCAGCGATTCGACCACGGCCTTCTGGACGTCGAGGTTGTCGGAAAAATCCTCGGCAGCCGATTCTTCGGCCTCCGGAATTTCGACGGCATCGGATTCGATCGGCTCAGCGGCCGGTTCAGCCTGCGGCTGGAGAAATTCTTCGAAGTTCATTCTTCGTTGTGTCCTTTGAGTTCGCAACCAGGATAGACGAACAGCCGACAGTCAATCGGTCCGTTGAAAAACGGAACCCTGGTCTTGTAGTAAAGATCGACAAGTCTCGCCAAGTCGGGATTGCCGGTGATGAGTCCGCCGGTGTAGCCCTCGCACTTCTCGTGCATGAATTCGCCGATGCGGTGATAGACCGGCGCAAGCTCTTCGTACGTTCCGAGACGAATGCCGTATTCGGGATTGAAGAAGACCGCGCCGCCGTCGCGGTCTTCTGGAACCGGCGTTTCGGCGAAATCACACGCTTCGAACTTAATGAACTCTGAAACTCCCGCCGCTATGGCGTTTGTATGGGCGTTCTCCACCGCTTCTGGCGAAATGTCCGTCGCAATGATCGGCGGCAGTTCGGCCGTCGACTCCTGATCGCGCGCGTCGAGAACCATCTCCTTCCAGATCTGCTCGGGAGTCGCGCCGGCGGTTTGCCGCGGAGCAATGCGCGGCGCCCGCTCTCCTGGAAGAATGCGCGCATATCCTTTCAACGACTGAAAGGCAAAGTGCCCCTTCAAAATGCCAGGCGCACGGTTGACCGCCATCAGCGCCGCCTCGATCGCCAGAGTTCCGCTGCCGCACATCGGCGACAAGAACGGACCCTTCCCGTTCCATTTCATGGCCATAATGCAGGCTGCTGCCAAAGTCTCCTGCATCGGCGCCGAACCCGGAATCTTGCGATAGCCGCGCTTCGACAGCGGTTCTCCCGACGTGTCGAGATAGACGATGAGCTCGTCGTGCTCCCAGTATACGAAGACCGCGGCTCCGAGGTTTTCGCGCCCGGAGTCAGGACGACGCTGACACTTCTCTCGCATACGGTCGACGATCGCGTCCTTCGTGTAAAGCGACGGCAGTCGCGTATCGCGAATGCGGAAGTTGTGCACGATCGACGACACCGAAAAATAGCCGTCGGATTCAAAAAGGTTCTCCCATTCAATCGAGCGAACCGATTCGTAAAGGTCCCTGATATCGCGACACCGCGTACGCAAGAGCGGCACGAGGACGCGATGCGCGGTGCGAAGCCAGAGGTTAAGCTTCATCACGTCGCGCATAGTTCCACGGACGACAACCGTGTTTTCCGTCACTTCAATGGGCTTGTAGCCCATGTCGACCACCTCTACCTCCGTCCAACGGGAAAGTTCCTTCGCACAAGAGATGATGATCGGATAATTCTGCGACCAGAAGTTCATTTTCAGTCAGCGCGCAACGGCATGATCACATACATGAACGGAATCGAGCACTTGATGATCGCAGGAGAATGCTCGTCGTGAACCTGAAAGACAATCTCGTCATCGTCAATCGCCCGGAGCGGATCCATCAGATAATTCGGATTGAACACAATCTCGATTTTCTCTCCGACATACTTGATCGGCACTTCGTCCTTTGCTTCGCCGACATCGCTGGCGGAGGAAATGACGACCAGGTTGTTCATGTCGAAAATCATACGGATTGAATTGGCCGCATCGAGCGTCATAACACTGGCGCGCTCAATCGCATCGAACAGAAGCTGACGGTCAATCTCGATTTTCTTTTCGACATTGGTAGGAATTACCTGCGTGTAGTTAGGATAGGTGTCCTCAATTAATTTCGAGGAAAGCTTTACCTGGCCGATATCAACGCTCATGCGGGTCTTGGATACGTTCAGACGAACATCCCCATCCTGCGGAAGAATGCGCTGAAGTTCCTGAACCGTCTTTGACGGCAGTATGATGTCCCGCTCGAAATTCTGAGGAAATTCAAGTTCATTCTCAACCATCGCCAACCGCCGTCCATCCGTAGCCACCATGGTGAGCTTAGCATCCTTAAAACTCATCAGCACGCCCTTCAGCGTCCGTCGCGTATCGTCTTGCGAAGCCGCGTATGCGGTCTTTCTCAGCATTTCACGTAAAATCACGCTGCCGATGACATACTCGCTGGTCTCGCTTTCTTCGCTCATCTTCGGAAATTCCGCTTCGGGCTTGCCGTGCAGACGATAGCGCGTACTGCCGGCCTTGATCGTCGCCTGATCATCGCCATCCACCGTGATTTCGACTTCTCCCTCCGGTGCCTTGGCAAGAAGGCTGAAAAGAAGTTTGACCGGCAATGTCGTCGCTCCGCTTTCAATAATCTCGCATTCGACGATGTTCTGAATTGACAAATCAAAGTCTGATGTCGTCAGACGGACGCTTTTTTCCTGAGTTTCAATCAGCACATTCTGAAGAATCGGCCTCGATCCTTTGCTTCCGACAATGTTTTGAACGGTCTTGATTCCATCTATTAACTTTGAGCGTACTGTCTTGAATTTCATTTTCTTACCTCTGCGATTGCGGTGTTCTTCTGATGCAGTTACGATTATACCAAATACTAGTGATATTTAATATATTGATTTTAGTAGTAGTAGAGTGGTTGATAATGTCGATAACCCTTTCGCACCCTTGATTTCATTGGTTCAAATTAACTTTTTCATGTTCATTTCTGCTTCGACATTTTTTCACTTGTTTTTACAACTTCGCTTTCCTTCAGTATCCTGTCGATAATTTCTCGGGGTTGTTTTAAAATTTACTACACCTTGTCTTCAATCGAGTAACCGAAGACATGGAGAATTTCATCGACACTCTGTTTCAGTTCCGGTTCGACGTCCAGGCGCTTTTCAATGCTTTTAACGCCATGGAGGATGGTCGCGTGAGACTTGTCAAATTGCTTTGCAATCTCGTGCAACCCCTTTTGAGTGAATTTTCTGGCAATGTACATTGCCACTTGCCGCGGCGTAACGATGGACTGCGGACGATCCTTTGAAAGCAGCTCCTGCATCGTGCAGGCGTATTTTTCGCAAACCGTTTTCTGAATGTCTTCGACCGTGATGTTCTTTATTTTGTTTTCTTTTTCAATCAGGTCGTTAAGCAGGTTTCGCATCACCGCATCAGTTGTATCTAGCGCTGGGTTGATGCGCATCATCACATTGACTTTTCCAAGCGCCCCTTCCATTGCGCGGACATGGCTCTTGATGTTTTCGGCAATGAATTTGAGTGCGTTGTCAGGAACGGTTGGTGTAATTTGCTCTGCCTTTCGTCTTAGAATTGCCAGTCGCGTTTCATAAGAAGGCATTTCAATTTCGACGACCATGCCGCCCTCAAAACGCGATATCAGTCGCTTTTCGAATCCGTGCAGGTCTTTCGGAGCGACGTCGCAGGTCATGACGATTTCCTTCCCGGCATTGTAAAGCGACTGGAAGGTGTTGAAGAATTCGTCCTGCAGCTGGTTTTTAGTCGCGATGAACTGAATGTCGTCCACCATCAGCACGTCGATGTTGCGGTAGCGGTTGCGGAACTGGTCCATCGTGCTGTTCTGAATCGCATTGACGAACTCGTTCAGCAGCACTTCGGCCGTAAGGTAGCAGACTGAAATCGAACTGCCCTTCTTGATTAGTTCGTTGCCGATGGCCTGCATGAGGTGCGTTTTGCCCAACCCCGTGCCGCCGTGAATGAACAGCGGATTGTAGCCCTTCGTTCCCGGCTTGTCGGCGACCGCCATCGCGGCGGCGTGAGCGTAGCAGTTTGACGGACCCTGCACGAACTCGTCGAACGTGTATTCTTCTCTGAGCGGCATGGTCGACGTGAAGGTGATGACTTTCTTCGACTCCGACTTCACTCCGGACTTTTCGCCGCTCTGCGGTTCCGGCACGATGATCTGCGTGCGGACGGTTTTATCGTAAGTGATTTCCAGCCGAGTATTCTGGTCAGCTCCAGCCAGGATGAGCGCCTGTTCGATCTTCTGCTGATAGGAGTCTCGCAAAAGATCGGCGGAGAACGAGTTCGAGGTGGTGATGGTGAGCGTACCGTCTTCAAGCGAGACGTTCACAATCATCGAAAGGTAGCGTTCCAGCTGCTCTACTTCTGCTGGCGAATGTAGGCCCATTGTGAGAATGGCCTTTGATCGCTCCCATATTTCAAGTGGTTCGCTGTTCATGAAATCTTCACCGTCTTTTCTTTTAAGCCTTAAAATTTTCTGCCTAACAATATATCATATTGTAGATAACTTTTCACCACAAAGAAGTTATCAACTGTTTACAAGTTATCAACATTATTGGTTGATAAGTTTTAGTTGGAGAAAAGAGGTTGAGGTGGACAGTGGTTCTTTCAATTTCTAAATTTGCCCCAGGCACTGTCCACCACACCGCAGTTCCAAGCGTAACAGCCGAGCGTAGCGAGACAGCCGAAGGCCGCGAGACGCCGACGGTACGGGTGGGGACAGCACGCATACAACAACAAGAGTTGCACCACCGCTGTCCACCTACTTTCTAAACCATAAACCAACCCTCCAACCCTCCAACCCTCTAACCCTCTAACCCTCCAACCCTCTAACCCTCCAACCCTCCAACCCTCCAACCCTATACATGCCCGCGCTTGATGATGACGGCGAGAACGGCGACATCGGCCGGATTGACGCCGGGGATGCGTCCAGCCTGGGCAAGATTTTCCGGACGATACTTCTTGAGCTTTTCGCGGCTTTCAAACCGAACCGCCTCGCAGGCGTCATAATCAAGCCATTGCGGAATCTTGATCTGCTCGTCCGCCTTCGCCCGCTCCGCGGCAATTCGCTCCTGCTCAATGTACGGAGCATAATGTCGCATAATCTTATATTCTTCAACCACCCGATGCGCGGCATCACGGTCGAAATTGAATTTTGCTAACAGTTCGCCAATGATTTGCTCCTCGTCTTCTCCCCTTTTCGGCTGCGGACGGTTCAAAAGCTCGGTCACCGCCGCGGCTTCGCGTGATCGCAGCGCGAGAATTTCTGACGGAACAATGCCGACTTTCTTGGCCGCTTCGAGTAAACGATAGCGGGCATTGTCCTGCCGCAGAATTAGCCGCCGCTCGGCGCGGCTCGTGAACATACGGTAAGGTTCGTCCGTCCCTTTGGTGACAAGATCATCGATCATTACGCCGATGTAGGCATCTTGTCGACTGAAAATCAACGGCTCTTCCCCTTTCACCTTCAACGCTGCGTTAATGCCGGCAATAAGTCCCTGTGCGGCGGCTTCCTCATAGCCAGTCGTGCCGTTGATTTGTCCGGCGAAGAAAAGACCTTCAATGCGCTTGGATTCCAATGTGGACTTCAGTTCGCGGGAGTCTATGCCGTCATATTCGATAGCATAAGCGTAAGCCAGAAACTCGGCGTGTTCGAGTCCCGCAACGGAATGTACCATTGCTTCCTGTGCGTCTTTCGGCAGACAACAGCTCAAACCGTTCGGATAAATAATCGTTCCAGCGGCATCTTCAGGCTCCAACATCACATGATGCTGGTCAACGCCTTCAAAGCGGACGATTTTATCCTCGATTGACGGACAATACCTTACGCCAGTTCCCTGAATTTTACCACCGTACAATGCCGATGCGGCCAGATTGGAGCGGATAATTTCATGGGTCTTTGGGTTGGTGTGGGTTAGCCAACACGGATATTCCGGCAAGGAATAAGTTATATTATGGTGTGAATCAGGTATGGCGGTCGCCCCGCGTCCGCCGTCTCGGTCGGCACGGTTATCCACCGGCGCTACCAGTGAAACGCAAGGTTTGGTAATTGATTTGTTCCATGTGGAACACTTCAGCGCGGCAGTTTGACTATTCAGCGCGGCGGCAGTTTGTGACTGACAACGGACATTTGCTTGCTCAGTCGCCGGTGAATTGTTCCATGTGGAACATTCATAAGCGGAAGACGGGGGCGCATTTTTTACCCCGAGCTTGCCACTGGGTGCTGATTCTATCGGTGAAACGAGAGGTTTTGAGTTTGACTCTGGGGTTAAATCGACATGAAAAAGCGGACGCGGCGTTTCACCGGTCTGAACGGTGCATTTATCGAAGTCGCAACTGGATGCTTTAAGGCGCGGAGGAGTGCCGGTTTTGAGACGGATGAGAGTGAATCCGAGCGCGGCCAGGGAGTCGGAGAGTTTATTGACGGCTGGACGTCCGTCGCCGCCGCTTTCCTGACATTCTTTGCCGATCCAGATGCGACCGCGAAGGGTGGTGCCGGCAGTGACGACGACGCTACGGGATTGAATTGGTCCGTGGTTTTCGGTTACGATTCCTGTGCAGCAGACTTGCGGTTGCTTGCTGGTTGTATCGTCGTGGGTCTCGGTTAGAAGTTCGATGGCGCAGTCTTCGAGGACTTCCAAGTTCGGTTGCGAGGCGATTACTGCCTGCATTCGTTCAGTGTATTCGCGTTTAGCGCACTGGGTACGGGTGGCCCAAACGGCGGCGCCGCGGCTTAAGTTAAGGGTTTTGGACTGAAGTGCGGTTGCGTCCGCATTGCGTCCCATCTCGCCGCCGAGCGCATCGAGTTCGTAGACAAGGTGGCTTTTGGCGAGTCCGCCGATGCTGGGATTGCATGGCATCCTGGCAATGGCATCGCGTCTGGCGGTGACGAGAAGGGTATTAAGACCCATCCGAGCGACCGCCAAAGCGGCTTCGGCACCGGCGTGACCACCGCCGACAACAAGAACATCATAATTAGTTTTCACACTAAAATTATAGCATATTGCGAACACCTTGTAAACAAAACCGTAAAATTTATTATGCGTCATAGTGATATTTATTTTTTAATGTTTTTAACATAATTACGGCTGTTTTCTAATTTTTTAATTTTGTCAATAAAAAAGTTATAAAATCTTGTGAACGGTTATCAACAGTTATCAACACGCAGATAAGTGCAGTTTGTTATGGGTTTGGGGCAAGAAAAGAATGAGGAATTGGGAATGAGGTGGACAGGGGAGGAATTGTTCGATTGTTCAGCTGGAGTTGGAGTGAAGAGTTGGAGTTGGAAAGCGGCTGTTGCAAATTCTTGATCTCTTCGCAGATTGACGGGGCTTCTTCACCACGGAAAGCACGGAAACGCCCGTTCGGGCGGCACAGAAGCGGTTGGGGAAAGAGACCGCCTTGCACAATTCAACCCTCCTATGCCACCCGCCACCCTGCGAACGGTTTGAGCACAATTTCGACGCGAGCGCTCAAACGGCGTCCGATGGACAAGAGTCCCGTGTCGAAATTGTTCAAACCGTTCGCGCTGGGCAATTTGAATCGCGTGTCGCCGACTCCCTTTGCCTGCAGGGCTTCCACGACACACGATTTCCCAACGCCCCACGCGGGCGATTTGAACTTTTCGCCGAAGGCAATGGATCGCCAATGACTACGGCAATGCCTGGCTCGTGGAGAAAAGTGCTCAAATCGCCCGCATGTCGGAGGGGTAGTGTTGCGGTTGAATCGTCTTTCGGGTCTCTTTCCCCAACCGTTTCGCGGTGCCTGCGGATGCAGCTTCCGCGTCTTCCGTGGTGAATAAGTGGTTCTTTCAACTTCGTTTAGGTGTAGGTCAGAGGTGTAGGTGTACAGTGGTGTGATTGTTCGATTTCGTTAGGTGGAGAAAAGAGGTGGAGGTGGAGAGCGGTTCTTTCAATTTCTAAATTTGCACCAGCCGATCTCGAACTCGAACTATTGACTCCAACTCAAACTTTTCAACCTCGCAACTTTTCAGCCTTTCAACTTTTCACCCCATAATCCTCACACATTTTCCCATGTGTAATTGTCAAAAGTTAATTATTATGTTATACTATTGACATGACTGCATACGATATTTTATGGGATTTTGCGGAAGATCATTATGGAATCGTAACGACTTCTCAGGCGGTTGCCATGGGAATTGATATGCATCAACTTCCTGCAATGGCCAAGCGAGGAACGCTCATCAAAAAAGGATATGGGGTATATCTCGTCAAGCATCACATCCCACGGGAGAATGACGTCTATGCGCATTCCGTGGCCATAGCAGGCGAATCCGCGTATCTGCGCGGTGCTTCCGTCATAGCGCTGTTGAAATTAGCTCCGACAAATCCAGGCATTGTCTACCTCGGTGCCACCACCCGCGTCCGCAGACGACTGCCAAACAATTTGCGGCTTGTGGACATGCGACCATGCAAATTGGTGCAGTACGAGGGAATTCGCTCTCAGCCGCTCGTTGACGCTCTAAGGACGGCAAGAGACGAAGGCGCGATAGAGGCAGATCGAATTGCGGACGCCGCTATGAAGGCGTATAATGAAGGATTCATAACCGAAGCAGAAATGCACGAGTTTAACCGGGAGACAACATGAATAGATGTCCAAATTCAAAGTCAAATCTTGAGCGTGCGATTTCACGATACACTAACAACGATGCCGTTCGTGCGAACGAACTTGCCATCGCGCTTTCCAATGCTATTGTCGCCCAATTAATCGGCGCTGGCGTCGTTAAAGGCGGTACGTCGTTGAAGTTGCGCTATGGGGACGAGGCAACACGGGTAACCAAGGATCTTGACACGGCGTTCAGTGTGGATCTCGATTCATTTCTTGAGGACATTGGTGCGAAACTTAAGACCGGATGGAATGGTTTCACCGGCGAGGTTATAGTCCTAAAACAGGCAAGTCCGAGTGGTTCTTTCAATTTCTAAAGTTGCCCCAGGCACTGTCCACCACACCACCGTTCAAAGCGTCGGCGAGACGCCGACGGTACGGGGGTAGCACGCGTACAACAATAAGAGTTGCAACAGCCGCTTTAAAAACTACCCCCTTGCGCGTGGGGTGGGAGCCGACTGGCGCACGAGAGCACGATGACGGGTGCGACGTGATTTCGACCGCCGGCGTACAGGCGCGTGCCCCAGCACGCGCGTCGAAATCATGTCGCGGGTCCCGTCATCTGCGGATCGGGCGAGCAGTCGGCTCCCGCCCCCGCGCCTCCACTGTCTGCGGATCGGGCGAGCAGGCGGCTTGCGCCCCCGCGCCTAAACTTTTTTCACATTTACGGTTGAATTTTTGATAAAATATTAGGCTACAGTTGTGAATTTTAACCTGAATGGAGAAAAATACTTATGAAGACTGAGAAGAAGAACCTCGGCAAGTGCCAGATCGAGTTGACCGTCAACCTTGACGCCGCCGAAGTCAAGGCGGCCGTCTCCAAGATCGAGAAGGGGTTCGTCCGCGAAGTGCAGCTCCCCGGCTTCCGCAAGGGCAAGGTGCCGCTGGAACTCGTTCGCCGCAATTTCGCCGCGGGCATCAAGGAGGAAGTCAACCGCGAGCTGCTCCGCACCCACTACGACGCCGCGGTCAAGGCCGAGCAGATTGACGAGGTCGCCCTGACGAACGTCAAGGAGATCAGCTACGACGATAACGGCGGCTACTTCTGCGTGGTCGTCGACATCAAGCCCGTCTTCAAGCTGCCGACCTACAAGGGGCTCAAGGTCAGCACCGGCGACGTCACCATCGGCGACGACAAGGTCGAGGAGCAGGTCGCCAACATGCGCAAGTCCTTCGCCAAGTACGAGGACGCGAAGGAGGGCGAGGCGGTTGCCGAGGGCGATTACATTCAGATCGACTATGACGGGACGGTCGACGGCAAGCCGATTCTCGAGATCAACCCGAAGGCGGCCGTCGTCGCCAAGGGGACGGGCTTCTGGGTGCAGGTCGAGGAAGGTCGCTTCCTGCCCGAGATCCTCGACGCGGTCAAGGGCATGAAGGTCGGCGAGACGAAGTCCGGCGTGCGCGCGAAGTTCGCCAAGGAGGCGGCGCCCGAAGGTCTGGAGGGCGCGGAGGCCGAATACACCGTGACGCTCAAGTCCTTCCGCCGTCAGATTCTGCCGGAAGACGCCGAGCTCGTCGAGAAGATCAAGGAGGAGTCGATGGACAAGCTGCGCGCTAAGATCCGCGAGGCGCTCGAGAAGCGCGCGGTCGAAGCGGAATCGGTCCGTCGCGAGAACGAGGCGGTCGAGCTCCTGATGAAGAAGGTCGACTTCGACGTGCCGCCGTGCCAGGTCGCCCGCATGACCGAACGCTATCTCGCCGAGCTGGAGGAGCGCGCGAAGTACACCGGCCTGCCGGCCGAGTATTTCGAAAAGAACCGCGAGCAGATTATGAAGGACGCGACGGAGAAGGCCGAGAAGCAGGTCCGCCTGTGGTACGTCATCGACGCGATCGCCGCCGAGGAGAAGCTCGAGGCGAAGGAAGACGAACGCGGCAAGAAGGTCATCGACCTGATCCTGGCGAACGCGAAGTGAGGCGCGGGAGAGAGCTTATGGTCAAGAACTACATGATCCCCTATGTCGTCGAGCAGACCGGCAAGGGCGAGCGGACGTACGACATCTACTCGCGCCTCCTCCTGGACCGCATCGTCTTCATCTCCGGAGAGGTGAACGACGAGATGGCCAACGCCGTCTGCGCCCAGCTGCTCTTCCTGCAGTCGCAGGATCCGAAGAAGGACATCAACGTCTACATCAACTCGCCGGGCGGCAGCGTCACGGCGGGGCTCGCGATCTACGACACGATGCAGTTCGTGAAGTGCCCGGTCGCGACCTATTGCATCGGCCAGGCCGCGTCGATGGGCGCGGTGCTGCTGACGGCGGGGACGAAGGGCAAGCGCCACGCGCTGCCCAACGCCCGCATCATGATCCACCAGCCCTGGGGCGGAGCCGAAGGCAAGGCGAGCGACATCGAGATCACCGCCAAGGAGATCCTCCGCCTCAAGGAGGTCCTGAACGGCATTCTCGCCGAACATTCCGGCAAGAAGATCGAGGACGTCGTGCGCGATACCGACCGCGACCACTTCATGTCCGCCGACGAGGCGTGCGCCTGGGGGCTCATCGACAAGGTCGTGAAATGAGCAGGCCGCGCAAAGGAGTCGGGGGACTGTTCTGCTCGTTCTGCGGACGCAGTTCGGACGAGGTGTCGGTTATTCCCGGCGTAGACGGCAACATCTGCGTCGAATGCGTCGAGCACGCCCACGAGCTGATCGCGGAGTCTGTGTCCAAGGCGGAGCCCCAAAAGGCCGCGCCGCTGCCGCCGACTCCGACGCCGCGCGAACTGAAGGCGTTTCTCGACCAGTACGTGATCGGCCACGACGAGGTGAAGAAGGTCCTCGCGGTCGCGGTGCACAACCATTACCGCCGCCTGGAGGCGACGGAGAAGGCCGAGCGCAAGTCCGGCCCGAAGACGAAGGTGCCGGCCGGCTTCGGCGGCCGCACCGACGACGTGGAGATCGAGAAGTCCAACATCCTGCTCATCGGTCCGACCGGCTGCGGCAAGACGCTGCCCGCCAAGACGCTGGCGAAGACCCTCGGCGTGCCGTTCGCCATCGGCGACGCGACGGTCCTCACGCAGGCCGGCTATGTCGGCGAAGACGTGGAGAACCTCGTGCGCTACCTTCTCCAGAACGCGGACGGCGACGTGGAGCTCGCCAAGCGCGGCATCATCTACGTCGACGAGATCGACAAGATCGCCTCCAAGACCGACAACGTCTCGATCACCCGCGACGTCGGCGGCGAAGGCGTGCAGCAGACGCTCCTCAAGCTCGTCGAAGGGACGATCTGCCGCGTGCCGCCGAAGGGCGGCCGCAAGCATCCCGACCAGGAGTACATCGAAGTCGACACGACCAACATCCTCTTCATCTGCGGCGGCGCGTTCGGCGGTCTCGACAAGATCGTCGCCGAGCGCAAGGGCAAGAACGTCATCGGCTTCGGCACCGACGCGCCGAATGCGGCCGGAGCTGCGGGCGAAAGCGCGGAGCTCAATCCGCAGGACGTGCGTCCCGAAGACCTCGTGAAGTTCGGGCTCATCCCCGAATTCACCGGCCGTCTCCCGGTCATCACCACGATGAAGGACCTCTCCGAGGACGACCTCGTGCGCGTGCTGACCGAGCCGAAGAACTCGCTCGTCAAGCAGTACCAGAAGCTGCTGGCGATGGACGGCGTGGAACTCTCGTTCGAGCCGGAGGCCCTCAAGGCCCTCGCGCGCACTGCCCTCGCGCGCAAGACCGGCGCGCGCGGCCTGCGGGCGGAAATGGAACGGCTGATGACCGATGTCATGTACGAGGCGCCTGGCAACGACAAGATGAAGAAAGTCGTCGTGACGCCGAAGATGATCAAGGAGCGCCTGGGCTGAGGCGCGGACAGGCTTATGCAACTGACACTGTTGAAAGCCAAGCTGCACCGGATTCCCGTCACGGAATCGTGCCTGGACTACGAAGGTTCGCTGACGCTCGATCCAGATGACATGGAAGCCGTCGGAATCGTCCCTTACGAGAAGATCCTCGTGGCGGATGTCGAAAACGGCAACCGCTTCGAGACGTACGCGATCGCCGGTCGGCGCGGCTCGCACGTGTGCTGCCTGAACGGGGCCGCCGCGCGTCAGGGCAAGGTCGGCGACCGGCTGATCGTCATGTGCTTCGCCGCGTTCTCCCCCGAAGAGGCCGCCGACTGGCAGCCGCGGGTGCGCCACTTCTGAACGAGCCGCCGCCGCGGCGGCATCGGGGACGGCATGCAGACGGTCATTTTGGCGGCAGGCGATTTTCCGCGCCAAGGCGGCGCGGCGTGGCGTCTCCTCCGTTCGGCCGCGCGCGTCGTCTGCTGCGATTCCGCCGCGGACGTCTATCATCGCCGCCTGCGCCGCCGCGCCGCCGTTGTCGTCGGAGATTTCGACAGCTGCCGTTTCGCCGCGGCGTCCGCGCGCGAAACCGTGCGCGTCGACGAACAGGAGACGAACGACCTGGCGAAGGCGATCCGCCTCTGCCGCGAACGCGGCTGGAGCGATCCGGTCGTCCTCGGCGCGTGCGGTCGTCGCGAGGACCACACGCTCGGCAATCTCTTCCGCACGCTGGAGGCGGGACTCGAAGTCGTCACGGACGCGGGACGCTTTCTGCCGCTCGGCCGACGGCCGGACGGCACGGGCCGCGAGCGGCTCGCGCTCGCCGTGCGTCCGGGGACGCCAGTGTCGATCTTCGCGCCGGACCCCGCGACGCGCATGACGTCCCGCGGACTCGAATGGCCGCTCGACGGCATCCGCTTCGACAACCTCTACTGCGCGACCCTGAATCGGGCGAAGGGTCGGAGGATCGTCCTGTCGTCCGACCGACCCGTCTACGTTTACCTTGCCCATGAGTGATTTTCTGATGTCGTTGAAGGACGTCTCGCTGGCGTTCGGCGGTCCGGCGGTCCTGGACCGCGTGTCGCTTTCGGTCACGCGGGGACTGCGCGCCGGACTGACCGGCCGCAACGGCGAGGGGAAGTCCACGCTCTTCAAGGTGATGGCGGGACTGCTCGAACCGGACGGCGGCGAGATCGTCCGTGCGCCCGGCCTGAAGGTCGCGTACGTCGGGCAGGGCGTGGAGGAGGAGGACGCGGCGGACGCGGCGACGCCGCGCTCGGGCGGCGAAATCCGCAAGGCCCGGCTGGAGGCGGCTATCCTCTCGCATCCCGACGTGCTGCTCTTGGACGAGCCGACGAACCATCTCGACATCGAGGCGATCGACTGGCTCGAAGGGTCGATCCGCCGGCAGCGGGACATGGCGGTGCTCGTCGTCACGCACGACCGGCACTTCCTGCGCCGCGTCGCGACGACGATCTTCGACCTCGACCGCGGCGAACTGAGCGGCTGGCCCTGCGACTACACGACCTTCCTGAAGCGCAAGGCGGAATTGCTGGCGGACGAGGCGGTCTACTGGGAGCGCAAGTCGAAGAAGCTGGCGCAGGAGGAGGCGTGGATCCGGCGCGGCGTGAAGGCGCGGACGACGCGGAACGAGGGACGAGTCGCGGCGCTGATGAAACTGCGCGCGGAATTCGCGGCGCGGCGTTCGGCGCCGGGCACGGCGACGATGCGGCTCGACACGGCCGCGCCGGGCGGAGTGCGGGTGCTGAAGATCGAGCACCTCGGCTTCGCCTATTCCGATCGCCGCGTCATCTCCGACTTCACCGCCGACGTCCTGCGCGGCGAACGCATCGGCATTCTCGGACGTAACGGCGCGGGCAAGACGACGCTTTTGAAACTGCTCACGGGCGGACTCAAGCCGACGGAAGGGCAGGTCACGCGCGGGACGAACGTCGAGCTCGCGTTTCTCGACCAGCTGCGCGGCGAACTGAAGCCGGAGCTCTCGGTGGGCGAGAACATCGCGAGCGACCGCGACGAGGTCGTCGTCGGCGGCGTGAAGAAGCACGTCTATTCGTATCTCGCCGATTTCCTGTTCACGCCGGAGCGCGTGCGTACGCCGGTGAAGGCGCTTTCGGGCGGCGAGCGGGCGCGGCTGATGCTGGCGAAGCTTTTCCTGCGGCCGGCCAATCTGCTGGTGATGGACGAGCCGACGAACGACCTCGACATCGAGACGCTGGAGCTGCTGGAGGAACAGCTGCTGAATTACAAGGGGACGTTGCTTCTGGTCTCGCATGACCGCGAGTTCTTGGACAATGTCGTCACTTCGACCTTGGTGCTGGAAAGCGACGGCAGCGTGTGTACCTATCCCGGCGGCTATGCGGACTACCTTCAGCAGCGGCCGAAGGCGGAGGGGAGCAGCAGGGGGAGAAAAGAGGTGAAGGCGGAGGATTCGCGCGCGGCGGCGGACGGTGAAGGCGGGGCGGAGAAGAAGGCGGCGAGTGGCGCGCGCAAGCTCAGCTACAAGGAGACGCGCGAGCTGGAGGCGCTGCCGGGACGGATCGAGGCGCTGGAAGGGGAGGTTGCCGAACTTAGGGACGCGCTGGCGGCGGGTACGGTCTTTCGGGACGATCCGCCGCGCGCGGCGGCGTTGGCCGAGCGGCTGCCGAAGGCGGAGGCGGAGCTGGAGGCGGCGGTCGAGCGCTGGGCCGAGCTGGAGGAGTTGAGGGGTTGAAGGGTTGGTGGTTGGAAGGTGTAGTGGATAGGTGTAGGTGTACAGTGGTGTGATTGTTCGATTGTTCGATTTGGTTCAGTTGGAGTTGGAGTGACGAGTTGGAGAGTGGTTTGAAAGAGTTGAGGGTTGAGAGTTGAGGGTTGAGGGTCAAGAAAGTAGGTGTACAGTGGTTCTTTCAATTTCTAAAGTTGCAACGGCCGCTTAAAAAACACCCTCCAGCGCGTGGGGTGGGAGCCGACTGGCGCACGAGAGCACGATGACGGGTGCGACGTGATTTCGACCGCCGGCGTACAGGCGCGTGCCCCAGCACGCGCGTCGAAATCATGTCGCGGGTCCCGTCATCTGCGGGTCGGGCGAGCAGTCGGGACCGCCCCCGCGCCCCCACTTTTTGGTATAATATCACCAGCACCATGGTAACAAGCGGAATAACACAGGAAGAACTGATCAAGTGGGGCGGCCCGGACGTTTTCAACCAGGCCCTTGGGATTGTCAATTCAGGCGACGTCTCCGACGTCATCTACAATGACGAAAGTCTCGTGGTCAGCGGGAAAATCGCCAATCCAGCCACCGGACGGCTGATGCCGGTCAGCTTCCATCTCGAAGCCGGCGGCCGCATCCGCTCCGGCTGTCCCTGCCCCAAGAACCAGCTCTACGGTCAGATCTGCGAACATGTCGTCGCCATAGGCATCGCCCTGATGGTCCAGGAAATGCCGCCGGAGCCAGATCCAGAAGAGTCCCGTCCGGCGGGGGATGCCGCCGAGGACACACCGGCAGAAGAAGAGGAATCCTTCATCGAAGTGCCGATAAAGCCGCGCTTCTACGCCTATGTCGGCGGCTCGCGCGCGTCGCTCTCGATCGAAATCGACGCCTGGTACGACGAGGTGAACTTCCCCGCATGCTCCCTCCAGCCCGACCGCACGGTCTGGCTGGAAGACCCCGCCGACCCGCTCGTACGCCGCACCCGCTCGATGGACTGCGAACGGGAGGCCGTCAAGCTCGTCGAGAAGTACAATTTCGAGCCCGGCTTCCGCACGGGCGACGTCAAATACTACACGACGGACCAGCAGGCCGTCCTCAACTTCCTCGGCAGCGGACTGCCCTTCCTGCGCCGCAACGGCTGGATTGTCGAACTCTCGGAACGCCTGATGGCCCTGACAGACAAGATGCCGAGCGTCGTCCCGGTGGTCTCGGTCCGCGACCGGGGCGGGGACTTCGACGTCCGCTACTCCTTCGACGCGATGGGGACTGACGTCTCCCCCGTCGAAATCCAGGCCGCGCTCAACCGCGGCGACAGCTACATCCTCCACGACGGACAAGTCACCCTGTTCGACACGACGGCCGTCGAGACGATGCATGACGTCTTCCGCGACTGCGCCCAAGGCGGCAGCGGCACGGCCGACGGCTGGTTTCACGTCAAAGGCGTCTACGCTCCGTACGTGAAGGCCTCGCTCGACATGCTCGACTCGGTCGAGGTCGAGGACGAAGCCGCCCCCCGCTGGCGCGAAACCGCCGCCCAGCGCAACCGCGAACGGGGCGACGCGAAGTTCGAGCCCGTCGCGCTCGGCGAGCTGGACGGCGTCCTGCGTCCCTACCAGAAGCAGGGAACCTACTGGATGCGCTTCCTCGAAAGCGCGGGACTCTGCGGACTGCTGGCGGACGAGATGGGCCTCGGCAAGACCCTCCAGACGCTGGCGTGGCTCTCCCTGCCCCGCTGCGACAGCCCGCGTCATCTGCCGTCGATCATCGTCTGTCCAACCTCGCTCGTCCTCAACTGGGAAGCGGAGGCGCGGAAGTTCACCCCCCGGCTCAAGACGCTCGTCCTCTCGGGTCCCGACCGGGCGGACGACTTCGCGCGCATCGACGCGGCGGACGTGGTCATCACCTCCTACGCCCTGCTCCAGCGCGATTTCGAGTCCGCCTATCTCGACCGCGAATTCGCCGTCGCCGTACTGGACGAGGCCCAGCACATCAAGAACCGGCAGACGAAGAACGCCAAGGCCGCCAAGCTGCTCAACGCCCGCCAGCGGCTCGTCCTCACCGGCACTCCAGTCGAGAACTCCGTCGCCGACGACTGGTCCATCTTCGACTTCCTCATGCCCGGCTACCTCGGGGACTACGAGACCTTCCGCCTCACCTGCGAACAGCCGATTTCCGAAGGCGGCACGGCTGGCGAGGCCGCCCAGATGAAGCTCCACCGCAAGCTTCACCCCTTCATCCTCCGCCGCCTGAAGACGACGGTCGCGAAAGACCTCCCCGACAAGCTCACGAAAATCTCCTACTGTCCGATGCCCGAAGAGGCCCAGCGCGAATACAACGCCGTCCTCGAAAACGGGCGCGGCGGAGCGAAGACGAAGTTCCAGATGCTGGCGCTGCTGATGAAGCTGCGCCAGATCGCCTCCCGCGGCAAGGTCGACGCGTTTCTCGAACAGCTCGACGAGGCGATCGACGGCGGACACCGCGTGCTCGTATTCTCCCAGTTCGTCAAGCAGCTAACCGTCCTGCGCGAGGAGCTGTCCCGCCGCGGCATCCGCTTCTGCTACCTCGACGGCTCTACCAAGGACCGCCTCGGCGAAGTCAACCGCTTCAACCGCACGCCGGAGATCCCGGTTTTCCTCATTTCCCTCATGGCCGGCGGCACGGGACTGACGCTGACCGGCGCCGACATGGTGATGCACTACGATCCGTGGTGGAATCCGGCGGTCGAGGATCAGGCGACGGACCGCGCGCACCGCATCGGCCAGACGAAGAAGGTCTATGTCGTCAAGCTCATCGCCTCGCAGACGGTCGAAGAGAAGGTCCTCGCCCTTCAGCGCCGCAAACAGGCAATCATCGCCGCTACCGTTGAGACCTCCGACGCCGCCATCGTCGAAAAGCTGACGACCGAGGACCTCCAGGAGCTGCTCTCCTGACGGAGCCGTTCACGCCGGCTTCGTCACGGCAGGAAACCTCCCGCAGTCCGCCGCGCGTCAACGGGCGACGGCCAGCCCCAGCAGCGTCAGCGGCTCGTCCTTGAGCGTACGGACCGCCTCCAGCTTGAGGTAAACCGTCTCGACCTGCTCCTCCAGGGCCACGACCTGGGGAATCGGGTTAGCCGCGACGTTGTCCAGCCGGTACGCCCCCTTCACCGGCCGCCAGGCCGCTCCGTCGTCGGACGCGAACAGCCGGAATTCGACCGGCGCGCCGCCGACCTTCTCCGCATCCGGCGCGACGCGCAGCTTGTCGAACGCCATCCGCTGCTCGAACTTGCAGACATAAGTCTTCGCGTCGCCGCTCACGCGCGCCCCGAGTCCGTGCTGGTCGACCGTCTCCGCAGGGTCCTTCGCCGCCTTGACCGCCGCGACGAGCGACGGCTCGACCGCATAGAGGCGCACCGTCACGGGGACCGGCTGCCCCTGCGCGTCGACGGCCGTGACCTTGACGTCGCCGGCCTCGACGGACGCGTCCAGCGTGCGCATGCGCCGCCGGCCGATCGACTTGCCGGCGAGCAGTTCCTGGCCCTTGACCGCCAGCGACCACTTCACGATGCGCTCGCCCTGCAGGATGTCCTCGCTCATGACGACGAAGTTGCACGGCCCTTCGCGCACCTCCTTCGCGAAGAACGCCTCCTTCACCTCGCGGAAGCGCCGCAGCGCCTGCACGTCGCCGTCATGGAGAAGGCCGTCCTTCGACGGGGCGATGCCGATGTTCATCGTGCCGCCGTTGCCGACGCTCGACAGGTAGATCCGCATCAGATATTCGCCGCCCTTCACGTCCCCGTTCTGCGCCTCGTGGCAGAACCAGCCGGGGCGGAGCGGAAAGTCCGCCTCGCACGGATGGAAGACCGTGCCGTCGACATCGCCGACATTGCCGTAGGTCGTGTAGTTCGGTCCGTCGAACGGACGGATCGTCGCGCGCGAATCGGGGTCGAGCATCCCCTTCTCGTTGCACGGCCAGCGGAAATCCGCGTCATCGCGCAGTTCGGTGAAGATGCAGACTTTCGGCTGGAGGGCGCGGACGAAGCCGAAGATCGTGTCGAAGTCGTAGTAGCCGTCGGCGATCTTGCGGGTCGTGCGCGCGCCGCCGTAATAGCCGTCGCCGCCGTTGGCGCCGTCGAACCACATCTCGAAGACCTCCCCGTAGCGTCCGTCAAGCAGCTCCTTGATCTGGGCGTGATAGGTGGCCACGTACTTCGGCGTGCCGTAATCCGCGCTGTTGCGGTCCCACGGCGAGCAGTAGACGCCGAAGCGGAGGCCGGCCTTGCGGCACGCGTCGGACATCTCCTTCACGTAGTCGCCCTTGCCGCCGCGGAACGGCGCCTTGGAGATGTTGTGGTCCGTCGTCTTCGTCGGCCACAGGCAGAAGCCGTCGTGGTGCTTGGCGACGACGACCAGTCCGCGAATACCGCCCGCAGCGCACGCGCCCACGATCTGGTCGGCATCGAACGCCTTGGGCGCGAGCATCGCCGGGGACTCGTCCCCATAGCCCCATTCGCGGTCCGTGTAGGTGTTGAGCCCCCAGTGGACGATGCCGATCACGTCCACGTCGGAGGCCAGGCGCCCGGCCAGGGCCGGGCGCGGGACCGGAACCGCGACGGCGGCGCCGACAGCCGCCAGAGACGAAACGGACAGGATGAACTTTCTCATGGTGTCTGACCCTCCTGGTGCCGCGGACCGCCCGCGACGTGGTTTACATGTTGCCGATGACCGCCTTGATGCGGCGCACGCCGGCGGACGAGCTCTGCTCCTTCACGATCTTGAAGCTGCCGAGCTCCTTCGTGTTCGCGACGTGCGGACCGCAGCAGATCTCCTTCGAGACCTCGCCGATCGAATAGAGCGAGACCTGGTCGCCGTACTTCGAGCCGAAGAGCGCCATCGCCCCCTCCGCCTTCGCCGCCTCGACCGTCGTCATCTTCTTCGTGACCTCGATGCCGTCGGCGATCCAGCCGTTGACGAGCTTCTCGACCTCGGCCTTCTGCTCGGCCGTCATCGGCTCGGACCAGGTGAAGTCGAAGCGCAGGCGCTCGGCGGTGATGTTCGAGCCCTTCTGGTTCGCCGTCGGACCGAGCACCTTATGCAGCGCCGCGTGCAGGAGGTGCGTCGCCGTGTGCATGCGCGTGACGACTTCGCTGTTGTCCTGAAGCCCCGCCTTGAACGAGCCGGCGGAAGTCGTCCGCGAAAGCTCCTGGTGCTTGCGGTTCGCCTCGTCGAAGCCGTCCTTGTCCACCGTGAGGCCGTCCTTCGCGGCCATCTCGAGCGTAAGTTCGATCGGGAAGCCGAAGGTGTCGTAGAGCTTGAACGCGGTCTTGCCCGAAATCTGGCTCTGAGCGTGCGCCTTCAGCTGCTCGGCGACCTTCTTGTACATCGCCTCGCCCTTGTCGAGCGTCGCGTTGAAGCGCTTCTCCTCGGCCTCGAGGTCGGTCTTGCACTGCGCGAGGTTGGCCTTGAGTTCGGGATAGACGTGGTTGTACTTCTCGCAGATGACCTCGGCCAGCCTGACGGTGAAGCCCTCGGCGATGCCGAGCTGACGCGCAAAGCGCACCGCGCGGCGGATGAGGCGCCGCAGCACGTAGTTCGCGCCAACGTTGCCCGGCTTCACGCCGCCCTTCGGAGCGCAGAGGATGAACGTCGCCGTGCGCATGTGGTCGGCGATCACGCGGCGCGCCTTAAGGACTTCCTCCGCCGACAGGTTTTCGGCCGGGGCTGCGGCGCCGCTGCCGCCGCGCATTTCGTCGATCGCCTTCATGATCGGCGCGAAGATCTCCGTGTCGTACACGGTCGCCGCGCCCGACATCATGCAGACCGTGCGCTCGACGCCCATGCCGGTGTCGACGTTGTGGCGCCCG